>JAFGXA010000037.1 GCA_016936855.1 Gammaproteobacteria bacterium | reverse complement strand
GCTCGCTCGCCTAGCGCTTCTGATGGCGCGCTCACTCGCTTGCTATAACAACACCAAAAGTCTCATATGTTTCTGAACTTATACAAGCAATTTTTTATGAATTGGCCTTATAAACAAGTCATATTGTTGTTGAATATAATGAATCATGTATACTATGCTTTTATTTTTATCAAGAAATTAAGAACAGCAATATATTCAATATGAAAAGACTAAAAACACTTGGCGTCATAGCTATTCTCCTTATCAGCTGCAGCGCTCTGGCCAGCAATTTTACTATTAAAAGTATTCGAGTAAATGGGTTACATCGTATTAGTTATAAAACATTTTTAAACTATTTGCCCGTAAAAACAGGGGATCGAGCAAACACCTCAACCTCAACAAAGATAATTCGTAAACTGTACAACACCGGCTTTTTCGACAATGTGGCGGTTTATAGGCAATATAACAATATCATAATAACGGTAAAAGAGCGCCCAGTTATAAGCTCTATAAAAATTGCCGGTAACGATAAGATAAAAACCAAAGACCTTTTAAAAGCTTTGCACAAAATTGGCTTCAGAGAAGGATCAATATTTAATCATTCCATTTTAAAAGAACTAAAACAGGCTCTAATTCAACAATACCACAACATGGGCTTATACGATGTTAATATCGCAGCTAATGCAAAACAATTGAGCAAAGACCGAATCGCCGTAGATATAACAATTCGAGAGGGAGTTGCCGCAAAAATTCGCTCAATAAAAATCCTGGGAAATAGGCATTTTTCAAACAGAACTCTGCTCAAGAATTTTTCTCTAACCACCCCATCCCTTTGGTCATGGTTCACCAACAGCGATCAATACTCCAAATTAAAACTTGCAATGGATTTGCAAAATCTTAAAAACTACTACTTGGATCATGGTTACTTAAAGTGCAACATTGACTCTACACAAGTATCAATAACACCTGATAGACGCTTCGTATACATAACTATCCACATAAGTGAAGGGCATCTTTATAAAGTAAGCAATGTCACGCTCTCCGGTAATCTTCTAGGCAAAAAACAAGACCTCTTAAAATTAGTTACTATTAAAAACGGGGAGCTATTTTCAAGGCAGAAAATAGTAGACACAGACAATGCCCTTTCCGATTTTTTTGGCGACATAGGCTACGCATTTTTACAAATAACACCCAGACCAATTCCAGATGATAGAAACCACACCGTCGCCATTGATTTTCACTTCATTCCAGGCAAACCAGTCTACGTGCATAACATATATTTTGTAGGCAACAAAAAAACGGCTGATTATGTATTGCGCCGCGAAATGCGCCAAATGGAAGGTGCCATTTATTCTTTGCCAAAAATCAAAGAATCAACTAGAAGGCTAAATATGCTAGGTTACTTAAAGAACATTCACACCTCCCTAAAACCGGCACCAAATCGCCCAAACCAGGTTGATCTGAAATATAACGTTACAGAAACATCGTCCACTAAGCTCATGGGGCAGATTGGTTATTCAGACGCGGAAGGGTTTCTATATGGCGCTTCAATCAGCGACCAAAATTTCCTAGGCACTGGAGATTCGGCAGGCCTACAATTCAATAATAGCTCCCTTAGCAAAACATATAGTTTTAACTTTTTTAACCCGTACATCACAGACAATCAAGTAAGCCTGGGTGTTAATGCTTATCTGCAAAAAACCACTCCAAATCAGATTGATTTAAGCTCTTATTCAACAAACACATATGGCGTAAAAACAACTATTGGTTATCCTATCTCAGAATATAGCATCATCAACTATGGGCTTGGGTTTGATCATACCAATCTTAAAGTCAACGCAGCGTCATCGACTCAAGCAAAAACTTTTGTTAACAAATACGGTCACCTGTTTGATGATGCTAAACTAAGTACCTCTTGGCAATATACAAATATGGACAAAGCGATCTACCCAACTCGCGGTCTATCCAATGATATCGAGCTAGCAGTTGCGGCACCTTTGATAAATCATAAAATGCCGGGGGGCGGTCACTATCCAAAAATTTATTACTATAAAATAACCGATGAAGCACTTTTTTATCATCCCATAATAAAAGACTTTATTTTTGAAGCACACGCCCTTCTTGGTTATGGGGATGCTTTTAATAAAAGTCAGAGCCTACCCTTTTATGAAAACTTTTTCTCCGGGGGTATAGGTTCAGTGCGCGGCTTTGAAGCTGGCACTATAGGACCAAAAGATTCGAATGGTAATGCGATAGGTGCACACGCTCAAGCTGAAGGCAGTATTGGAATTATCTTCCCTAATCCATTCGGAGAAACAGTACGGACCACTGCTTTCGTAGACGCTGGTAGCGTTTACGACAACACAAAAAATATAGGAAGAGATATTAGTGACTTGCGTGTATCTAGCGGTTTACAGGTAGAATGGCGCACACCACTTGCTCCCTTGGTTTTTAGCTTAGCCGCACCGCTACGCAAAAAAACCGGCGATTCTCTGAGCTTTTTCCAATTTTCTTTGGGAACAAGCTTTTAGGATTAAATTGCAAATAAAACAGAAATTACTAACAACTGGAGACTTATATGAAAAAAATAATATTAACTGTTACAGGCATGATTTTATCTGGCACAATTTTTGCTGCGAACAACATAGGTGTAGTGGATATTCATCAAATCATGATGAATATGCCACAAGTAAAACAGGAACAAAATAAGTTAAAAAATCAATTTGCTCCAGATCAAAAAAAACTTATGGCACAGCAAAAAATAGTACAAGATAATCTGGCAAAATATAAAAAAGACAGTAGTGTCATGACGAATAAAGATAAAAAATCGCTGCAAAGTAAGATAATGTCTGAACAACAAAAGCTGCAAACAATGCAGATGACATTTCAAAAACAAGCTATGAGCGCCCAGAAACAATCTATGGGAAAAATAGTTGCAAAAATTTCTGATGCTGTGAAAGCCGTCGCCGTTAAAAATCACTATAATTTAGTGCTAACAACAGCTGGCGTTGCTTACAATGCAGACAATATTGACATAACCAAACAAGTAATTGCCAAGCTAAAATAAGTCATGCAAAAACTTTACACACTAAAAGAAATAGCTGATTTTTTAAAGTCAGAATTCAGAGGTGATGCTAACTGCAGTATCACCTCTGTTGCTCCTCTCGATAAAGCCCAAACAGAACAGATAACTTTCCTGGAAAGGGCAAAATTTCGACCGTTTTTAAAAACCACAAAAGCCAGTGCGGTAATAATTTCTGAGAAAGACGCCTCCCGTTATGATGGCAACATTATAATAGTAAAAAATCCATACGCAGCTTATGCCAAAATAACCGAGCTTTTTGTTACCCCCCCTAAAGGATCAACCGCTCAAATTGGTGATAATTGCACCATACCAGAATCTGCTATATTGGGAGCTGGAGTTGTCATAGGTCACAACGTTACAATCGGTGAAAATTCAATAATAGGACCAAATTGTACAATAAATGACAACAGCACATTGGGCAAAAATTGTAGGTTATATGCCAACGTAAACATCTATCAAGATGTTATTATTGGAGATAGAGCCATAATTCATAGTGGTGCAGTAATAGGCTCTGATGGTTTTGGTATGGCAAATGAAGATGGTAGGTGGATTAAAATTCATCAACTAGGCTCTGTTAAAATTGGCAATGATGTTGAGATCGGCGCCAATACTTGCATAGATCGTGGCGCTTTAGAGGATACCATTATTGGTGATGGAGTAAAGTTAGATAACCTCATTCAAGTCGCGCACAATGTACAAATTGGCGACCATACAGTAATAGCTGGCTGCACAGGCATTGCTGGAAGCGCTAAAATCGGCAAACATTGCATGATTGGAGGAGCCGCAAATATCAATGGCCATATTAATATTTGTGATAAAACCATAATATCAGGCACCAGTTCAGTGGCAAGACCAATTGATGAAGCAGATGTATACACAACTGGCTTTACTGCGATCAAACATCGCGACTGGATGAAAATCGTATCTAAAATTTATCAGCTGGGTGAAATCAGTGATCGCATCCAAAAACTAGAGGAAACCGTAAATGAAACAACTTGATATCCATGCTATTCTCGAGTACCTTCCGCATCGTTATCCATTTCTACTGGTAGACAGAGTACTTGACTACACACCCGGCGAATCTTTAACAGCACTTAAAAATGTCACCCAAAATGAACCTTTTTTCCAAGGACATTTTCCAGAACAACCGGTCATGCCTGGTGTTATGATGCTTGAAGCTTTGGCGCAAGCAGCCGGTATTTTGATTTTCTTAACATCAAACACCAAACCAAGCAAAGAGAAAGAAGGATTGTTTTATTTTGCTGGAATAGATAATGCTCGCTTTAAAAAAGTAGTGGAACCAGGAGACCAGTTGACGCTAAGAATAGATATAGTACGCAACAGACGTGAACTTTGGAAGTTCAGCGCCAAAGCCTTAGTTGGTGAAGAGCTAGCTTGCAGTGCAGAATTAATAATAGCTAGGTAAAAATTTCTGGAGAAAAATATATGATAGCAAAAACCGCCATTATCGATTCCAGTGCACGCATTGGTCAAAATGTTTCTATAGGCGAATTTAGTGTAATCGGAGCTAATGTGGAAATTGGTGATAACTGTCAAATATCACCACACGTAGTAATAACTGGTCCGACCAAAATCGGTCAAAATAACAAAATTCTACAATTTGCTTCCGTAGGTTCCGACCCACAGGACCTTAAATACAAAGGAGAACCTACTCTATTAGAAATTGGCGATAATAATGTTATCCGTGAATGTTGCACCATTAACAGAGGTACAGTACAAGGCGGTAACATCACAAAAATTGGTAACAATAATTTATTAATGGCCTATGTGCACGTGGCTCATGATTGCATTATTGGCAACGGCAACGTTATGGCTAACAATACCAGCTTTGCCGGACATGTGATAATCGATGATAATGTATTATTTGGTGGATTCGCTGCTGTCGGCCAATTTTGTCACATTGGTTCTTATAGTTTTGTTGCGGGAAAAACGGCAATATCGAAAGATGTTCCTCCATACGTTCTAGTTTCCGGTGTTCATGGAGAAACCGCCACCTACGGCCTAAACGTTGTTGGGCTAAAACGGCGAGGCTTTAGCTATACAACGGTTCGTTCTTTACGCAAAGCTTATCACATTGTTTATAAAGAAGGGCTAACCGTTGCAGAAGCACTACAAAGGCTGCAAGAAATGGCAAAAGAATGTAAAGAAATATTATTGTTCGCCGACTTTATAGCCAAATCTGAGCACGGGATTATTAGGTAATTATTCTTTAACCCGGGAAACATACTCTCCATTACGAGTATCTATTTTCAAAATATCCCCAATATTAACAAAGAGCGGCACACGCACTACAGCTCCAGTTTCCAATGTGGCTGGCTTGCTACCACCAGAGGCAGTGTCTCCCTTTAAGCCGGGATCAGTTTCAACAACTTTCAACTGCACAAAATTCGGTGGAGTAACAGCAATCGGAGTACCATTGTATATTGTTACCAAACAAACATCCTGCTCCTTAAGCCACTGCTTAGAATCACCTACCGTCTTCAAATCGGCTGAATATTGTTCAAAAGAATCAGGGTGCATGAAGTGCAAAAATTCACCATCCTCATATAAATATTGCAAATCCACATCCAGAACATCGGCTCCCGGCAGTGTTTCTCCTGATTTGAAGGTTCGCTCTAAAGTTCTACCTGTTATCAAATTGCGGTATTTGACCCGATTAAACGCCTGCCCTTTGCCAGGCTTTACAAATTCATTATCTATAATAGAACAAGGATCCCCATCGATAATCAGTTTCAAACCAGATTTAAATTCATTAGTACTATAATTTGCCATAATTATTTCTCTAAGCTTATTAATCAAAACTGGTATTCTACATTCGCTGAACTATAAAATCTATGCTACAATTTTTAATTAGCTGAGTTGGGAGTAAAGTAAAATGCACATGATTAAGAATGAAGGACTATTCTGTTACCATCCAACCGAAGTAGTTGTAGTCGACGATGACCAAGTCTTCTTACAAAGCTTGAAACACGTATTAGACTCCAGCAAAACAAACTATGTGTTTTTCTTAAATGCCAATGACGCCATTCACTACCTACTGGATAAATATGAACCAGATCCATTTATAAATCGCTGCATAAAAACCACTTATAGCGAATCTTTAAGCGAATTTCATACCAAAGTAAGTATTGAACAAATCCATAAAGAGGTTTACAACAAAAAGCGCTTTAACGAAATATCAGTAGTAATCGCCGATTATAAAATGCCCGGCATTGATGGCTTAGAATTCCTAGCAAAACTATCTTCTTTGCCAATAAAAACCCTAATGCTAACTGATGCAGTTAATGAAAATATTGCAATAGAAGCTTTCAACAAGGAGCTGATAAATAAATTCGTACGCAAAAATGAGGAAAACTTAGCTGGAGTACTAAACAACGCTATTTACGAATTACAAAAAGACTATTTCTTTCAATTTTCGCACAAACTGTTAGAAAGTCTCATAGCAGCAAATGGCTACAGCAACGTATCAATGACAGACTATCTTTTTACATGCTTTTTCTGGGAATTATGCCAAAAACATAACATCTACGAATATTATCTTGTAGATGATTTTGGCAGTTATTTGCTAATTGATAAAAAGGGGCAAATATCCTGGTTTAGCTTGGCCAATAACACACGAATTGCGGCTTACTACTCTTTAGCAAAACAACACAAAGCTCCAAAACACATAATAAATGACATATCAAAGCGACTCAAAATTCCATGTTTTGGGAACATAACAAAAAAACAACGATTAAAAGTTAAAAATTTAGAACAATATTTACAGCCATGCAAAAACTATTCGGCACGAGAAATTTATTACTATGCCATGATTCCAGACAACAGAAAGCTCTACCCAGATTTACAACGCAACAATATTTTGTGTTTTAATGACTTTTTAGAAGAGAAAACTAGTTAATGTCAACAATACGCAAAGCTGCGGTAGCCGGAAGTTTCTATGCCGATAACAAAGAACAATTGGCGCATGATGTTATAGGATTTTTAAATAATGCCAATGCTAACCAATCACTACCCAAAGCCATCATAGCTCCACACGCTGGTTACATATATTCCGGGCCGATTGCCGCCTCTGCTTATGCTTGCCTAAAAAATTATATGCAACAAATAAAACGCGTAGTACTAATAGGTCCAGCGCACAGATGTGCAGTGAATGGTTTAGCTTTCCCAAGCGTTGATTTTTTTGCAACACCACTTGGCAGCATAAAAGTAGACAAAGAGGCAATATTTTCAATTACAAAAAATCCGGCAGTAATAATAGATGATGAAGCTCATGCTGAGGAACATTGTTTAGAGGTGCAATTACCATTTCTACAAATACTATTGAAAAGCTTTTCAATAGTGCCTATTTTAGTTGGACAAGCCACCCCAGCTATGGTCTCTTCGACTTTAGAACAACTATGGGATGGCAAGGAAACGCTAATTATAATTAGCTCCGATTTGAGCCATTATTACAAATATAGTGAAGCCCAGAGGCTAGATGAAGCAGCAGTAGATGCTATTTTAAATTTAGATATGCATGCTCTTGGTGAACAAAACGCCTGTGGACGCCTACCCATTAAAGGCTTGCTACAAATTGCTAAACAAAAAAAATTAATTCCGAAGTTAATAGATTTACGCAACTCCGGAGATACGGCCGGATCAAAAGATCAGGTGGTAGGTTACGGAGCGTTTCATTTTTATGAGGAATAATAATGTCGTATCAAAATGAAAAGAAAACATTATTGGATTTAGCGAAAAAATCAATTCAAAACGGTCTCACAACTCAAAAACCTTTAGTTATAAACACAAAAGAATTTCCAACAAAACTACAGGAATTTGCAGCCTGCTTTGTTACACTACAGATCAATCATCAATTGCGCGGCTGTATTGGGTCTTTAACAGCCTTTCGCCCCTTAGTAGAAGATGTTACAAATAATGCTTTTGCTGCAGCTTTTTCTGACCCACGATTTCCACCGCTTGGGAAAGAAGAATTTTCAGAATTAGAAATTCATATTTCAATTTTGTCCAAACCAGAACCCATGCAATTTGGCTCTGAAGAGGATTTGCTTTCGCAATTACAACCAGGAATTGATGGCTTAATTTTATCGGATCGTGGTTATCGTGGAACTTTTTTGCCATCAGTTTGGGAACAATTACCAACGCCTGAGCTTTTTTTACAACATCTAAAGTTAAAAGCAGGTTTGCCAGAGGATTACTGGTCAGATACCATAAAAATTGAACGCTATGAAGCTGAGCTTCTAGTAGAATAAAATTTAATTTTTGTTTTTATTGTCTCTGGATCCTGGCGTCCGCCAGGATGACGTATAAATATAGCACTTTTATCGTTATTATAATTATTAAACCAATTTATAGTTAATCAGCTATAAGCCAGGAGACGGTGCGCCAAGTGAACGGCTACAGTGCAGCTAAACGAAAATATCTAATAGCTTCATCATGCTGCCCTAGGCTCACCATAATTTCTGCCATTTCTCGATAAGCTGCTGCCTTAGGGTCTATGGCTATTATTTGTGACAAATAATCTTGGGCTTTACCCCAGAGCTGTTGAGAGCGACACATTTTCGCCAAAACAAATAACAAATCTGGATCGTTTGGTCTATCTTTTAACCATTTTTCGGCTTTTTGCATCCTTTTATATAGATGAACATGATCCAACTGTCCATATAGATTAATTAATTCAGCTGACCAATCTTGATCTAATCTTTTAAACAATAATTTTTCAGCTTGCTCAATATCATCGTGCGCGATTAAGGCTTTTATATAAACTATTTGAATATTTTCATCCGAAGATAACGCCTTAGGAATTGATCGATAAACATCAAAAAACTCTGTTAATTTTTTTTCTTGTAAAGCATTTTTCAACAACTCAAAATAAAGCTCACCCTCAAGATCAGAATAAACTTTCTTAGTAAAAACTTTGTGTTTTTTAATTAGAGGCATGATTTGCAATAGATCAAACCAATTACCAGTTAACCGATAAAGCTTTACCAATAATTCTAGCAAACCAGCATTGTATCCATAAGTATCTTTAATCGTTAAGAGCGTAGTTTCCGCAGTACTATATTGATGCTCTGCCATCTGCAACCTTGCTGTCGCAAACAAAATAATCTTTTCGTTTTCTGGAGAACTCTGCTTGGCGGTTCTCAAATATAAGTCTCTCGACTTAAAGTTACCCTGCTGTTGTGCTGCAAAAGCCGCAGCAAAACAATTCAACAAATAACTATCATCTTGCTCAGCATAACGCAGCAATCTTTTTTCAGCGCTAGACCAACTTCCAACAACCAGCTCGAACAATCCTTTGTTGGTTTCGTAAATTGCCTTATTAAGACGTCTGGTACTACGCCAAGCACTTAACCTGCTCGATATTTTGCTAACGCCTCGCACGAAAGCAAAAAACCAAAACAACAATAAAATAAAAATAAAAAAAGATAACAGAAAAAACCACAAAGTAGTCTCTAAAGACCAATGACGATAATAAAATAATACATACCCTGGATCAGCGTGAGCAAAAAGACCTATAGCAAAAGCCAATCCTAAAAAAATAAATAGCACAATAAGTTTTTTCATGTGGTATACGCCCTATTCTGATGCAAACATTAAGTTTAAATTCTCCAAAGAAACCGACTCACCATTGTCAAATGTTGACTTAATTTGACCTAATTTGGTAAGCAACATTTGTTTATCTGTAATATTATGCATCGCATATGCCTTAATTAACTTGCTTAATCTAGCGCAAGCATCTTTGAAAACAACTTTATTATAGGTCAAAACAGCTAATCGCATCTCTTCTACAACAAGCAACATTTTTTCCTTTAAATATAGTTGATATTTAGAACTAAATAATGGCTGCATATCCACATCGCTTTTTTGCAAAATTACCATGTTACGCATAACATCCAAGCTGTTTTTGGTAATTTTTTGCCAAAAAGATTTAGTAACTTCATCATTTGAACCCTTCACCTTATTTGTTGGCTTTTTAATTACATGACCCGGCAACTCTCTTAAATTAATTATTGACTGCTCTATCACATTTAAATCAGCAATTAACTGACTTTGATTTATAGTATTTTTACTACTTAATTCTGCGATCTTTTGTTTAATAGCATCTTTAATTTCGCTATTTTTTTCGCTATGTAAATTATCCTGCGCTAAAACAAGCAATTTTTTCGCGGCTTTAATATCATTATTTGCTAACAAAGTTGCATTTGCTAAACCAATATAACTCTTAGCCTGTAGAATATTCCAATAATCATTCTTGTTAACCTTGGCGAGCTCATCATGCAAAGCTGTAAGCTCTGCTTGATTTAACGTATAAGTTTTGCGTAATAGGCAATTCTGTCGATAAAGATAAAAACCAACACCAGCAAAACCAACCATCAACAACCCAAATACAACAATAAAAACTAGGCCAAGGGTTTGTTTTTTCATTATTCACTATCTCCATTATTTTGGGAACCAACTTTATATTCTATGTCTTTATATAAGTCAGTATTCTTCTTTTCTATCTGTTGATAAAAAGGACAATCTTCAACTTGACCTGAAGCACACTGCATATAACCAAAATGTGTTGTGTGCCAATTGCTACCGGTAGGTTTGCTAATCAACACAGCATGCACCGGCCGTAAAGCCACTGGGAACATCTGCTGCTGGGATCCCTGATAGATACAAATAATCTGCCCTACATTTACCCCAACCCATTGAGCCCCGATAAAACGAGCAATCGTTTGCACAAATGAATTATCTCCGCTAATCCATTTGTCCCCCACCCTCCATGCCAAAGCATGTCTTTCCAAAGAACTGGCGGACGGACAAAAAATCTTTACACTCTGCGTATTGTTTTCTGCTAACACAGCAAAAGACGCAAAGCTAACAATCAAAAAAAACAACAGTTTTACCAGTTTCATAGTTAAATTAACCCTAGATCAAAGAAGATCATATGTTACAATAAAACCCTGAGAAATTACACACCAACGGAGCACAACATTGGCTAAATTACACTTTTATTATTCAGCAATGAATGCCGGAAAAAGCACTACTTTATTGCAATCTAGTTACAACTATCAAGAAAGAGGCATGAAAACCATTCTTTATACTCCGGAATTTGACAACCGTTTTGGCAAACGTAAAATCTCATCAAGAATTGGATTAGAAGCAGAAGCTGTGCCATTTAACAGTGAATTCAATTTATACGAACATGCAAAAGAAAGAATAATTCAAGATCCAAAAACAAAATGTATCCTTATCGATGAAGCTCAATTTTTAACTAAAGATCAAGTACATCAACTAACTGAGATTACCGACTACCTAAACATTCCTGTATTGGCTTATGGTTTACGCACAGACTTTCGCGGGGAACCATTCACTGGTAGCAAATACCTATTATCTTGGGCTGACATTTTAGTTGAGCTAAAAACCATTTGTCATTGTGGCAGCAAAGCTACCATGACCATTCGTGTTGATGAAAACGGCAAGCCATTGCGCGATGGCGCTCAAGTAGAAATTGGTGGCAATGAACGTTACGTCGCCGTATGTCGCAAACACCATAAAGAAGGCATTGTTACTTAAATAATTATTGCTAACAACCTTTCCTTATAGGCAAGGAAACTTTTGCGGGATACTATACTTATAGAGAGGGAAAGGTTATGAAAGAACTATTAGCAACGCTGCTAGAAGAGAATTCAGCTATGGTAGAAAATTTGAAAACCTTATTTACCTAGATCTGCGCGGACAAAATAAAAAAGTTTATACCTATAAAACTAAAGATGGATATGAGATAGATTTTTTCAGCATCACTCACCCCGCGATCAAGTCGCGGGATGATGAAAAAGCAGGGTGTTTTTTTACAAAAACATGGGCAACAGATGGGGATTATCCGGTCCCGGCTTCGCCTGTGGGCTACGCCGCGGCAAGTAAGCCGGGTGATGACTTTGATAATAACTAGCTGAAGTTAGGTTAATGGTTACCTATTAATCAGCTAAATTCATATAACGTTCAATGATGCCCGGAACTTTATCAGCTGTCATACTAGCATGAATATCGTCACCAACTTTAACAACTGGAGCCAAAGCACAAGCACCCAAGCAACGAGTATCTTCCAAGGTGAACAAGCCATCAGCGGTTGTTTCACCGAGATTAATACCCAACTCTTCTTTGAACTTATCAATTACCTCTTCAGCACCTTTTACATAGCAAGCAGTACCAGTACAAACGCTGATAATATATTTACCTTTAGGCACAAAACTGAAGTGATGATAAAAAGAAGCGACACCGGTCACTTTAGCAGTTGGGACTTGCATTAATTGTGCTACAGCATCCATGGACTCTCTTGGCAAGAAACCTAATTCCTCTTGCACTTTATGCAAAACAGCAATTAAGTGACTGCTTGGTCTTTCGCCTTGGTTTACTTTATCAATAAACTCAACCACGCTAGCAGGCAAAGCCGCGCGAGCGTTCTCTAAAACTTTATCATTAACTGCTGGTATCATTATTTTATCCCCTTTGGAAATTTTTGGTTGTAGTGAGTATGCAACAATTTATGCGCTTTCTTACCACCTGGTTCACCCAAATATTCGTCATACAGAGCTTGGATTGACGGGTTTTCATGCGACTTTCTAAGCTTCTTGCCTTGGTCAATAGTATACAAAGCTTGTGCTCTTTTACGTAGTAACTCAGGATCAAGAATCTTATAACCTTTTGGTGGGTATGGCTGACCACCACCACCGATACAACCGCCAGGGCAAGCCATAATTTCAATTACATGAAATTCTTTTTCCCCTGATACTACTTTCTCAAGCAATTTTTTGGCATTAACAATACCGTTGGTCACACCAATGTTAAGAGACAAATCGCCAACTTGTAGTGTACGTTCACGGAAGCCTTCAACTGCTCTTACGTCGGTAAATTCAACATGATCTAATGATTGACCAGTAATTTTTTCAGCAGCAGTTCTCAGCGCTGCCTCCATAACGCCACCTGTTGTACCAAAAATATCGGCCGCGCCACTTGATTCACCTAAAGGCGTATCAAACTCACCATCTTCTAAGCCTTTGAAGTTAATCGAATTACTCTTAATCATCCAACCCAATTCTCTAGTGGTTACAACTGCATCAGTCAATTGCATACCATCGATATAATGCTCAGGACGATCCATTTCGTATTTCTTCGCAACACAAGGCATTACCGCAACTACAAATATATCCTTAGGATCGATTGCAAATTTCTCAGCATAATAGGTCTTTAACAATGCCGAAAGCATGCTCATTGGTGATCTACAAGTTGAAGCATATGGCATCAATTCTGGATAGAATTTCTCCATAAAGTTGATCCAACCAGGTGAACAAGAGGTAATAAGCGGTAATTTACCGCCACTTTTCACCCTCTCAATTAATTCATTAGACTCTTCAATGATGGTTAAATCAGCTGAAAAATTACTATCGAAAACTTTATCGAAACCAAGTTTGCGTAATGCTGTTACCATCTTGCCAGTACATGGCGTACCTGGCTCGTAACCGAACTCTTCACCAATTGCTGCACGAATAGATGGTGCTGTCTGCACTACAACGTGCTTAGTAGGATCCGCCAAAGCTTTCCAGATTCTATCAACGTGGCGCTTCTCTTGTAGAGATGCGGTTGGACAAGCGTTGATACATTGACCACATTGGATACAAACTGAATCATCCATCTTATCCCCATGTGCTGGTGTCACTACGGTGTTAAAGCCACGATTGTGTTGGCTTAAGTTATAAACCCCTTGCACTTCATGGCAAACACGCACACAACGACCACAAAGAATACATTTCTCAGCATCACGAATTACTGATTTACCAGAATCCTCAATTTCATAGCGCTTTCTCTCCCCCTCGAACAAACGTTCTCTAACGCCAACTGTGTAAGCTAAATTTTGCAGCTCACAATTACTGTCTCTTTCACAGGTCAAACACGCACGCGGATGGTTATCAAGAATAAGCTCAACAATATCGCGCCTTGCTTCTCTTACATCTGGTTCATTGGTATACACTACCATGCCTTCAGTTACCATCGTGCTACATGAAGTTACATAGGATGGCATACCCTCAATCTTGACAATACAAACGCGACATGAACCTTCCAAACTCAAACTTGGATGATAACAAAGACGCGGAATATGAATACCGATAGTTTCAGCAGCATCCATAACTGTAGTGCCGGCTGGCACAGTTAGTTGCTGCCCATCAATCGTTAAAGTTATTTTCTTTTCATTGCTCATAATGATACTTCCTACTAAACTTTCTTCACTGCACCAAAGCGGCACACGCTGAAACATTGACCACACTTAATACATGTATCTTGATCGATAACATGCGGCTCTTTTCTTTCGCCCTTGATGCAGGCAACTGGACACTTCTTAGCACAGGCAGTACAACCAATACATTTGTCGCTATCAATCTCATAACGCAATAAAGCTTTACACTTCTTAGCAGCACAAGTTTTGTCCTGAACATGCGCAACAAACTCTTCTCTAAAGTGCTTCAAAGAACTCAAAATTGGATTTGGAGCAGCCTTACCAAGACCACACAATGAAGCCTTTTGTACCAACTTGGCTAAACGCTCTAGGTTATCGATATCTTCCATAGTACCTTTACCTGCGGTCATTCTTTCTAGAATTTCCAACATACGCTTAGTACCTTCGCGACATGGTGTACATTTACCACATGACTCATCTTGACTAAAGGTCAAGTAGAACTTGGCAACATCCACCATACAATCGTCTTCATCTAAAACGATCATACCACCAGAACCCATAATGGAACCGGCTGCAGCCAAAGTATTATAGTCAACGACAGTATCCAAGGCATCAGCTGGAATGAAGCCACCAGCAGGACCACCAGTCTGAACCGCTTTTAGTTTTTTACCATTTGGTACGCCACCACCAATCTCTTCGATGATTTCACGTAACGTAGTACCCATCGGCACCTCGATCAAACCAGTATTGGTAATCTTACCCGCTAAAGCAAAAACTTTGGTGCCACCAGATAACTCTGTTCCAACCTTAGCAAACTCTGCGCCGCCCATAGCAATAACAGCTGGCACATTAGCCAAAGTCTCAACGTTATTGATAATAGTTGGCTTGCCCCATAGACCAGACACGGCTGGGAATGGAGGCTTTACTCTTGGCTGACCACGCTCACCCTCAATTGAATGAATCAACGCAGTCTCTTCACCGCAAACAAATGCACCAGCACCCAATCTTAGCTCAATGTCAAAACTATATTCAGAACCTAAGATATTTTTGCCTAATAAATTATTCTCACGGCAAATCGCAATAGCCTTTTCTAAACGCTCAATTGCTAGTGGATACTCAGCCCTAATATAAACATAACCCTGCTGTGCACCAATTGTGAAACCAGCAATAATCATACCTTCTATGACGCTGAAAGGGTCAGATTCCAACATCGAGCGATCCATGAATGCACCTGGGTCTCCCTCATCAGCGTTACAAACCATATATCTAATTTTCTCTTCATTGGTCAGCGCAAACCCCCACTTCTTACCAATCGGGAAACCAGCACCACCCCGACCCTTCAGTTTAGAAGCGTTCATCTCAGCTATAACCCAAGCAGGACTGTCGTTTTCCAAAACCTTAGCCAATGAAGAAAACCCTAAATTACGGATATATTCATTTAAATCTAGAGGAGTAGTAACGCCAGCATTTCTCAAAGCAATACGCGCTTGCTTTGCATAAACCGGCAAGTTTCCATATAAACTCAAGAACTTATCTGTGACTTCTTGACCCTGTAAATGCTGCTGAGCATCAGACAACCTATTATCCATCGGCACGCTCTGGCAAGTTGGACACTGCATTTGCAACTCATCAACAATCTTACCCTCTAAGACATGCTCTACAAAAATCTTATGTGCACTATCGCCGTTTACTTTCTGATAAGTAACCATATCCTTGCCAGGCATACGAATACTTACAATAGGTTCACAGCTACATCTACCAGTACAACCAACACGCTTAATAACAATGTCATCTCTTTTGGTTGCAGCAATGTGCTTGCGAAATTCTTCGGCTACATCATTCGCTCCTGCTGCATTTTCACAGGTAGCAGAACCGACTTGGATGCAAATTACTTGGTCAAAATCAACACGCTCTTTGCTACCCTCAGCAGCATCGCGTAGACTTTGATAGGCGTTCAATATCTGACTCATCAAAAGCTCCTCGAATTTATCAATTTCCGAGCTGACCTTATATACGAAACAGCCGAAGGGGTCAAGTCTTGACTTGCGACAACTTACAGCGGGCGAAGGGGTCAGGTCTTGACTTGCGACAACTTACAGCAAATCATTCTACAAATATTGTCGTAATCAACGCTTAATTGTTTGCTGGAAGCAATGCTACCTAACATTCTCCTGGTAATAGTAGAGACCGAATAAGGCTTAATGTTTGAAACAGCATCAGCAACTATTTGCAATTCATAATCATATAATGTTCTGCAAACCACAACTGCCATATTCCTAGGCAAATTCTCACACCCCCTTTTTGAAAAGCACAAACGCCCAACATTAACCTTGTAGTAATCAGATACAATCTTAAAAATAAACTCTATTGGCGGAATAGCGCTTATCGCTTTCAAATCAGCTTTGGAATGCGTAATTTGACTTTCATCCACTTCTGCCAATATTTTCCCCCGAAAAGCTTCCCTGCCAAACACTGCTGCAACTTTTTTCTTGTTATAAAAGTTTACGGTTTCCTTATCAACCCCGCAATCAACGAAGTTTTTATAAGCATTAATTGAGTCAGCAGAAGCTATCTGCCCTAAAATTTTTGATGTTTGCAACCAAGCAGGTTTGCAATCCGACTGTATGTAAGCCAAAAAACTCGACCACCTAAACTCTTCTGGGTTATTTACCATCTTGGCAGCCACCGGATTTAGATGAATATAACGACTTACTTGTAGCAAATAAGCATCCTCTTCTACAAGAATAGCCTTGTATCTACCACGAAACAACGGGCCATCAGCTCTCATGCTCTTATTAAATCGCTGCGTATACACACCACCCAAGTGGCGCATCATTCTCGGCAAATTACCCCGAGGAGTATTAATTAAAATATGATAATGATTATTCATTAAACAATAGGCGTGAATTTCGGCGTCATAATAAACAACCAACTCTCTTAGCAAACTCACAAACATGTTTCTCTGTGCGTCGGTGTAAAAAATACGTCGCCGATTGGCGCCGCGATTCATTACGTGGTACCAAGCATTTTTATATATTATGCGCAACGGTCTGCTCATCAAACCATTCTACTGTTTTGATGAGGCCACAGTAAAACCCGGATAAATCACGGTATGTCAGCCAAGTTGTCGCAAGTCAGGACCTGACCCTTTATTTACAAATACCAAACAGGAATAGCTGTAACATTGTTTGATAGTGGCACATACTTATTCACAAAACACATTACCGCTCCATCTCCTAACTTTTTATCAAGCTTTGTTAATAAGGAAAAGCTTCTGCTCGCAGTTTTAGACGGAGTAGCCGTCTTTTTAAATTCAACTGGATACAAAACATCTCCACTTTCTATAACCAAATCAATCTCTCGCTGATCTAAATCTCGGTAATAGTAAAAGTTAGCTTCAACACCATTATGCCAATAGCTTTTTAAAATCTCAGCAAATAGATAAGTTTCTAAAATAGCACCAGACATACTGCCACTCACCAAAGACTCCGCATTAGGCCATTTGGTAAGATATGAGCAAAGACCCGTATCGAGAAAATAAAGCTTTGGTGTTTTCACCAAACGCTTGGTTATATTGCGGTAATAGGGTCTTAATAAATAAACCAAACCCGACGCTTCCAAAATCGACAACCAAGCTTTGACAGTTTTATTGTCCACACCAACATCTCTTGCTAATTCAGCATAATTTAGCAACTGACCAGTGCGCGCCGCAACAGCAATTAAAAAATTATAAAATCTAGTTTCATTAGATACATTTAAGATGCTTCTAACATCACGTTGCAGATAAGTTTGAATGTATGACGAATAAAAAAAATGCCTTGCTGATTCTTGGGGATTTTTATTCACCAGTGGGAAAAAACCTTGCCATATTTGTTGAAAAACCTCTTGAATAGTTTTCGGTTTGACATGCCGATTATGTTCAATCCATTGCTGGGTAGGCAAAAACGGTGAACTTTTATCTGCTCTACCATCAAGTTCAGCTTGCGATAAACCAAGCAAATCAACAATAGCTATGCGTCCTGCTAAAGTTTCAGTAATACCATGCATAAGATGAAATTTTTGTGAACCTGTTAACCAAAACATTCCCGGTTTTTTCTCGCGATCAATTACAATTTTTAGGTAACTGAAAAGCTGGGGTGCGTACTGAATTTCATCAATTATGATTGGTGGGGGATACATTTGCACAAAAAGACCGGGATCTTGTTGCGCCATCTCACGAATATCTAAATCATCCAATGTTACATATTGACGCTCATCAGTAGCACATATTTCCAATAAAGTGGTTTTACCCACCTGCCGTGGCCCTGTAACAAGTAAAGCTGGAAAAACTTCACTTATCTCTTTAATGGTATTTAGCATCGTGCGTTGGTACATGTCAGCTCTCGTTTATATTGGAATACAGATCCAATATAAACGAAACAACTGAGAGGATCAAGACTCAATCCATTTATCTTTATAGTTGTCGCAAGTCAGGACCTGACCCCTTCACAGGACCTGACCCCTTCATTTCATCTTCATTTCACACCCTTCACATCATAAAAAAGGGGGCTTGCGCCCCCTTTCTCCAAAATTAACTACGAGCAGGCTTTAGTTTCCGACGCCACCCATGCCGCCAGGACCACCACTACCAATTTCTTCCCTAGGCTGTTGGTAAAGGCCATAATTCACCATGTCCTCACGCGCATCACGACCAGCACGCATTATTTCATCACCAGCACCGGGATCTACTCTAATCATACCACCCAGCTCACCAAGGATATCACCAGAGCCTGTTGCATGTGCACGAACATGGTCCAACCCCTCTTCTGGCTCTACGGCTATTTGCGCGCCAAAGTCATTTAAAAATACAGCCGCAGCTCTTTTCTGACTCGCAACTTCGGCACCATCCATAGCTGCCCCAAACGCTGTCGCGACTGCTTTTGCACGATCTAGGATATCATTAAATTCGGCAACCTTGCCTTCCAAACTGTCAAGCTCTGCAACCTCAACTGCCAGTTCGCCCGCCTCGACTCTTACTATTCTATCAAGCTCATAAATCCTATTTGCAGCATCTACCTCTAATGCATCTAAAGATTTCCACCTATTACTTAAAGTTCTACCAGCATTAAACTTACGCAAGGTTTTAAATAACCCACCAACACTAGCGACCTTGCCTTCAAGATCTTCAATATCTATTTTATAACCACCAACAGTAACTGTGGCATTATCAACTTCACCAACAACAGTTCCATCATATTGCCAACTAACACCTAGCAAAATAGTGGTAACTCTACCTTCCATAATATCTTCGACAGTACCGTGCTTATCCCATTCTTGTTTAAACTCTCTAATACCATTAATAAACCCCATTTTTGCTGCGTTTCTAGCGACAAGACCATCTTTAACAGAGCTCTTGCTAGTACGCAAATATGTATACGCTTTTTCAAGCAAAACAAGTTCGGCATCTATTCTGCGCTTTGCAAGATCGCATCTTCCTTGTAACGTATTAAGCTGAGCTCTTAATGCGGTTTTTTTGGTATTAAGATCAGTCCATAACCGCCTAGCCAAGTCATGTTCCGAAACGTGATCCGCCACCCCTGCATCTTCTCCCAACAGCCACTCTTCAGCACCTCCCCCTTCAAGTGAAACTCTGCGACCTTTTTTAGTAAGAGCACGCATTATCCTCTTACCAAGAGCTCGAGCTACATATGAGACCACTATAAAAGCTGCCTGCACAGCCAAAGCACCGAATCCCATAACAGTTGCTGCAAATCCAACATATGGCGCCAACAGTAGTAACACACCTGTAACAGCTAAACCAATCAATGCTATAGCTAAGAATCGTCCCAAAGTAGCACGCATCCCCTTTGCAACTCTACGCTTGATCCCAAACTTACCCGCAAGCCAGGACGGAGAGGAAATCACTGCGTATGCAACAAGAGCTATAGCCGGGATCAGAAATATTCCACCACCAACCGTAGCTGCCGCCACAAGAAAAGCTGCTATAGCTGGCAACGTGACACCAGCGACCAAGGCAATCAAAACACCAATACCAACAAATCCTGCTGTAGTTAGAAGTGTAGCAAGACCAATTTTTGTCCAATCAGCAGGAGTATACGATTTCAAATTTTGTAAACGCCTACCAACAGCATGACTTTCTGCAGCAAACCCATCTCTCAGACCTTCCGCTAAATTATCAACACCCTCCATCATCCTGTCACGATAGCCTGTTATTGAAGCTTGGATCTCAGCGGCTCTTCTTTGCTCTAAATCCGCACCAATACGGCCAGCAACAGCAGCAAAAGCCACGCGACGATCTTCCTCAGAGCGACCAGCAGCATCTTGCGGCATAACATAAGCACTCATCCTGTCAAGATCTACATTGGCAAATAGGTGAGTTAAACCGACAGACTCTGCGCCTCTGCGCACACCATCAATGCGACTAGACAGCGTTGCTAGAAAAATAGTGAACAATAAATCAGGATTTAATTGATCAATATTTCTTGCGCCCCTTGTTCTAGTTACGCCAGCACGCATAAAACCAAACAAAACGCCTGGAGTCAGCTGCGCTATAACTGGCTCAACTTGTACTGTATTTCCATCTAACAACGGTACACCGATTTTTGCTATGGCCTTGCCTGTGAGTATATGACTTAACTGGTCAGATGAAATCTGATCATCATCAGCAGCAGCAAGAATTTGATCTATGTTTGCATCACTAAAAAAGAACATGTCCCGCAAATAAGCAACTCTATCGTCTCCACTTTCAGCTCCCCCAAGCATAGCATTTATGCGTTCTACAGCCGCATCAAGCATCTGACCTTTTATTGCTCCCATTTGCCCATCATTAAGTGAGCTTAATCCTGCTAAACGCTCATCAGAGCCAGTAAATTTTCTTAGCGCATTAACAAGCCGACCGAATCTGCCAAGATTTTCAATACGAGCTGTAATTCTCTCGTCGACCTCCTCCGCTTCTGCCATATTCGCTGTTAAGCTATCAGCCAAACCTTCAGCACTCTCAATGACCAACTCGGAGTGAAGTTTGCGCTGCTCTTCTATATAGCGCATGAAGTTGCCTGTTGGCTCATCCAGCTTACCACCTTCTCGAGTAGCAAATGCATGGATCGCATGATGAAGTTCTGAACTCACAACACCATTAGGAGTAGTTTGCATCACCTTCAAAATATAATTTGCGGCAATTGCCTTGGCATGCTTGGTTGCGATCGTATCATCCTCTTCTACAGCCTCCATCTCAAGGCTTGCACCATCTTCTGCTGCTTCACCCTCACCTTCTACAGAGCGACCTTCCCGCAACGGAAAAAACAAACCAGTAGCTGCAAAATGAATTTTTTGGGAGTCAGTTGGATTCTCTGCTTGGTACAACTCTAAAGCCCTTCTTTTTACTTTGGCAATTAAAGATTGGTCTCCTTCATCGGTTGCAAGCAAGTTTTCTACATGCGTATTAATATCCGCAAAATCGCTTAATTCACCAAACCCAGCATCTGCGTAGTTAGCAAAATAGCCCCTCATATCACCACTCTCACTACCACTTCTAGATCTACTCATTTGTATAACCCCCAACTAATTATAAAACTTGATACCTGCTATTATAGCACATACCAAACCTAATTCCCGACATCAACACCAACAGCCCGCCTGGTATCTTCTCCAAGCCCTTCACCCGACTTAGCAACATCCCTACCATCTCTTGATCTTCCTTGCGATTCCCTATGAGCATCAAGCCAAGCATTAGTCGCGCTAGCAACCTCAATTTTTGTATCCACACCACACCTAGCACCAACACTGGATCCTTTCGCAAAAATCACACCTTGCTTACCACCTTCTCTGGCAACCTCAAATGCCGCAGCTTGATACAAGCTCACATCCGAACCTTCACTACTTACAGCGTTATGAATAGTTTCAGCAAAACGAAAACCATCGCCAAGAAACATTTTTTCTCCAATGGTATAATGAGGCACACCAGCACTACGACTCTGCCTAATATTTCCTCTAATGGCTCGTGAATAAGTTATAGCCGGTGAACCAAACGCAATATCAAAGAAAGTCTTTAGTTTGCGACCATTATGAAAATATAAGCTGCTGTAATAGTAGTTGTTTACGCACCCAATCAACGCTTCTTTAACTCCTTGCGATAGCCCAGGTTCACCGTTTAACAATAAATCCAGCGCCTGATCCGCAATATGACTAAACACATTACCCTCTCCGTTCCAGTTATTAACAATATCTCTAATCTCTTTTAGAGCCTGCCTGTCTGCAGAATTAGAACTATCCCGCCTAACATAAAGACCTGTAACAAAACAACTGGCTATAACAAATTCGTATAAAAACTTGGTCTTCATCAGCTCAGCTTCAGAAAAACCGCTGAATGGATCCTCCCCGAGCCTAACCTTAATTTTACTATCTACTGACTGCCTCAACCCTTGAAAATCAAAAACACCAGAAACATTAGTTACTGCAGTTATATTCATGCAGCTGTAAATATGCGACCGAACACCTTGCGCAGTAAGGCTTGGAATAGCAACGCGACCACCAGAGCCTGGTGACTGCTGCACAGATTTCATAATATTCTTATAAAATCTATTAAAACCAGCGCGATATTCATGTTTATTGTCATCACCACCAACAAAATTGCCAAGTATCTTGGCTATACTTTCTGACACACGACGAGCGCCTTTAAGACTCTCTTCTTCCAAGCTTCTACCATTCAGAGCATTGATCTGACGCAATAAAAACTCTACTTGACTGGCAACATTCTCATTACCCATCAATTCTGCATCCACCATCGCTTTCATGCTATCTTGCGCAAAATCAACTACTTCGCGTAGCCGCTTTTGTAGAGGTTCTAGGCTTTTTCTTCTCTTATTAGAAGTAAACTTAGCCTTTTTTATCTCTGTTATTTTTGCGTCAACACTCTCTAACAATGGAGCATAAGTCTCAGCAACCTTCTGATACCCATCAAATATCTGCAAGGCTCCAACTGATTCTAAACTACGACCACCAGCACCTTGTTGCTCGCCGCTTGGCGGAACGGTATCAGACGGATTAACTCCAACCTCGCGAACATCAGCTCTTGGTTTCTTTGTATACACACCCAAAGCCAACTCCAACTGCGAAATAGCTTGGTCACCAACTAATTCTGATGTTACATCTGGAATGCGCACATCATCTGGTTTTTGCAAAACATCATCACCGCTGGGTGGAGTGTCTATCGCTAATGTTGCCAGTTTAATATTACGCATGGCCTCTTCATATTTGGCTATTGCACTGTCACCAGCTATTGACTCAATTGGCGATCCGTAAACCACTTTAACCGCAGCGTGTTTATCTTTTAAATCAGTCAACAAAGCTTGTGTGTCGTTACCGGCTAAAATCTGCGATAAAATACTTTTTGTGTCAGATACAAAATCATCTAATAATGTTGCAACATCTACTCTTTCAATACTACCACGGCTATCCAACAATCTAGCTAGCAATGGATCTACAGCTTCAATAAGGCCATTATCCAGCTTGATGTCTGCTTGATCTCGCGCAGCAACCTTTGCAAAAATTGCAGCCTTTTCTGTATAAGCATTTTCTCCTGTTAGCGTAGACATTTTCTGCGCTATCTCTTCACTAACCCTGCGCGCCATTTCTTTAAGAAACGGAACTTCAGATACATCTGCGCTATTGAACTGCAACCATTTAGCAATTACATCGGGCAATTCTTTATTACGAACATCAATTCGCTGAACATCATGCAAAAATTCAGATAATCTTATGAAGCTAGTTTGTAGATTGTCCGCAGTATTCTCATCATATGGACAAAGCCCCCAGAAGCGAGCTATTGCGCCATCTTCTGTTATAAATTCGGCCAATTTTCTAACAGATGCTTCTTCACTAGTAAAGGTTCGTTCAACTACGCTCTGTAACTGCGCCTTAGATGCCTTTGCATAAGCATTACCAGCTGCGTTTGTTCTAAAAAACACTCCCTTCAAAGCATTTAACTCAGCATCGCTGCTCGAACCCCTATATGCGTCTGCTTCTAGCTGATCTCCATCAGAATCTAAATATGTTGATACCGCCTCAAACACTTCTTTGGTTTGCGAGCCAAAATCTGTCAATGAGCTATCAAATGCATCTAAACCTGAAATATTTTTCTTTGCATTGCTAACTGCCTCCAAACGCGACTCTACTGCCAAACGTCTCTTAACAGCGGTAACCACGTAGCCCTTTAAACTTTTATTATCGGTAAGAATTGCATTTAAATGCTTAACTTGCCCTAAGTCTAGTTCTTGTGATTCGCATAGAATCGAACAAATCGCATGCGCGAAATTTTCTATCGCAGACACGCCATTATAGGAGAAATAAACCTTAAATCTATTACTATCTAAAAATCTTTGTAAAACAACAGTGGCATCTTCCGCATTACTATTTAACAACCCTAGCATAAATTTTTCAGCAGCAAGATCTTTATGTGATTCAAACCACGCCCCAAAAACCTCCGCATAAGGAATTGGTACCTTACGCACATGCATAAAACCAAAATCACTCTCAAAGCCGCTTAAAACCAATTTTCGTAGCTCTTGCGTATAACCAGCAATAAAAACTTTCCGACTTGTGGCTTCAGTTAAATACTTATCGCCAAGATCTTCAGGATGGATATTATCATCAATCACACCAAGGAAATGCCGCATAGCCGTATCTTTTTCCCCATCATCAAGATTGTCGATCAAAACGGCTAACTTATCAGCTATAATTTTTGTAGAACCGACATCAAACTTATTGCGCAAGAAAACTTCGAAAAGATCAATTAACCTATCAACATCCTGCATAGATTCCAGTGTTTCATTAATTTCTGCAAAACCTATTTCTTCCCTAATATCAAACGGCCCATTAGCAAAAAGGTCCTCAACACTATATAAATACCCTTGCGAAGAAACCACACTAACTAACGCCTCTACAAGCAGAATATCTTGCTTCTGCAACGCACTAGCAAGCGCGTGTTGTAGCGATATCATCGTATTATAATGGTAAACATGATTTTTTTTCTCAGGAAGTAAATACTTTAGATCGATACCGCTATAGTAAAAAGCCTCTACAACATTATTAAATGCCTTCTGGTCAATACCATCACCACCCTCGGGCAATCCCTTACTAATAATCTCTTTAGCTAAAGGCACCAAAATCTTACGTACTTGTTTTGAACCACCCCCTATATCTTTACCTTCACCAAATACTTTATAGTTTTTAAGTAATGGATAATCTTCAAGTATTCGATTAAAAACAGCCTCTGGACTGCTAACACCATCCTCGAAAGCCACAATTAACTTAAGATAAGTTGTGTAATCAATCAAACTTTCGCCAACCCCCTCAGTGCCACCTTCGGTCAACAGTCTCGACATAAAATATCGAAACAGGTCTTCGGCATCAACATCCAGACGATATGCCTTAGAAAAAGCATTTAGAGCAGAAACCATCTCAGCAAGCAACAACTGAAAATCTTCTGAAGCTTTGTCTTGTTCATTTAATTCTTCCAAAATACTCTCAAAATATAGCCGGACCTTAAGCATCGAACTGCCCTGCGATACCAACTCACGCAGGTACTCTCTGGCATCACTACCGTGAACCTCCCTAATGTGATCGAGGTATAGCTTCACACTATTTGGTTCTGTCACATCGAAACTGTTTTTATTGGTTAGAATCGAAGCTAATAAGTTTTTTTCGTGTTCGTCTCCCTGAGCTGACAATGATCTTACCGCCGTTAACATCTCAATTGCATCACTCGGAACAATACTTTTTGACTTATATACTTCAAATACCCTATATAAAAGATCTTCTGCCTTGTCTCTACTTTTTGCAGCACCATCTCCTTCAAGACCGTTCATATACTTACAAATAGTCTTAACAAGCTCTATTATGTCCGTATTAAAAAAAGCGTCTGACATTAAAATTTCTTCTAAATTCTCAATGAACTCTTTGCTGCCTAGCTTGTTTAGATAACCATCCAGATCGATTTCAATAGCGTTATCAACACAAAGTTCAATTAACTGAAATACTCGTAATAAACCCTCAGCTCCACCAGTAAAGGAGTGTGACACAGCATCAATCATCTCTAACAATTTAGCAGTAAACAAATCAACAATAACCAATCTTACTAAATCCGGATTTACCGCAAACACATCACTCATATGGTTATCGCTCACCAAAACAAGCTCAATATACTGTTTTAGCGCTTTTCTTAATAGTGCGATATGCAAATCGCCACTTTGCTTAGCAAGATACGGAATAAATTCTTCTAACAGAGGTTGTTTTACAGAGTTCGATATGGCAGAACTAGCCAAGGTTCTTTCAAATTCGCCATAAATCGACCCTAAAAACCCGTATATTTCATCACCATCAACCTCCAACCCACTCATAGCAACGCTCACAACATCACAGCGCTTAATCGCAACCTTGCCAACATCAACACTACCAATGCGCAATCCACCAGCATCACCAGGCTTCTCTAGCGCCGAATTCAACAAAAGTTCAGCCACCTTGCCTTCTGTATCATCATAAGCCAATATCCCGCCACCCAGTAATTGTCCTAATTCATAACCCTTTCCATTATCGCCAAGATAGCGCACACTCTTACTAAAAAGTGATCCAACATGAGTAATCTCACCGTAGTAGCGTATATTCGCACATTCCGAATCTATCAAAAAATCAACAATACTATCTATATTTGTATCAATTTTGTTATCTAGAAATTCAAAAGCTTCATTTAGGTTTTGTTTTTCAATTTCATCTACATCAGCAACCTGAATCGCTGTCAGCAAGTCTAACAATAATTGATAGTCGCCCTCTCGTAGCCATTTAGCCGTTTTCTGTAAAACAAGAAAACCATTTGCCTGCTGCTTAAAAAATTCCGCAAAACGTGTAATAGTTGCAGCTCGATTATCACCAAGATTACGAAAAATACCCAGCAATACCTTCGCATCGTTATCACTATGATATTCAACTCCTTCCAACCGGCTAACATTTGTTTGCGCATCAATGGCGTACTGCACAGCCTTTGCAATTCTATATACTCTTTTTTCTTTGGAACCGCCATCACCGTCAACACGTGATTCAATAAAGCGTATCACCTTGTCAATATTTGCAACTGCGCCATCTTGAGAAACAAGATGGGCAAAAAATTCATCGACATGAAGTGTATCGCTCTCGCATACCATACCAACCAAATCATTAACGTAGACATCAGTAAAGATGTCATCGTTATCTATAGTGTTCAATATTGAATCAATTAGTTCAATAGCCTTGGCTGGATCAGCCAACAAACTTTTCGCGTATTCTCCAATGTTATTAGAACCACCAATCTTAACTGCAATCTTCTCTTGCTGCTGCTCTAATAAATACAGCCTAACCAATTCATCCATAGAAAGCTCTGTAGCAAGCTGATCATCAACAGACGGCTCATAAGAGACCTTAACAGGAAAACGATCATCCACCCCGCCATCTACAACAAATACTCTGGATATAGCAGCTAACCCACCATTTTCTCTTAAATCATAAAAATGAGTTAACGACGCTCTTTCAATAAGAGACAAATATTTATTCCTATCTACTGTACTAACAACACCAGGCCCTAAATCTTCAAATGCTTTTTTTGCCAATAAATAGTTGTAAATATCACCTTGCTTAGCAGCGTCCAACATTACTGCCATCAAAGATATCATTGGACCACCAACATCCTTTGCCCGATCAATAAAAGCACCATATATATCTTCATCAAAGAGCACAGACATTAAAGCAAACGCTAAAAAGCTATCAGCGCTAATGTCTCTATCAACAGAAAACAATCCTGCGATATTACTCGATAACCCTATTAAATAATCATCAGAATAAAGCGGAGCCCTCACAAGCTCTCTCACATGATCATATACCACTCGAAGTGCTCTCGGCGGAACAGGCTCTGCCGCCTGAAGATCTTCTCCCTGAGGTTCCTCAACTTTTGCAAAAAATTTCTCGACGACCAACTCCCCAGCCCTATCAGCATCTGCAGCAGAATTTCTTCTAATAAGATTAAGGTGGCGATATAGAGACTCAACGCTAATGTTGGAAACTGACTCACCGTAAGTAACAGACACACTGAAATCATCTATACTACAATTATCAATAGTGCTTACTAATGTACTATCTTCATCAACATCATCAAAACCAAGAAGAGCCAAAATCTTTGCGCGATCATCCGCGTAAGTATTATCACTATCACTGAACACTCTGAACTCTACAGAATCGGGCAATTCCCCCTCATCTAAGCGTTTCAGATTAGTAAACAGCGCCGTCGCCAAATAAGTAGATCTTGGATCTAAACCTTCTGACATTTTCTCTTTTAATGTACCTATCACGCTGCTTAACTTATCAGCGTCTTGCGCAAATTGAATTCTATAAGTTGGTCGAGCGTCACATAATTCGTCGATAGCCTCACCAAAAAGCTCCAAAATCTTTGCATGATCCTCTACATAAATGCGCTGACTGGTTGAGTCGCTGACTGCAAACTCTATATCATCTGGAAGGTTACTTGGGTCTAGGCCCTCTAATTTGGAAAACAGAGCCCGCCCCAACTCTTTTGAGCTCTCATCCAGACCTAAATTCCCACTATCAAGCAATGTCTGTAATTTCGCTCTGGCAGCCGCAAATACTCTGGCTTGTCGTGTGGGTCGAATCCTATAAAAAACCCTATCAGAATTGTAATGAGAATCAAGCGCATAGGTCACTAACAGCATGGGAACCAATAAGCGCCCCTGATCAAGCGCCTCAATTAACTCTTCACTCTGAGCTTCATCATTTAACGCGGGCCGCTGCGCAGCCACCCCAACCTTCTTTAGCTTAATAGCTAATCTCTTTTTCCAACTGAAAATGCTACTAAGCCTATAAATAAACTTCGCAAAACCACCACTATTTGCAAATTTAATAATCATGGCGCTTAGCTCTCGCGAGGTATTAGCTAAAAAAATATCGCTCTTATCGCTCTGAGACCTTAATCTCTCTAAAAAATACTCATTCAAATACGATACAGCATCTTTATACTTTGTATCTTCAATATCGTCATCGTCAACAGGTACATCAGATACATCAGTCAGCAGTGTTTTGAACAACTTTTCAACATTTATGCTACGCCCATACCCGCCTTCACCAGGATCATTGTCAACATCAACCAAACCATCTGTAGCAACAAAATCTACATTATCAACCCCACCTACTTCAACAGGACCAGCCATAAAGCACCTCTCAAATTATACTAGTTGTAATACAGCAACTAAAATACTCGACACTCTCCGAGTATAGCACTTCTACAAAAAAAAACCTTAACGAAAGCTTAAATAAAAACTTGAGCGCGACCCATGCGTTGGCGCGTGGATTCGCATCACATACAACAGCCGGATCCACTTGAGTAAGATCCTCCCTGACCAACCTCAACCACCTCAAGACCCGCTTTTTCTAAATCCTTAGGAACATCACTCCAATAAATTTTCACCAAATCTATATATAGGGACTCAACGAGTTCGATACCAGACTCATATCCATCATTTTTGTAAAATTGAAAAGAGTTAGTCTTTGCTGAACATTCTCCCAAAAAATACAACCCATTATCGTTGCAAAAACTGACCACATCTTTACGAAATCTATAATCCTGACCATCAAGAATGTCCGTTTTATTACCAATTACGAAAATTTTAGAGCCACCACCCGAAGCATCGCCCTCTCTGACACGCGCTAGCCATACTGCAAGATGCTCAAACGTATCTTTCCTACCAACATCAAAAACCAACAACGAAATATTACTATTGCGAAAAAATGATTTTATTAAGCTAGCATAACGCTCCTGACCCGCAGTGTCCCAAATCTGTAATGATCTTTCTAGCTCAGAACCAGATTCGGTTGTGATCTTAACAGCAACACTGGAGAATGAACAAGCGACGGTACTTGATGCGCCAGAATCAAAGCCACGACCAGCCATGCGCCCAATTATACAAGTTTTACCAACACCGCTATCACCAACAACAATCATCTTTATGTCTTTACCAGAACGCTCCACTGACATAATTTGCCTCACAATAATTAAGTATCGAAACGGCAACCATGCCAAGCAAGTAACATCCAACAAGAACTGTCAAAAAATAATTATGTAGATACTAGCGCAAGATGGCAATTGATTCAAAAAATTTATATCTCGTAAAATATAAAAACTACTTCGCTTCAACCGCTTTGACAAACTTTCCACCTTTATCAAACAAAAAAGCCACCGGAATTCGCCCCTCAGCCTTACAAGCATTACAGGTTTTCGCATCATAACGACATACAACCATCAGCTTGCCGTTACCGCTTACCATCGTTTGGCAATTAGGATAAACCTTTGGCCAAATTAGCGGGTTTAGCTGTTTTAACAAAGCATAATCATTAAGGTTAATAATTTTGCCCGTGCTATCGATCAAAAAAGCGCCGCTGCTATGATCAGCGCCAATTTCGACCGTTTGAATGTAAGATACATTGCGGCCGAGCTCTTTGACTTTAGTAGCAAAGTCACGACCCTGCATGGTTTTGGTAAAAGCAATGGCCTTTTGGTTTGCATCATATTTTTGCATAATATTGCTTACACAAAGCGTTTTACGCAAACCCTTGGCTTGGCATAACAATAGTTCCTGCATTACCTTTTTATTAGGAATCCGCCACGTAATGTTATTGGATATTGAGCCGAAGCATGTTGAAACAACAAAAAACCCTAGCAATATGACAACTATTTTCTTTATCATTGCAATCTCACTAACTACAAACTACTAGGTGAGTTTATCACAACAAAGGGGTCAGGTCTTGACTTGCGACAACTAACACCAACCAAACATCTCAAAATAATGCTTATATTATTTTAGATTAGATCTTTATGCTGTAACTGCGCTAACGTACGCGTTACATTGCTTTGTGACTTGCATAAAAAAACATCAATTATTGGTTATCAGTTTTCGGAAACTGATCACCAAAACCACCGTGCCAGCTAAAACATTTCTATCACAGCTCGTTTAATATATATTATCAAAATTATGTCTCAACATATGCCTATTAAAAACTTGGAGTTAGAACGCCGCTTATTTAAGCGCCGAGTCTTAATGGCAGGTCTAATCGCTTTTATTGGTATATTGGTTTTACTAAGCCGGCTCTTTATGTTGCAGGTTTTGCAGTATAAATCATATGCCACCCTATCCAAGCAAAATCGCTTGCAAATTATTCCCATCGCCCCCAACCGCGGTCTTATTTATGATCGAAATGGGGTTTTATTGGCAGATAACATTCCGGTTTTTAGTTTAGATATAACAAGAGATCAGGTAAAAGATTTAAAAGATACCTTAAGCAGGCTAGGGCACATTATATCTATTAGCAATACTGATCTTAAATACTTCAAAAAGGCTTTAAGACAACATCGCCCCAGCACACCAGTGCCGCTTAAATTACAGCTCAACAAACAAGAAGTAGCAAAATTTTATGTTCACCAATATGCCTTTCCAGGAGTAAGTGTAGACGCTAGGTTACTTCGTCATTATCCAGTAGGGGAAGTCATGACGCCAGTTTTAGGCTATGTAGGACGCATTAATGATTGCGAGCTAGAACACATAGACAGCGCCAATTATGCAGCCAGTAATTTTATCGGCAAAGATGGCATCGAAAAACAATACGAAAAAGAGCTACACGGCACCGTCGGTTACAAACAGGTTGAAGTGGATGCTGGGGGACATGCCATCAGAACTATAAAGCGCGTCGCACCGATAGCTGGCGCTAACCTATATTTGACAATTGATAGCAAATTACAAGAAATAGCAACCAAAGCCTTGGGAGGCGAGTGTGGAGCAGTAGTTGCGATAGAACCAAAAACCGGGCAAGTCTTAGTACTAGCCTCCAACCCAAGCTTCGACCCAAACCTACTGGTGCATGGTATGTCGAGCGCTGATTTTAACAAACTGCTAATGTCCCCAGACAAGCCCATGTTCAATCGTGCACTACAGGGCGAATTTCCAATTGCCTCTACCATCAAACCATTTTTGGCGCTAGAAGGTCTCGACTCTGGCGTAATCACCAAAGATTACACCATTTACGACCCGGGCTGGTTCCGTCTGCCCAATACGCATCACATATATCGAGACTGGAATTGGCGACACGGCGGACATGGAGAGGTCAATGTTACCAAAGCCATTATCGTATCAAGTGATACATTTTTTTATAACCTTGGAGTGTTGCTCGGCATAAACCGCATCGACGATATTCTAAATAGGTTTGGTTTTGGCATGTCGACAGGAATTGACCTGCCAAGCGAACAAATTGGTCTAATTCCATCTCCTGCCTGGAAATGGAAGTATAAAGGGGAGCGATGGTTCAAGGGAGACACTGTAAACTCCGGGATCGGGCAAGGATTCATGCTGACTACAACCTTGCAATTAGCCAACGCCGTTGCAACCTTGGCTAATAGGGGCTTGCGCTTTAAACCACATGTGCTACTGAAATCTAGCGCTAACGAAACTAGTATTAAAGCACCAAAAACGGAAGCCGAAGATCCAGTAATGATCCAAAACAAGTGGGCCTGGCAAACCGTTATAACAGCCATGGAGGGGGTAATAAGAAGCGTGCGTCCATTCGGCACGGCGCGCATTCGTTTTGGCACCAACCCCAAGTATTCAGTTGCCGCCAAAACCGGAACAGGACAAGTCTATAGCAGACGCGGCAATCGTGATGAAGAAGCTAGAAGCGAAGCAAACATTCCTAAGCGGCTTCGAACTGATTCACTCTTTATCGCGTTTGCTCCTGTCAAACACCCCAAAATCGCGCTGGCAGTAATTGTTGAACACAGCCCTATCGCCGGAACCGTGGCAAGACGAGTTTTGGATGCGTATTTGTTGCATAGCAACAAGGTGAGCGTTAAACCAAGGAGATCCCCGCTTTCGCGGAGATGACGATGAGATGAAACTACACCCAATAATTGCCGATAGCCCATATCAAAACAAACAAGCAGCAAGCATCGCTAAAAAAATATTGCGCTTTTTCCACATGGATATCTTCCTGCTAACAAGCCTTATCGCGCTCAGTGCAATCGGCCTCTTTATTCTATTCAGCGCCGCCAACCAAAGCTGGGCCTTGGTAACACAACAGCTAATTAGAATCGCACTAGCTTTCTTGGTTATGATTATTTTTGCGCAAATTCCACCGAATACTTATAAAAATTGGGCTCCTTGGGTCTTCGGTTTTGCTCTAATACTACTATTTGCTGTGCTTATAGTGGGCTTAGTGAGCAAAGGCGCACAGCGCTGGATCAACCTAGGGATATTTAGCTTTCAGCCATCAGAAATCATGAAGCTTGGCATGCCAATGATGCTGTCTTACTATCTTAGCGACAAACGTCTACCACCAAGCCTCAAAGAAATTGCCATCTCACTAGCAATCTTAATAGTTCCGACACTATTAATAGCCAAACAACCAGATCTTGGCACTGCCCTCATGGTAGCAACAGCTGGAATATTTGTTCTATTACTAGCAGGAATGACCTGGCGCATTATTGGCCTTGGTGCTATTGCTAGCATTTTATCTTTGCCATTTCTATGGCACTTTCTACATAGTTATCAAAAAGAGAGGGTGCTAACATTTTTCAACCCAGAACGTGATCCCTTAGGGGCTGGATATCACATCATCCAATCCAAAATAGCTATTGGCTCTGGCGGATTTCTAGGCAAAGGTTGGTTACAAGGGACCCAGTCACACCTTCACTTTTTACCAGAACACGCCACCGACTTCATATTTGCCGTCTGCGGCGAAGAGTTAGGGTTTATTGGTTGCACTATTTTGCTGATAATTTTTTCATTTATAGTAGCCAGAGGACTCTATATCAGCTATCGAGCACACGACAGCTTCACCAGGCTTTTATCCGGTAGTTTGATTTTAACCTTTTTTATGTCATTCTTTGTCAACATCGGCATGGTCACTGGTATTTTACCAGTAGTGGGCTTGCCGTTACCATTAGTGAGTTATGGCGGAACCTCAATGGTGACGTTAATGGCTGGATTTGGCATAATTATGTCCATTCATTCGCACAAAAAACTTATTAACACATAAAACATCTACTAAAATGAAAAAATCCAACCACCAAGTGATATACAAAAAGCTAGTATTATTCGTTGCACTAATTTTTAGCATATGTGCATGCGCAAACCCCAATATCAAACTGGAAAAACAGTGTTTCATTAATGAAATGGTAAAAACCTACCACTTCGATCGTGTAAAAATTTCTGAACTTATTGATCACATCAAGTTTCTACCGCTTGTCATCCATAAAATAACGCAACCTTATGAAAACAATCCTTGGTATATATACCGTCGCATCTTTGTGAATGACAAAAGGGCGAGGGCAGGGGCAATTTTTTGGCTGCACCACAAAGAAGCTCTATCAAGAGCGCAAAAAGAATATGGTATTCCTGCGAACATCATAGTTGCTATAATTGGCGTTGAATCATATTACGGTACAAGACAGGGTAAAATTTCGGTGCTAAATTCATTAGGAACACTAGCATTTTACTATCCGCCCAGGGCTGATTTCTTTCGCATGGAACTAGCACAATATCTAATAATGACCAAAAAACTACACACAAACCCCCATTATTTTAAGGGATCATATGCAGGAGCCATTGGCTGGCCACAATTTATGCCAAGCAGTTACCTAAAATATGCTGTTGACTTTGATCACAACACCAGAATTGATTTGCAAGGAGATGTTGATGATGTAATCGGTAGTATTGCTAATTTCTTTAAACAGCAAGGATGGAAGCAAGGCGGAAAATTTCACGCTAGAGCAAAAGCTATTGGTAATAATTACAAGCCTCTGCTGAATAAAATAAATGACACCATCTATACCGTAGGAGAATTAAAAAAACACGGAATTTATCCGACCGAAAAATTGCCAAACAACATGCATGTAAACATTCTTAGGTTAAAAATGGCTCATCATTACAAATTTCTTATATGTTTCCATGATTTTTATGTTTTAACTAAATATAACACTAGTCCAGAATATGTAATGGCAGTTTTACAATTGGCAGATAAAATATCATCTTTTTCCCCACAAAACCTGACCACTCCTTCTCACATAAAAACTCCATGAAAAATAACTTATTACAACAGGCTATAAAACTACACCAAGAACATAAGCTTGATAAAGCTTTGGATTTATATTTTCAAATACTAGAAAAACACCCAAATGATTTTGATGCTTTACATTTAACCGGGATTCTATTGGCACAAACAAACAAGTTGGAAGATGCAAAAAAATATCTAAAAAAAGCACTACTAATTAAAAGAAATTCAGCAGAAATTAATAACAATCTTGGCAATATATATAAACGCCTGGGTAAATATGAGACAGCATTAAACCACTATTATAATGCGCTAGAATTAAAACCAAATTACGCTGCCGCATTAAACAATATTGCAAATATTTTATTAATTCAAAATAAAATTACAGAAGCAGAAAAACTATACTTAAAATCCATTAAGTTAAAAACCAACAAAGAAGATGCTTACTATAATTTAGCAATTATATCCGAAAAAAAAGGAGAAACAAAACAGGCAATAATTTATTTGGATAATGTTTTAGAAATCGATAAAGACCACTTAGAAGCTAACAACAAAAAGGCTCAACTTTTACACCAACAAAACAATTTGGACGAAGCATTAATATACTACAAAAAATCGATAACTCTTGACCCAACAAACCCAGAATTATACCACAACATAGGATCTATTTTTTTGGATAAAAACAATCCTGACGCGGCGTTAAAATATTTTTTGCGTAAATTACAATTTAAAGATGAGTTAGAAGATTATTATAATTTAGGAATAATTTATCTTTATAAAAATCGTCTAGAAGAAGCTGAAAGATATTTTCAAGAAGCGCTGACAATAGATGAAAAACATCTTGGAACAATGTTGAACCTAGCTGGATTATATATGCGCGAAGAACACTATAATAGTGCTGAAAAAGCATATGAAAAAATATTAAATTTTTATCCAGAAAACGAAGAAGCAAAGTATTTGCTTGGCGCCATAACAGCAAGGCAAGATACAGATCGATCACCGCAAAAATACGTAAAAAATCTGTTTAATCAGTATGCACAATATTTTGACCAGCACTTAAAAGAAGCATTGAATTACAATGTCCCACAATTATTATTTGAAGCAATACAAAATATTCACAACAGCAATGAAAAATTAAACGTTTTAGATTTAGGCTGCGGCACTGGCTTGGTTGGCGAACAATTTGCGAACATAGCAAAAAAAATTGTCGGCGTTGATCTCTCAGAAAAAATGCTAGCAATAGCCGAACAAAAAAACATTTATCATAAATTATACACTGAAGATATAAATGCCTTTTTAGATAAAAACGAAAAATATCAGCTAATTTTGGCTGGAGACGTTTTTGTATATTGTGGCAACCTAGAAAACATTTTCTCTAAGGTAAAATCATCGCTAGACAATGACGGCTTATTTGCCTTTACCATAGAAAAAACTAATGAAGAAAAATTTGCATTGCAAAAAACCGCCCGCTTTGCTCATAACAAAAAATACATATATAAACTCGCTCAACAAAACAACTTAAAAATCCTACAACAGGACAACATTATTCTACGCAAAAACAAGGGTAAAAATATTGAAGGGTATTTGTATGTATTAAAAAGCTAAAGTATCTGCCATCTCATCAAGACTTCCAGATTCACCTTCAACACTACCGGCTTGAGCTATCAGCCTTTTAATAGTTCCCGTTTTAGAGAATATGTTGAAAAAATCCCAAATCTTTTGCATCAACCCTCTACCATCAATTTCTCTTTCAGCTGTTTGAATTGCTGCCCGAACTTCACGATAGAGCTGTCTATAAATTGAAATAACATCTTGATTTTTTGCAAAAGCATATTACAATGTGCCTATAGGTTGTTACATCAGTCACACGACCACCTTCCCAGAAACGATTTTTTTGTCGATTTCTTTATTCAAACAATTGGATCTTAATATATGCATTTAACTGAATTAAAAAGAAAGCCTGCGGGCGAATTATTACAAATGTTACAAGACATGGGCCTTGAAAATATGGCCAGAATGCGCAAGCAAGACATGATTTTCACAATATTAAAGGCTCACGCCAAAAACGAACAAGATATTTTTGGTGAGGGCGTGGTAGAAATCTTGCCTGACGGCTTTGCATTTTTACGTTCGCCAGATTCATCATACCTCCCTGGGCCAGATGATATCTATGTTTCACCAAATCACATTAGACGCTACCATTTACGTACTGGCGACACCATAACCGGAAAAATTAGGCCACCGAAAGGTAGCGAACGTTACTTTGCATTGGTACAACCACAAGCCATTAATGGCGACCCACCCGCGACAACTCAAAATAAAGTATTGTTCGAAAACTTAACTCCACTATTTCCTGAAGAAAGATTTAAAATGGAACGTGGTACTGGCGATAAAGCTGATATTACAGCTAGAGTCATCGATCTAGTCTCGCCGATAGGTAAAGGTCAAAGAGGTTTGATAGTATCCCCGCCAAAAGCAGGTAAAACTATGATACTCAAACACATAGCTGACTCTATTACCGCCAACAATCCAGACTGTACCCTAATAGTACTCTTGATTGATGAGCGACCTGAAGAAGTAACCGATATGCAACGCTCTGTGAAAGGAGAAGTGGTAGCAAGTACCTTTGATGAACCAGCAACTCGCCATGTTCAAGTTGCCGAAATGGTCATTGAAAAAGCTAAACGCCTAGTCGAGCACAAAAAGGATGTTGTAATTTTATTAGATTCTATCACTCGTTTAGCTCGCGCATATAACACCATGATGCCAGCATCTGGTAAAGTTCTATCAGGTGGTGTTGAAGCAACAGCGTTGCAAAGACCAAAATGGTTTTTTGGTGCTGCACGTAATATAGAGGAGGGCGGTAGCTTAACTATTCTAGCAACCGCGCTAATCGACACCGGCTCCAAGATGGACGAGGTTATCTTTGAAGAGTTTAAAGGTACTGGTAATATGGAATTACACCTAGATCGTCGCATTTCAGAAAAACGCGTCTTCCCAGCGATCAATATTAATCGCTCTGGCACCCGCCGCGAAGATCTAATTACCAATGCTGATGAACTGCAAAAAATGTGGATTCTGCGCAAAATATTGCATCCAATGGATGAACTAGCAGCAATTGAATTCCTGTTAGATCGTTTATCTACAACCAAGACCAATGAGCAATTCTTCGAATTAATGAAACGCGGCAAGTAATTCAGCACTTAACCAATTATTACCAAAGTCATCACCCGGCTTGACCGGGTGACCTCTCTGATTTAGCACGGTGTTTTTTAAAAAAATCGTGCCAAACCAAGCAAGGGCGGGCACAGTGGCCCGCCCCCACACATTCCAAACCAAACATTTACGCTAATCGAAAGCACCGTCATCCCGCGCTTAACGCGGGACCTCGATGATTTAGCACGGTGTGTTTTGTTAGAAATAAACCCCAATTTGAGCCGTCACAATATTGTTAGATCTGTGACCAGTAGGATTGGTAGTTGCGACTCCTGTGCCACTATAACTATCAGTTTTCTTATAGTTAATATCATGACGATACTCGATACTTTCAATTGTATCTTTAAAGAGCGAAATACCAGCTTTAGCAAATACGCTTTGTTGCGGTAAATTAAACGCCAAAGCATCCCATGTTCTACCATAACCAACCGCAATATTAGCTGGGAAACGCTTTAGATTAAAGTTATAACCAGCTTGTGCTTCCAAGGCAGCAACCTTAGCGCCACGACCATTAAAAGCAATATCAACAGAACTAAATTTCTGCAAAGCTGTTATATATTCAGCAAACATAGACCATTTCTGATAAGAAGCTTTAGCATGCACATCAATAGCTGGAATTAAGTGCCCTAATTTCTCAGGGGTACCTGTAGTTATTTGACCAAAACCAAGAAACCCAGTGCTAGCTGAAGTATTCTGCATTCCAGATGCATCAGCAATATTATTAATTACACCAATACCAATGTCCGAGTTTACTGTTTGGTTTTTGCGCTCATAACCAAGGTTGAAACCGTAGTCATTAATGACATTACTGTTACCATCATAACTATCGCCATGAAAAGCATACACCGAACCGTAAATGCCATTTTTATCAAAACCTACAAGAGCAGCTCTTTGCTTGATACGCATTAATGATTGAATCAAAGGCGTTGTAACCATGTAGTTATTATAAACACCAAATGGAATATAAATCTGACCAACTGTAAAATACAGCGGCGAAACGGCTAATTGACCAACCGTTAAAAAAGCGCGATCCAAATAGATTCTTGAATTCTCGACACGCCTAGAACCAGTGTTCATTTTAGCGCCATCATCATATGACAAAACCAACATACCCGTTGCCCATGGGCTTACAGTAGCTAGTGCCTCTAATTGTGCGCCAGACAGGTTTATATCGCGTACATTGCTTCTCGCGTAACCTTGATTCCATGAAGCACGACCCTCAACATGACCACTTAGGGTTAGCATCGGGCGATCAGCGGGGTCCACTCCCTTGACAGCCAAATGTTTTTCTAATTTTTGGCGCTGCTGCAAAACTTTTAAGTCTTCATTCATTGATGGCAAATACGTCACGAGATCGGAAGCATCAAAAGCAGGTCTTAAACCAACATAAGGGGAAACCGTCACTGGCGAACCATATTTAAAATATTTCAAAAGGCCATTACTATCTGATGTATTCAATTTCTGCGATGGAATAGCTCTATCGCTATTATGATAAGATTGCAGTTGTTTAACTTTACCCTGCAACATCTTCACCTGCTTGGCCAGTTGCGATGTTTCTTTTTGCAATTGATTCACGCTAGTTTGTTGTGTTGCCGCCAAAGCAGACCCCACAACCAAACAGGAACCAGCACAAAGCGCCATAAATTTTGACATTTTCACTGTTTCTTTCTCCGGTTATATAAATAGGAACAGCGCGCAATTTAACGCGCACAACATAATCTGTCAACTCAGTGTATAAGTTCAATTGAAATGAGACTTTTAGATGCCTCCATTTTGATAGTTTAACCAGTATGCCATGGGAGTCATTAAATTCAAG
>JAFGXA010000036.1 GCA_016936855.1 Gammaproteobacteria bacterium | reverse complement strand
GCTCGCTCGCCTAGCGCTTCTGATGGCGCGCTCACTCGCTTGCTATAACAACACCAAAAGTCTCATATGTTTCTGAACTTATACAGTCAATAATATTTTTCTTGCTGTTCCAGTAAATCAAGAAGTCTCTAACGTAACAGGTTATCAAAATCCAGATTATAAAACTGCCTGGCATGCTGAATATAGAATTGTAGAGGATTTCTATGATGTTGGGCGGACGCGGGAGGTTATGTTTGCCAGGCAAAATCTCGAACTTTTTGTTAATGAAGAAAATTCAGACTATTTTTGTCTGAAAATTGCAAAAATTAACTGTTTAAATGGAATGGATTTTGTGCTTGATAATAGATTTATACCAAGTTGTTTGCGATTAAAAACAAGCATTAGGTTGCTTGATATTGTTAACACTTTAATAAGTTTAGTAAGTGGTAAAGTATTGGAATTAAATAGCGCTAGAAATCATGGGTATAACATAGAGTTGCTAAAATATGTGTTTTTATATTTGAACCATCTTTTGATACACCCCAAATATCATCCTGAAAAATTATATTTATGTTTGCTTAAGTTGCTTGCCATTTTGAAAGTTAATACTCAGCAGTATGATGAATTTATCTATAATCACAATGATTTATCGACTTCTTTCAATTCGCTATATGATTTGCTTGTTAAATCATTAAATAATATGGGAGTGCAAAGTGATAGGCGTTTGCAGTTTGATAAATCAAGTGATGGAGTGTGTTATGTTGATGGCTTAGATGAAGAGTTTTTGCAATCTAGCTCATTATTTTTGGCTGTTTATTTTGATTCAAAAGAAAGTTGGAGTGAAGAGTTTGTGAGTTCAATCAAGCTTTCATCTCGCTTGGCTATTAAGGGTTTAATTAGCTCTTCCTTGTATGGCGTCAAAGTATCGTCACGTGATTTTAATAAAGATGGATTGTCTCGTTCAACTTGTCGATATTTCTCCATAGATCAGAGTGGATCGTTGTGGCAACAAATTTTTGAAGAGGGGAATATAGCCTTGTATCTTCCTAAAAAATTTTGGCAGGCCAGAATTGAATTAGTGGCATTGTTTGGTGGTGGTTAAAATGGCTGATAATAAGATTTTAGGAATATGCTCTGGGTTTTTTATGCTTTCTAAGCCGTTAATTTTAGGAAATAATTTAGACGATTTGGATGATTCTTATGTTCTTAAGATAAAATCGGAAATAAGCAGAATAGAAGAAAATGCATTTTCTATGCAATGTACCCCATTTGTTGTTGAGTATATTAAATATGCTTTGGTTTCTTTGATTGATGATCTTATATTGAACTCAGAATCGCCCATTAAGGCAAAGTGGTTTGAGCAGCCTTTGCAATTGCTTTATTTTGGTGAGCGAACGGCAGGCGAGAATTTTTTTGTGCGTTTGCATGAACTTATGCAAGGTTCAGCCAAGTATCTTGATTTATTAGAGTTGTATTTTATTTGTTTAGAATTCGGTTTTATGGGGAAGTATCGTTTGTTATCTTTGAGTCAGTTGTTGGTAGAAAGACATAATTTATGGCAAAAAATCAGTCTATTAAGGGATGATAAACAGCATGCTCTAAGCTTATATAGTGGTAGAGATGATTATTTATTTAATAAGGTTAAAAATTTGTTCCCGCCTTGGGTGCTGTGTTTGGTGAGCCTCCTGTGTGTGGTTCTTATTTATTCAGGATATTCTTTGGCGATTAATTACAAATCAAAATACTCTTTGTTAAAAATGAAAGAGCTATCTAACAGAATTATTTTACAATGATTTTTTTGCTGAAAAAATATTTTTTAAATAAAATTTCTATACAGTTGTTTGGGGTTTTTAGCTTGGCAATTTTATTATGGATTGCCCTCGATTATTTTCATTTGTCGCTTATAGTGAAATCTATGGCGGAACTTATTCTGCTGTTTATAGCATTGTTGACTTATTTTAGTTATTTGTTAGTTAGTAAATATCGTGGAGATCGATTGCACACAGAATTGCAAATGATGCCTAATGGTGCGAATGGGCGGGAAGTTGAGCTGAATTTGCTGAGGGAGAAAATTAACTATGCGGTTCGTAATTTAAAGAGTTCTAGTCTTGGGGTAGGTTATAGTGGGCGTTCTGCTCTTTATGCGCTTCCATGGTATGTGGTAATTGGTGCCCCGGCAGTTGGTAAAAGTACTTTATTGCGTAACTCTGGGCTTTCGTTTTTTGATTTGGACGGTGAGATAAAAATCAAAGGAGTTGGTGGCACCAGAAATTGTGATTGGTGGTTTGCAGATCAAGCAGTAATTTTGGATACGGCTGGCCGTTATACAACTGAAGCAGAGGATAATTTGGAGTGGCTCGAGTTTTTAAAGATCTTGAAAAAATACAGATCGAAGATGCCATTAAATGGAGTTGTAGTAGCAGTTAGTTGTGATAGTATTCAGGGATCTTCTACAGAAGATATCTCTGATCATGTGAATATCGTACTAAAGCGTATTTACGAGTTATACAATTGTTTAGGATTTGTTTTTCCAGTAACGTTGGTCATTACTAAATGTGATCTTTTGTCTGGTTTTTTAGAGTTCTTTGGAGCTTGTTCTAAAGGTGATCTAAGTCAGACCTTTGGTTTAGATCTTGGTGGTGATTATGCTGCGCAGTTAGATAGAATTTGCCGTGAATTTGAGGATGTATCTTTGCAAAAAATGCATGGATTAGATTCTGTTGCGCAAAAATTTATCCTATATAGTTTTCCTAACTATTTTAAAAGTTTTAGTGAAAAATTATGTTTATTTTTAGATTTGCTGTTAAAAAAACAGGTATATCAAGATTCTCCATATTTTACTGGAGTTTACTTTTCAAGTGCTATAGGTCTTGGGTCAGTTAATAAGAGTTTTTTCATAAGAGAATTATTTGAACGTGTTGTTTTTCTGCGCAAAAATTGTGTATCAAGAACCAAAAAATCCTTAAAAAGGTATAATATTTTTAGGGCTTTTTTGCTGTTATTTTGTTTGGCTTTTGTCGGATTTTCTTTCTTTGCCTACTCTACTGCATTTTCGGCAAATGTTTTATTATTAAGACATGGAGAGAGCGCTATGCGCTCCAGTTTAAAGGCATCTACTCTTGATTCTTTGGTTTCGTTGGATAGCTATTATAGTGAGCTTAAAAAGTATCATAGTAAATTGCCGCTTTATTTGCGGTTAGGATTGTATCGGGCTGATTCGGAGTTGCCTATCATCAAAACAACATTGTTGGTTTCTCTTAATAGGCGTTTTGCAGATCCATTGAAGTTATACTTAGAAACAAAATTACAGGAGCAATCCCACGTTTGGACAACAGCAAATACATTAGCACGGTCTAGGCTTAGAGTTGTTAATTATGCTGTATTACAAGCTTATCTAAGTTTGATTAATCCTGCTGCCATATCATTTAATGATAAAAAAATATTGCTGACTTTTTTTTGGAATAAGCTTTCAAATAGTGTTTTGCATGATAAATTGCTTGATTTTTATCTGCGTAACCAAACAGAGCTTGCTGCTAATAATGATCTCGTTATAAGGGTAAACAAGCAATTGGGAGATGCTAAAAAAGTCTCCAACGTTTATGCGGCTTTGAAATCAATTATGTTGTTGCGTGCTGGGAGTTTGATGTTTGCTAATAATCTTCATATCTCTCGTTTTTATACTCAAGTTTTTTATCAGGATGTTTTAAAACCAAGGTTAAATGGAAATAAAGAGTTGTTGCGTTTTTATCGACTTGATTGTTTGCAGGCTTGGTCATCGTTTTTACAAAGAGCAAGTAAGGTGGATTTAAATTTTAAGCAAGTTTTACAAATTTATAAATGTTTGCAAAACAGCTTGCCCAATGCTGGCCTTCCTATCGATATTGATTCATATACAAAGCTTTTAATAGCAGTGCAAAGCAAGGTGGACTCGATTCTTGATTCACATAACGCTTATCTTTTGGCTTTAGATCTTTTACGTCATAGTGATAGTGATTCTGTATTTACTAAGGCATTATCTCAAGTTAATACTTTCACCGTAGCTTTAAATGATGAAAGCTTACAGCAATCTTTTCGAAGCTTTTTACTTGGGCCGCTAAAGCTTGAGTGGAAACAATTGTTGCTTATGGCTAAAGATTATATTAATAAGCGCTGGCATAAGGACGTATATAATTATTATGTGCTTTACATAGAAAGTGATTTTCCATTTTCTAGAGCATCTGAAGTTGATGCTGATTCTGCTCGCGTAATTGATTTTTTTAAGAAAGGGGGTGTGCTTGATGGGTTTAGTCAAGAGTATGTTATTCCTTTATCGAAAAGCAAATGGCTCGGTATGGGGTTGGATTATTCTGATCGTTTTTTAGAAAAACTTTCTCAAATAAGGAGGTTGGGAGGGATGTTGCTGGATAAGAATGGTAATATAAAATTGAATTATGCTATTTATCCGCAGCCAACGCCGGGTATTGAAGAGTGGTCATTGTGTAATGATGGACATTGCTTTAATTATCTAAATGGGCCTCAGCACTGGCGTCATCTCGGTTGGTTATCACTGCCTGATGGAGATAGTTATTTGTCTGCCTTAATTGAAAGAGGTGGTGAGCCGGTTGTGCGGCAATATTACGGGGTCTGGAGTTTTTTGCATATCTTAAATAAGGCAAAAATAGTCGATCATTATGCTAATGTATTGCGTTTGAGTTGGTCTTTTAAAGTTAAAGATCATAGCTATAAAGTATATTGCCTGCTTAAAGACAGTCGATTGTTTAATGCTATGTTGTTTAATGCTTCTCATTTGCCAGAAAAATGCTTAGGATAAAAAGAGATTTAATTGTTTCTTTCGGTAAAATACCTTGCCATGTTGAGTTTGTGCGTTTTGGTATTGAGTGCAGAAGTATATTGGAGTTGGCAAATTATCATTGTAGGAATAATAAATATGAAAAATTTTTATATTTATATGGAAAAAATAAAATCGTCTTTGGTAGAACTATAGGAAGTTATGATTCTGCTGGAAGGATGTATCCTCTTACAATTTTTCGTTATGTGCATTTTTGTTGTAAGTGGAATTTTATTGAAATCGTACCAGCTCTCTATGCGAACTATTTATGTTCCGTTGATGATCTATTGCAAAATTGTGTTTCTTATAGATCACTTTCTGCTTTTATGCGTGAATTAAAAAGAATAGCAGGGCTTAATAGAAATTTCACACAGCAAGATTTAATATTTGCGAAAGCAACAATAGAAGCGCAATAAGTTTTGTTTGCGCTTCTATATGAATATTAATGCTCTTAGAGGTTTCCTTCTAAGAATTCAGATAATTGTGATTTTGTTAATGCTCCAACTTTGGTTGCAGCAACTTCACCATTTTTGAAAAGTAAAATAGTTGGAATGCCTCTAACTCCGTATTTTACAGGAGTATCATTGTTTTCATCTATGTTGATTTTGCCCACCTTAACTCTTTCTTTGTACTCTGCAGCAACTTCGTCAAGAATCGGGGCAAACATTTTGCAAGGACCGCACCATTCAGCCCAGAAATCTATTAAAACTGGCAGACTAGATTGCAGCACTTCGCTTTCAAATTGTTCATCAGATATGTTGATAATATTCTCGCTCATATGGTTTTCCTCTATTTCCAAATTTTTTATTTGAGCCTATTTAACTTAAAAAAGCAAGTAACGTGTAGATTTAATCAGCTATATTTTGCAGTAAGTGATAGACCGTAAGCATTTTACGGATTGTTATGCAGTGAGGGTCTTTGGTTTTGCCAATTTTGATTAAGCGTAATGTTTCTCGTGAAATATCCATGTATTTTGCTAATTCTGTTTCTGTATATTTCTCGGAGTGCAATATTTCAAGCAACATTTCTTGTGCCGGATTCTTGTTTTTTTTGTTATCGCTGTCCCTACGCTCCATAGGTCTAATTATTACCTATAAATAGACAATTCGTCAATAGTTTATATCTCGTAATAGATAATTTATTGAATATCCGGCTTTCTGTGCCATATAACAGGAGCCGCTCCCTCAATATTCACGTCGAACATTACTGGATCGGTGGCAGATGGAGCTGGGTTGATGCAGGCTAGGTTATATCCGTTGGTTCGTTTGCTTTCGTAAACGCGGCGCAAGAGTATTGAGCCATCCTTTAGAAGAACTATACAGTCTTGTTTTAGTATCTCTTTCAATTTGTCAGCTTTACTCAATTTGCCGCCGACCATATCTCCCACTTGATATACAGGAGCCATGTCGTCATCTTGGATAAGTAAAATGACTGCATTTGGGTGAGATTGTTTGAAAAATTGCCCTTCTTCCGCCATATGCGCAGCGTCATCTTTCTGATAGTTGTTATTTTCTTCATTGACGTTTAAGGTGACTCGTTCAGGATATTGCAAATCATTGGTGAAATATCGCCCAATATCTATAGCAGCTTTGGGAGGAACTCCGTTCCCAGACATAACCCATTCTCTGCTTAATAATATTCCTTCGTGGCGATATATCTTAACGCAACGAGCAAGACCCTTTTCGCTAAGTGGTATAACGTCATTTTCCCAAGCTTTTAAGGTTGCAGCCGGCAGCTCATATTTTTGTGCAATTTCGCTACGAGTTAATCTTGCTTGAGTTCTTAGATGCTTCAAGCGACTGCCTGGTGTGTTTGCTTCGCTAAGTGGTATGTTTTGTTTTCTTCTGGCCATTTTTTTAGCATTTCATCAGTTCACTAGATAGCTAATTTTGCCTAATTTGGGATATTAAATCAAGCAACATCTTTTTCTTAAGTCCATATCTTGCTTTTTTAAATTGAACTATCTAAAGTGACATATATTTTGTGACAATTTAGGAGAATAATATGCCTGTAGCTGATTTTAAAACTTATCGACGCATGTTGGATCATGCTCGTGATAATCATTTTGCTTATCCTGCTTTCAATATAACATCTATGGCTACAGCTAATGCTGTATTGCAGGGGTTAGCTGAGAAAAAGTCGGATGGCATTATTCAAATTTCAACTGGTGGTGCAGAATTTGCCTCTGGTCTAGCCCTTAAAGATAAAGTAATTGGAGCTATAAGCTTGGCTGAGCACGTGCACCGCGTAGCTGAGAAGTATAATATTTACGTTGCTCTTCATACTGATCACTGTCAAGCAGATAAAGTTGAAAGCTTCTTGTTGCCTTTAATTGCTGAGACTGAAAGAAGAAGGGCGAATGGTCAACCAAATTTGTATAACAGTCATATGTTTGATGGTAGCGCGTTACCGCTTGCAGAGAATTTGAAAATTGCCAAGGATCTTTTAGAAAGATGCTATAAAAATGAGATTATTCTGGAGGTTGAAGCTGGTGTTGTAGGTGGTGAAGAAGATGGTGTTAGCCATGATGGACCGAAGGAGAAACTATATACTACCCCAGAGGATATGTTAGAAGTTCATCGTGTGTTAAGTCAGGTTGAAGGTGCCCCATTCATGTTGGCAGCAACTTTTGGTAATGTGCACGGTGTTTACAAGCCGGGCAATGTGCAGTTAAAACCAATTATTCTTAAAGAAGGTCAAGATGCGGTTATTGAGAAGTTTGGCGAAGCAGCTAGATTTTATTTGGTATTTCATGGTGGTTCTGGCTCTAGTAAGGCAGATATCCATGAAACTCTGGGTTATGGTGTTATAAAAATGAATGTTGATACTGATACTCAATATGCTTTCACTAGACCAATTGTTGAGCATATGTTCAAAAATTATGATGGTGTATTGAAGATCGATGGAGAAGTCGGTAATAAGAAGGTTTATGATCCGAGGAGTTATTTGAAGAAGGCAGAAATTGGTATGGCAGAAAGGGTTATGGAAGCTGTTGATGATTTGCTCTCCGGTGGTAAAACTCTGTACGCGTAACTAATGTCAAATTAAAGTAATTATGTTAGAATTTTAGCAAGTTTAACCATTGAAGGAGAATGTTATGTCAGAAGAAAAGAGTCTTAAAGAGAAGGTTGCTATGAGTGACAAGTGGATTCGCTTGGTATACATGGTGCTCTTTGTTGTAGTTGCCTGGGTTCTAAAATTTGTTGTGTGGATCATTGCCGGTGTGCAGTTTATATATGGTCTTTTGACTGGAAAACCACTGAAAAATTTGATTGGTTTTGGTGAGAGTTTGAGCAAATACATATACCAAATCATGATGTTTCTTATGTATGCGACTGAAGAGAAACCTTTTCCTTTTGCTGCCTGGCCTGAATCTGGTCCTTGCTGCAAAGAGAAAACTGCTAAAAAATCATAAGAAATCGTTTTTGATCAATGCAAGCTAATGTTACAGTGCTTGGCGCCGGATCCTGGGGTTCGGCGTTGGCTATTTTGTTGGCAAAAAATGGTCTTAAGGTGCATTTGTGGGAATTTGATGTTGAGCTTGCAGCAAGCTTAGCAAAAGATCGCATAAATGAGCGCTATCTACCGGATGTTCCGTTTCCGGACAATATAGCTGTTTATTCTGATCTCAAAACTGCTGTTAGGGCCAGTGATGATTTGTTGTTTGTAGTTCCAAGTCACGCTTTTGAAGCAACTTTACGTACTGCTAAAGTTTATTTTACTGAAAACACGAGAATTTCTTGGGCAACCAAAGGCTTTATTGATAAGTATGTTGTAATAAGTAAGTTAGTAGAGGAGGAGTGCGGCAATATTTCTAGAGCGGTAATATCTGGACCAACGTTTGCTGTAGAAGTTGCGGCTAATTTGCCAACTGCAGTTACCATAGCGGGAAATGATGACGATTTTATTGGTGACTTAATTAAGTATTTGCATAGTGACACTTTTAGGCCTTATCACTGCTCTGATATGGTAGGTGTGCAGGTCAGTGGTGCAGTGAAAAATGTTTTAGCAATTGCCGTTGGTATTTCTGATGGGATGGGGTTTGGTGCTAATGCTAGAGCTGCTCTTATCACCAGAGGTTTGGTTGAATTGGCCAGATTAGGTGAAACTTTCGGTGCCAATAAAGAAACTTTTATGGGGCTTGCCGGTATGGGTGATTTGGTTTTAACTTGTACTGATAGTAAATCACGTAATCGTCGCTTTGGTTTGGCTTTGGGTGCTGGTAAGGATCAAGAAACTGCCCGCAGGGAAATCAATCAAGTAATAGAGGGTATTGATGCGGCCAAGGAAGCATATCTTTTAGCAAAGCGCTATCAAATTGAAATGCCTATTTGTGAGCAAGTATACAAGATTATATATGAGGGTTTGGATCCAAACTCTGCAGTCGTAGCTTTGCTTAATCGTACAATCAAAGAAGAATAATCATGATAGAATCTATTGTTATACTACTTATTGTTGTTTTAGTGACAGTCTATTTGGTGTTGTTGCGTAAAGGTGACGGTACTAAATTGGCTGAAAGACCACAAGAAATGCAAAGTGCTCCTGATGTAAGAGAACAAAAAGAAGAAAAAGGCCAAGAAAAGGTGGCAGAAAGTGGTCCTGAGTTGACTGGTGGTGCTGATGCAGATAAGGCGGAAGAAGCTGAGGGTGAGGTTGAAGCTAAATTAGAAAAACAAGAAGAAAAAGAATCAGAGCATCAAGAGGATACTGAAGAAAAAATAGAGGAAGAGTTGGAAGAGGCTGCTGAAAAGCCTGAGCCAAAAGAAGCCCCAGAGCCAAAAGAAGCTTCTGAAGTTCCAGAAAATGAAGAAAGTGTCGAAGCTGAGATTTCTGAAGAAAAAGCAGAACATATTGAGGCTAAAGAGGATATTCCTGAAAATGAAGCGACTGAGAAACAAGAGGAATCAGTAGAGGCTGAGGTTGCAGCTGAAGGTGAAGAAGAGGTTGCTGAGAAGAAAGAAGAGCTTGAGGAAAAACCAGAGCCAAAAGAAGCTTCTGACGTAGCTGAAAATGAAGAAGGTGTTAAAGACGAAGTTCCTGAAAAAAGAGAAGAACATAGCGACACTAAAGAGGATGTTCCTGAGCAAGAAGAACCTGAGCAAGAAGAACCTGAGGAAAGTCCGGCTGAAGAGAAAGGCAAAGACTCAGTAGATTCTCATCCTAAAGAAGATCTAATGCAGAGTATGGAGCATACTTTGGAGCATAGGGACGAGCACAGAGATGAAAAACCCAAAAAAGTGGTTAACAGTGCAAATGAGCCTGAAGCAATAGAGCCAGAGCCTGAAGAAATTGAACCCGAGGAAGTTCCTGAGGAGTAAAAACACCGTGCTGTGTTTTCGATTAACAATGAACTTAAAATGTGCGATTCATCTTGATTATTACCATATTATTTGCTATAAAGCGCCTTTTGATTGAAGGTTTCGGGGAGAAAATTATGACACAAGTATGCCAGATTACGGGTAAGAGACCGCAGGTTGGAAACAATGTATCGCATGCTAATAATAAGACGAAGAGACGCTTTAATGTAAACTTGCAAACCAAAAGATTTTGGGTTGAAAGTTTGAAGCGTTGGATTAGCTTGCGTGTTTCTGCGAAAGGAATGCGTATCATCGATAAAGTCGGTATTGAAGAGGCGCTTAATAAAATGCGTGCTCGTGGAGAAAAAATCTGAGGTTTAAATTATGGCTGCAAAATCTGTTAGAGAAAAAATTAAGTTAGTATCTACTGCTGGTACCGGTTATTACTATACGACTTTGAAAAACAAGCGTAATACAACTGAGAAGTTAGTGCTTAAAAAGTACGACCCTGTTGTACGCAAGCATATCGATTTCAAAGAAGAAAAAATCAAAAAATAATTTAACCAGTGCCAGAGCTTCCTGAAGTGGAATCAATTTGTCGTGGCTTAAAGCCGCGGCTTGTTGGTCGTTGCGTTAAAACTGCTGTTGTGCGTTGCGCTAAGTTGCGTTGGCCGGTGCCTTCTGATATTTCTAAAAAAATTTCCAATCAAGAAATTCTTGATATAAAAAGACGCGGAAAATACTTGTTATTTATTTTTGATAGCAGCGCGCTGATGATTCATCTTGGGATGAGCGGTTTTTTACATTTGGTTACGAATGGGAACGCTTCTACTAAACATGACCATGTTGATTTTGTATTGGATAACGGCTTCTTATTGCGCTTTAATGACCCTAGACGTTTTGGTTCTGTATTATTGACTGAGAAGGATCCGTTGCAACACAAATTGCTAAAAGATTTGGGTCCTGAGCCATTGGGTGATGATTTTGACGGAAAACATCTATTCAATAGCGCTAAGAATAGATCTTTAGCGATAAAGAATTTTATTATGGATTCTAAAGTCGTGGTTGGTGTTGGTAATATTTATGCAAGTGAAGCTCTTTTTTTGGCTAAAATCAAACCAGATGCGTCCGTTTGCGATATAAACCTTCAGCAATATGTTTTGCTTGCTGATAGTATCAAATCTGTTCTGTTAAGAGCTATTGATGCCGGTGGTACTACGTTTAGAGATTTTAGAAATCATTTAGGCGAGAAGGGTGGTTTTGCTGAAAGTTTGTATGTGTATAACAGATCCGGTTTGCCTTGTAGAATATGTGGTACTACAATTGAAAAAATAACCATTGGCCAGCGTAGTACGTATTTTTGTCCTAATTGCCAAAAATATGGGTGAAAAAATTTGGCATTCTAGAAAATATTATGATAACCTTAAACACATTGTAAGGATAGCAATACAGGAACTTGTTTCAGGGTTGGAGCGGACATCGGAGGTAGAGACGGACGACCTCGAAATGGATTTCTGTATTTCATGGAGGAGGTGTAGTAACATCTCCTCCTAGTTCATTTAATCAAATCCAATTTATCATGCAAACTATAGCTATCTACCCAGGTTCGTTTGATCCAATAACTAAAGGTCACGCAGATTTAGTTAAGCGCTCTCTGTCTTTGTTTGATAAAGTAATTGTAGCTGTCAGTATAAATCATAGTAAAGAACCACTTTTTACTTTCGAAGAGCGTGCTGAGCTTACTCGCATTGTTTTATCTCCTTTCGGCAGCAATATACAAGTTATATCTTTTAAAGGCCTATTGGTTGATGTTGCTGGGCAATATGGAGCTACAGGGATTATACGGGGCTTGCGGGCTGTGTCCGACTTTGATTATGAGTTTCAATTGGCAGCTATGAATCGCAATTTGGCGCCAAATATTGAAACCATATTTTTAACGCCATCGGAGAAATATAGTTTTTTATCTTCATCTATGATCAAAGAAGTCGCAAGTTTGGGCGGCGATATTAGCAAATTTGTGTCCCCTGAAGTTGAAAAAGCACTTGTAGATAAACTTCGCGTTAATTTTTAAATTAAAAATCTCCTAATATTGTTTGTAATGAGGATATAACAGCCAATCCTGCTGTTTCAGTACGCATGATTCTAGGACCTAAAGATATTTTTTGATAGTTATGATTTTGAGCTTGTTGTAGTTCTGTATTGCTTAATCCACCCTCAGGACCTATTATAATAGTGATTGCATCTGTTTTTATATTTAGTTGATGCAGTGAATGTTGAGCGTCAGGATCTAAAATCAAGCCTAAATCTTTTTGATTATGGTCAAAGAAGTTGGTTATGTTAACTGGTTGCATAATTCTAGGGATAACGTTACGGCGACATTGTTCACAGGCGCTAATTGCGATAGATTGCCAGCGTTGTTGTTTTTTTTCCCATCGTTCATTGTTAAGTTTGACGTTACAAAACTCCGTGATTAATGGGGTGATTTTATTAACCCCTAATTCAACTGCTTTTTGAATTAAATAATCCATTTTATCTCCCCGACAAACGGCTTGGGCTAAATTGATTTTAAGTGGAGATTCGCGATTAATGTTGTGAAATTCTTTTATGGCCAAAGTTGCTTTGTTATTTTGTACTGAATCCAAAACAGCAGAATACTCACCATTTGTGCCATCAAATAAAATAACTGGAGAATTTAATTTAAGACGTAGTACGCGTAGAATATGATTTGAAGCATCAATATTTAACTCAACAATTTTTTTATCTTTTAGTTTTGTGTTGGTGTATATTCTTGGAATACGCATAATCAATGGGCCTCATCCCAATTATTGCCGTAACCAATATCCACTAATAGTGGAATCGATAATTTGGTCACGTTAACCATATGATTTTGTATTAGATCTATTGCCGCTTTGAGTTCATTTGCTTTAACTTCAAACACCAGCTCATCATGTACTTGCATGATCATATTTAAATCCAAAGTTGATTTTTCGATCGCGTTATCAATATTAATCATAGCGAGTTTAATTATGTCAGCGGCGGTACCTTGCATTGGTGCATTAATTGCTGCGCGTTCAGCAGCTTGCTGTCGCATATAATTGCTTGAATTTATCTCTGGAACATATATACGTCTACCAAATATAGTTTCAACAAAACCATTTTTATGTGCAGTACTTTTCATTGCTTGCATGTATTCGTATACTTTTGGATATCGGTTAAAGTAATTATCGATGTATTTTTGCGCTTCACTATTAGAGCAGTTAATCTGTTTTGCTAGACCAAACGCGCTTATTCCGTAAATAATTCCAAAATTTATTGCTTTGGCACGACGTCTTTCTTCTTTGCTAACATTGGCAGGATCAATAGCTAATAGCTCTGAGGCGGTTGAGGTATGAATATCTAAATTATTTTTAAAGGCATTTATCAGGTTCTCATCTTGTGAGATATGGGCCATTATTCTTAATTCTATTTGTGAATAATCTGCTGAAATAATTAAATGATTTGGTTCAGTGACAAAAGCTTGACGAATTTTTCTGCCTTCTTCAGTTCTAACTGGAATGTTTTGTAGGTTGGGGTTAGTTGAAGATAACCTGCCAGTTGCTGTGACAGCTTGATTATATGAAGTGTGAACTCTAAGGGTTTTTCGATTAATTTGTTTTGGCAAGCTATCTGTATAGGTTGATTTTAATTTACTTAAGGATCTAAATTCTAAGATTAATTTTGGTAGTGGATAGTCAAGTGATAAATTTTGTAGAACACTTTCCGCCGTTGATGGTTGGCCCTTTGGGGTTTTTTTGCTAATCGGCAGTTTTAATTTTTTGAATAAAATTTCCTGCAATTGTTTAGGGGAGGATAAGTTAAATTCTTCACCCGCCAGGATATACGCTTCTTGCTGTAGTGCATCTGTTTTCTTGGCTAGCTCTTTACTTTGTTGTTGTAATTTTTGTTGGTCTATTTTAACGCCTCTGTGTTCCATTTTAGCTAGTACGGTAATTAAAGGGATTTCTATAGTATTGAATAGATTTTTTAGGTTATTATCTAAGATAAGTTGCCACATTTTATTGTGAAGCCTCAAGGCAACATCAGCATCTTCGGCTGCATATTGGCTGGCTTCTTCTATGTTTATTTGGTTAAAGGTCAATTGTTTTTTACCGCTGCCGGCTATTTCGTTAAAAGTTACAGTTTTAAGGCCTAAATATTTAAGCGCCAACGAATCAAGATCATGACGGTCGGTTGTGCTATTTAATAAATAAGATTCAAGCATGCTGTCATAAGCAATTCCTTGTAGAGTTATTTGATAGTTTAATAGTACCTCCATATCATATTTTAAGTTTTGACCAAGTTTTTTAATCTCTTTATTTTCTAAAATTGGTTTTAATTTTTCTAAAACATAATGTAATGTGAGTTGTGCTGGTGCATTTTGGTAGTCATGCCCTATAGGGATGTATATGGCATCATTTTCATTGGTTGCGAGAGCAATTCCAACTATTTCGGCATCTATAGTATTTAGAGATGTTGTTTCTAGATCAAATGCGAAAGTTGTTTGATGTTTTATTTTTTTTAGATAGTGTTCAAGATCTTCTTTGGTAAAAATAGTTGTATAGGTTTTTTTAAGAGACTTTTTTTGATCCAATAATTCAGAAAACCATCTTTTAAATTCTAATTCCTGATAGATTTTTGATAATTTTTCTATATTAGGCTCGGTTTGTATTAGCTGGTCAATGGTTGTGTTTAATTCAACATCACTTTTTAGGGTGACTAATTTAAATGCGAGATCCAATTGGTCTAGATTATTACGTAAATTCTCACCTACTTTCCCCGCTATTTTTTCTTTATTTTCTACTATGGATTTGATGCTCCCGAACTCTTGTAATAATTTAGCGGCTGTTTTTGGGCCTATTTTTGGTACGCCAGGAATATTGTCAGAGTTGTCGCCTGTTAGTGCTAAGTAGTCTCTAATTTGGTTTGGTTTAACTCCAAATTTATCATAAACCCCATCTGTATCTAGTACTACATTAGTCATAGTGTTAATTAAATTGACGTCTCTATCTACAAGTTGCGCCATATCTTTATCGCCAGTTGAAATTAAAACCCGTTTGTTTTTAGCTTTTGCATTCTTTGTTAAAGTGGCGATCACATCATCAGCTTCTATGTTTTCAATAGAAAGAATAGGTAAGCCCATGGCCTTAATTGCTTCATGCAATGGTTCAATTTGACTGCGTAGCTCTTGTGGCATAGCTACGCGATTCGCCTTGTAGTTTGGGTAAATAGCGTGTCGAAAGCTTTTACCTTTGGCGTCAAAAATAATAGCTATATTATCTGGTTCAAAATCACTTATTAGTTTTTTAAGCATATTAATTACGCCATAAATAGCACCGGTTGGTTGCCCTTTGCTGTTTATGAGTGGCGGCAAAGCATAGAATGCTCGATAAAGGTAGGATGATCCGTCAACTAGAATTAATGGTTTTGTCATATTCTTCACCAATTTTAAAATAACTCAGCGGCGCTAGTGTCAAGATTGGTTTTGCTATTACTATCGTTTGTGTATTGGTTAGGAGCATATTCTTGACGAAATTGTTCAAAAATTGCATTGCTTTGGTTTGGTCTTGCCAGCAATCCTGTCTTTGGATCAATACGAACTGTTACAATGCCTGCTGGTTTCTGTAATTTTGATTCTGGTGTATTTTTTAATGTTTGTTTCATGAAATCTATCCAAATTGGCAGTGCTGCTTGTGCCCCATATTCATGTAAGCTTTGTGGTTGATTAAAGCCAACCCAAACAACAGCTACTAATTTTGTATTGAACCCAGCAAACCAAGCATCTTTTTTATCATTAGTGGTGCCGGTTTTGCCAGCTAAATCTTGGCGGTTTAAGGATAAGGCCGCGCGTCCTGTACCGTGCTTGATAACAGCTTGCATGGCTCTTGTAATTAAATAAGCATTTTGCGCACTTAAAACTCTTGGCGCTTCATTACCAAAAGAATTGTTCGAATTTGGCACGGTGGTAGGATTGTAGTGGTAAATAGTTTTGCCATTTTCATCCACTATTTTCGTAATCAAATATGGGGTAACTTTATATCCGCCATTCGCGAATATGGTATAAGCCGCTGCCATTTGCAATGGTGTAATGCTGGCTGTTCCAAGCGCTAATGATAATGAGTTTGGCAATTGTTTTGCGCTGAAACCAAATTTTTGTAAAAAGTTAATTGTGTAGTCAGTGCCAATTAACTGTAGTAGCCTGATAGATACCAAGTTGCGTGATTGCATTAGAGCAACTTTTAGGCGGGTTGGTCCATAAAACCTACGGGTATCATTTTCTGGGCGCCATAGTTTGTTAACACCATAAGATTGTATTACTACGGGAGCATCATTAATTGTACTAGCCAGGGTATATCCTTTAGATAGGGCTGCTGAATAAACGAAAGGTTTAAAGCTTGAACCTGTTTGTCTTAAGGCATCAGTTGCACAATTGAATTTGCTTTTTGCAAATGAAAAGCCACCATTTAAAGCAATAATAGCGCCATTTTCTGGGTTGATAGCAACTAATGCTCCACTGACTTGAGGTAGGTTTGGGTGGCGTTTGTTGTAGGCGATTAAGCCGTCTTTTAGGGATTTATTTGCTGCTAATTGCTTTTGATCAATGATTGTTGTGTATACGTTATAACCACCTTCATATGCTTTGTTGCCAAATTTTTCTACCATTATATTTTTCACTAAGGAGGCAATGTAAGGGGCATGTAGTCCAGGTTTAGGGGTATGGTAACTAGCTGTTATTGGGGTATTTATAGCTTCCTGATATGTTTGATAGTCAATATCACCATGTTTGTACATGCGTTCCAATACGTGGTTTCTTCTCCTTTTAGCTCCATCAGGATTATTAATGGGGTTGTCTCGTGATGGGGCTTGTGGTAGACCAGCTATTACAGCCAGCTCTGGCAAAGTGAGCTGATCTAAAGATTTGCCATAGTAAACTTGGGCTGCTGCAGCAACGCCGTACGCTCTTTGTCCTAAATATATTTTGTTAAGATATAGTTCTAATACCTTGTTTTTACTAATTGTATGGTCTATTTTAAGTGCTAATAATATTTCTCTTAATTTTCGTGTATAGGTTTTGCGTCTTGTTAAAAAAAAGTTGCGAGCGACCTGCATGGTTATGGTACTAGCGCCTTGTAATTTTTGGCCGGTACTTATGAGAACCTTTGCGGCACGTACTAAACCCAAAAAGTCAACTCCGTTGTGTTCATAAAAACGTTGATCTTCAGTATCTAAAATAGCAGTGATAAGAGTTGGTGGGACTTGTGAAATAGATATCGGAGTACGTCGTTTAGTACCATACTCACCGATTAGTGTTCCAGTAGCAGAATAAATTTTCAACGGAACTTGCAAGTGAACATCTTTTAGTTCTTGAATATTTGGTAATGTTATTAAAACGTATGATAAATAAATTCCAATAATTATAGCAAATGTCAATCCAAGGCCGAGGGTTGCTAGAAAAAAGTTGTGAAAGATTTTACGCATAGCGTTGAGCATGCAGTGATGATAAGTAATTCTCTAAATCAATGCTAGAGTTTTTTGTCTGCTTTAATTTTGCGTTAAGAAATGGATGTTAGAATCGACCGTGAATTTATAATTGAAATGGTAGATGTTGGATTTGTTATGTTAGTTTTTTCATACACTATAACTGAAGTGCTGAATCAGTATAAGGCCCTCTTAAGAAAAGGATTAGGTCGTGCTGAGGCTAATGAACGTATAAAGCAACTTGGTATAACCAGGTATCAGTTACAAAACTTGAGTACGGTTGATTTATATAAAACTGCAAATAATATTGTGGATGAAATTAATAAGTCTTTGCTGAATTTTGAAAAAAGAGAAGGAGCTTATTTCGGGTTGAGTAATTTTCTGGATTATTTGCAAACAACTCTAGCTGATTTTGCTTTAGAAAATGGTGAGGTTATACATAAGACAAGGTCTGCGTCAAAAGCCATAGTCGATATTATTCAGTGGGTCTCTTTTGATGCAATAACTTATGATATTAGAGCCAAAATAACTGATGCTGTGGATTTTGTAGCTCGTTGCGGAACTAAAAAGCAGAGACAGCAATTAAAAGAAATTTTAGAAAAAAAGGCTCCAGATCATCCTTGTTTGTATCAAATAGCAAAAGAATATCGCCAAAGGCCTCGCATTTTTTCTTGAGTACATATTTAAGTTACTTATTATGGTAGGTTAGTTTTTTTAGAATCTCAGCTACTTTTTTACGTAATTTTTTTCGTTCTATTACCATATCTATTGCGCCATATTCTAATAAAAACTCACTTCTCTGAAAATTTTCTGGAAGTTGTTGACGAACCGTTTGCTCTATAACTCGCCTTCCGGCAAAGCCAATTAATGCGTTTGGTTCGGCTATGATAATATCTCCCAAGGATGCTAAGCTGGCTGATACACCGCCTGTGGTTGGGTCTGTCATTATGGATATATAAGGTAAGTTGTGTTCTGAGAGTTCAGCTAGAATCGCGCTGGTTTTGGCCATTTGCATAAGGGATATTAATCCTTCTTGCATGCGAGCGCCGCCGCTTGCCGTAAAACAAACGAACGGTACCTTAGCTGTAATTGCGGCTTGTACTCCTCGAGTAAAGCGTTCACCAACTGCCGCCCCCATAGAGCCACCGATGAAACCGAACTCAAAAGCTGCCGCAACAAGTGGAATATTCTCAACATAACCTTGCATTACAATTAACGCATCTTGTTCATGGGTTTTTTTCTGAGCGCTACTTAACCTATCCTTGTAACGTTTGTTGTCGCGAAATTTTAAACGATCAACGGCAACCACATCTTCAGCAAGTTCTTCTCTTCCATTTTCATCTAGAAAAATATCTAAACGATTACGTGCCTTAATACGCATATGATGTTCACACTTTGGGCAAACATTCAAGTTGCGCTCAAGTTCGGCTGTATAAAGAAGAGCATTGCACATAGGGCATTTGCTCCAAATTCCTTCGGGAACACCTTTTTTGTCTGAAATATGAGTATTAATTTTAGATGGTAATAATTTTGATAATCTTCTAGTGAACCAGCTCATATTTTAGCTCCAACCGTTTAACAATAGACGACATATTACTAGGAGCGGTGGGGTCAAGTCTAGAGTTGAGCTTTTTTGCAATTAAAAAAAGCTCAACTCTAGACTTGACCCTCTATCCTGATATACTAGATAGCATGAAAAGTTCTTCAGTATTTAACGTGTTTGGACGTTCGCCTATTAGTCCGTTACAAGAGCATATGGATAAAGTCTATAAATGTGTGCGTGAGCTTTCGGTATTCCTGCAAGAAGCATTAAGGGAAGATTGGGATGCTGCAAGTTCTGCACAAAAGACAGTTGTTAAATTAGAAAAGGATGCTGATCTTTTGAAAAGAGATATCAGGATGCATCTGCCAAAGAGCCTTTTCATGCCAGTTGCTCGTACCGATGTTTTGGAGCTATTAATTGCACAGGACAGTGTGGCAAATAAAGCACAAGATATTGCTGGGCTTATTATAGGTCGCAAAATAGTTTTTCCTAAAGAGGTTGCGGCCAAGGTTGTTGACCTTCTTGATAAATCAATTGCTGCTACCAAGTTGGCTCATAAAGCGATTGGTGAATTAAGTGAATTATTAGAAGCTGGTTTTCGTGGGGCTGAGGTGGAAATAGTGAAAAATTTGATCCGAAAGTTGGACGAATTAGAGAATGAGGCTGATTCTGCGCAAAAGTTAGCGCGTAGAGAGCTGTTCAAAATTGAAAAAGAAATGCATCCGTTGGACGCAATGTTTTTATATAAGACTATTGAATGGGTTGGGGATTTGGCTGACAAAGCTCAGCATGTTGGGGGTAAATTACAAATTTTATTGGCTCGCTAGGCGATATTAAGTGATAGCACATAACATAATTTTACTGATTTTAGCCGCTCTTTTTGGTCTGTTTATGACCTGGAGTGTTGGTGCCAACGATTTGGCTAACATTATGAGCACCGCTCTTGGTTCTAAGGCGATAAGTGCGCGACAGGCCTTTATTTTAGCGATTATATTTGAAGTTGCTGGGGCATTATTAGGTGGTAGTCATGTTGCTCGCACTGTGCAACATGGCATTATTAATATTTCTGCTTTGCACTGTCCGCCGGAGATTATAGTTTATGGAATGTTGGCGGTATTGCTATCTAGCGCGACCTGGATGGCACTTGCTAGTTTTATAGGGATGCCAGTGTCAATTACCAATGCGATTATTGGTGCTTTAGTTGGTTTCGGTCTGCTGATTTTAGGGGTAGATGCTGTGCATTGGCGACAGGTTTCATACATTGCAATTAGTTGGATTGCCTGTCCAATTATTGCAGCATCTCTTGCTTATTTTTTGTTTTTTTCTATGCAGAGACTTATCTTTAATGCGGATTCTCCAGAAAAATCTGCCAGAAATTATGCGCCCATTTATCTGTTTTTAGTGGGTTTCATTTTAGCTGAGATGACTGTGATTAAAATACTTATGCATTTTGGTTATCATATTCACCTAATATTAAACTTGATTATTGGCGTAGTCTCAGGTGTGATGTTGATTTTAATTACCATGCCGTATTTCAAAAAGTTAAAAAGCAAAGGTGATGCATTGCATCAACAGTTTGCGCACATCGAAAAAATATTCAGTTTGCTTATGATGTTTACTGCTTGCGCTATGATATATGCACACGGGTCCAACGATATAGCAACGTCTGTCGGCCCTATTGCTGCGATAATTAGTTTATTACATAGTGGTCATTCCCATTTAAATGGCGGTTTGATTTTATCAATTTTAGCTTTAGGTTCTTGCGGCGTTTTATTTGGATTTGTTACCTATGGAAAGAAAGTGATTGCAACAGTTGGTTCTGGAATTACGGTTCTTACACCGAGTCGTGCCTATTGCGCAACTATCGCTGCAGCATTGACCGTGGTAGTTTCTACTAGCATAGGTATTCCAGTCTCAGCAACCCAAACTTTAGTTGGTGGAATTGTTGGTGTTGGTTTAGCTCGAGGTATCGGTGCACTTGATTTGCGGGTTGTAAGGTCAATATTTGCCTCCTGGTTGATTACAGTGCCGATAGTTGCGGTGTTTGCTGTAGTTTATTTTAATATAATTAAATCATTGTTTTCTATTTAAGAGAGGAAAAGTTAAGTTATGAAAAAACCATATGATCAAATTTTAGAAGTTATTCATGAAGTAAAACCAAATTTTACGCCAAAAATGGCGATAGTTTTGGGTTCGGGGTTAGGTAAGCTTGCAGAAGAAGTGCAGGATTCAGTAGTTATTTCTTATGAAAAATTACCGGGTTTTCCACAGCCTGGTGGCGTGGCAGGTCATGCTGGTAAATTGCATCTTGGCATGTTGCATGGTGTGCCAGTAGCCTGTTTGCAGGGAAGAGCGCATTGGTATGAGGGCAATATGGAACCGATCAAAGTCATTATACGCACTATGAAATTACTTGGTTGTGAGATGCTTATTCAAACTAATGCAGTCGGTTCTTTAAGAAAAGAAATGCAGCCAGGAAGTTTGATGGCAATTCAGGACCATATCAATATGTTAGGAAACAATCCTTTGATAGGTCCGAACGATGAAGAATTTGGTGAAAGGTTTGTTGGTATGGAAGATGCTTATGATCCGGAATTGCGAGCTAAGCTTTTGGCTGTTGCTAAGGAACTTGGCGTAGAATTGCATGAAGGTATTTATCAAGCCAATGCTGGACCAACATTTGAAACTCCAGCTGAAAATAGAGCTTATGCTGCTTGGGGTGCTGATGTTGTTGGCATGTCAACTGTACCAGAGACTATTATTGCAAGGCATTGCGGATTAAAAGTTGCTGCTGTTTCTGCAATTACTAATCTTGGTGCGGGCTTGTTTGAGGGTGTGCTAAGTCATGAAGTGACATTAGAGGGCGCTAAACTTGCTACTAACAATTTGTTAAAACTTGTCTCAGCGTTTGTGAAGACATTTCATTTGGGGTAAAATTTTCCAATGCCAGCAGCACAACCGGGACAACAACGAGAAGAAGGATCATTAGACTTTGTCTGGATGATTGTGCTTGTGATTGTTTTGGTGCTTGCCATTTGGTACTTTGGCGGGAGTTATATTACTGAAGCCGTTTTTTATATGAAGCTCTACGAAATTGCCATGATCAAGTTCGTAGCACGCATATTTAACGGCTTTGCTTATCATCTACATATTCCCACTATTGATTTATCCAATTTGATAGCCGTCGAGCAATTTATTCATACTCATACTGGAAGTATACAGTTTAAGATGCTTCTTAAGGTAGATGCCATAGTGGGGCGTTTTATGCGTTATCCCATAATCTTGCTATTGCTGCTAATGGCTGCAGTGCTCTACTTCAGAGGTATTATATTGCGTTACAGCAGCACCTATTCTATGCAAAGTTTGCGCGATGAAGAACAAGTTAATTGGCCGCGCATTATGCCTATTGTTCATTTGGATTTAGTAAATGAAGACTTGGATAAGGCGCCATGGTCAATGGCGTTATCTCCCATGAGTTTTTGTAAAAAATTCAATTTACTTAAAGAGCATAGGGAATATGGCAAAACAACAGTAACCGTATTGAGGGATCGGGCTTATACCAAGTTCGCCTTACAACTTGGACCTGCGTGGAAAGGTCCGCAGAATTTACCAGATTATATGATTGCATTACTTGCTATTTTTGCAGCTCGTGCTAATGGAGAGATAGAGGCGGTTGATAAGTTAATTGATCAAATCAGTCTTTCGGCTGCCAATGGCGCCAAACCAGATTATGGTGATTCAAAACGGTTGTTGGCTAAAAACATGAACTCTAAACTTGTTACTAAAATCATGCAATCCCACTCCTATATTTTTACTATTATGGCATCAATGCTAGAGTTGGCTCGTACCTCAGGAGTGTTAGCAAGCGCAGATTTTATCTGGTTAAAACCAATAGATCGTTCGCTTTGGTACGTTTTGAATAGCGTTGGTCGTCCGACAGCTTTTGTTGAAGTGGCCGGTGTTTTTTCTCATTGGATGGCGGAGAAGAAATTGGGTTGGCCAATTAGAACACCAATGGTTGATGAAGCCGTTAAGGGTTTGGAAGAGGCTGTTGCTGAGGTTTTATATGAGCCAGATGAAGCTTAAATGAGGGGCATATAATGGCGTACGTGCAACGTGGTTTAGATGCAGATCAAGAACAAAATTATCGCCAATTAATTCGCGATACTAGGACGCTTGGTCAGCGTTTTTATGACTTTCTCTGTAATTCAGAGGCTGTTGCTATAACGTTAGTAGTTTTTGCTGTTGCTTCTTTTATTGTTCCTGCCTCATCTGATTATCTGTTCGTTGCTGGATTTATCGCTTTTATTATTGCTAAGGGCCATAAGAATATGTTGCCTTTTAGGTTGCCGATGCGTTCTCATAAAAAAGATTACAATAGTCCCAAGCCTGGTACTAACAAGCCATCTATGGCAGCGGGTATTTATCTTTTCGGTAACGAAAAAAAAGATAATGCAGAATTATGGTTTACTAACGAAGATATGAGAACTCACGTTTTGATGTTTGGTTCAACTGGTAGTGGTAAAACTGAAAGCTTGGTCTCTATCGCGTATAACGCACTATTACAAAGTAGTGGTTTTATTTATGTAGATGGTAAAGGCGATAACTCATTATATTCAAAGGTTTTTTCAATGGTGCGTTACATGGGGCGTGAAGATGATTTATTGCTGATAAACTTCATGACTGGTGCGCGCGATATTGTTGGCCCACAAAAAACTCGTTTGTCTAATACTTTAAATCCTTTTGCAGCTGGCTCATCTAGTATGTTATCTCAGCTGGTTATTAGCTTGATGGAATCAAAATCTGATAGCTCTAGTGGGGACATGTGGAAAGGTAGAGCTATGGTTTTTGTGGAGGCATTGATGCGTGTTTTGGTGGCTATGCGTGATGCTGAGTTTATTTTATTAGATGCTAATGTTATTCGTAATTATTTTACTTTAGATAGGCTTGAAAGAATCGTGTTAGATCGCGTTTTCGTACGAGATGATGATGACCCTATAAGTATTAAAGATTTCCCTAAACTTGTAACAGAAGGTATTGATAATTATCTGTATAATTTGCCTGGTTACAATAAGGCTAAAAAAGGTAAGCAGGTTTCTCAGGTCCTAGAGCAGCACGGTTTTATCACTATGCAGTTAACCAGGGTTTTTGGTTCATTAGCCGATACTTACGGGCATATTCTTAGAACTCGTCTGGCTGAAGTTGATATGCGAGACGTAGTATTAAATCGGCGCATTCTAACGGTTTTATTACCAGCTTTAGAAAAATCAACAGATGAACTAGCAAACTTAGGTAAAGTTATTATTGCTAATTTAAAGGCTATGATGGCCGCTGGTCTCGGTGAAGAGGTCGAAGGTAAATATAAGGAGGTTGTTGGTCGCAAGCCAACCAACTCTAGAACGCCATTTTTATGTATCTTGGATGAATATGGTTATTATGCGGTTCCAGGGTTCGCAATTGTACCAGCGCAGGCTCGTGCTTTAGGGTTTTCTGTAATATTTGCAGGACAAGATCTTCCTGCTTTGCAAAAGGCTTCCAAAGAAGAGGCTGCTACTATCGGTGCTAATACTAATATTAAGATTTGTATGAAACTGGAGGATCCGTTAGAGACTTGGGATTTCTTCATGAAAACCGGTGGTGAATCATATGTTTCCCAGGTTGAAAGCTTTCAGACTGATTCGCGTAGTATGACCAGTCAGTATATGGATACAAAAAGCGCTAGGATGGAGAAGCGCTCTAGGGTCGATTTGTTGGATTTAAAAGAGCAAAGAGAGGGTGAGGCTCACATATTCTTTAAGGCCAGGATTGTTCGTGCCAAGATGTTTTATGCAAATCCACGGCCTGTGAAAGAAATGCGAGTTAATCAATTGGTTAAAGTTGGTGCGCCGAGTGATGAAAAAAAACGCAAACTGAATAATGGTTTTTATTATTTTAATCAATTGGTAAAGAAGAAGGATTTTTTCAAAGATGTTGAGTTGAGTGATAAGAAAGAAATAGATTATTTGCTTGATATGATGCGTAAAGATACAACTCAACCTCTAATTGAGCGTGGTGTACAGACTCTCTTGGCATATCATGATCGGGATGTTCCTGAGTCGATTTCAGATGTTGAAGATATTTTTGATCAGCATAATGAAGGTGAGATAGATATCTTCTCATCACTTAAATTAAGTGATGAAATGGAAAAAGAATTGCATATTGATAATATTGATTTATTTAGTCGTGCCATTTTGGATAAGACTGTTTTCTTGAAAAGCTTGGATAAGATTGGTTTAGCAGCTGGACTGAGGGAGGCTAAGGCTAGAACTGTAGCTACTGAAATAGTCAATGATTTTGAAGTGGCAACTTATTATCCACCTACAATAACTGATAAATTAAGCGTAACAGATTTAACCCAAGCTGTTGATAGGGTTTTGAATAAAGCAGCTGCATCTAAAAAGAAATAAAATTAACATGTCTGTAATAAAATTTAATGACGTGAGCTTTTCTTATAATCAATTTGTTCCTACGTTGGAAAATGTTGATGTAACAATTAATGCTGGAGAATTTCTAGGTATTGTTGGGCCAAATGGTGCCGGAAAAAGCACTATTTTAAAGCTCATTTTGGGATTAATAGAGCCAAATAGTGGAAGTATTGAAGTTTTTGGTAATAAACCACAAAAATCGCGCTCTTTGCTTGGTTATGTTCCGCAGTTTGCTAATTTTAATCAGAATTTTCCCATTTCTGTTTTAGATGTTGTATTGATGGGAATGCTGGATAATTTCAAAAAATTTCCATGCTATAGTAAAGGCGAAAAGGCTAGAGCTTTGGCTGTGCTTGATAGGCTTGGTAGTGCATCATTGGCTTGCAGGTCAATAAATGAGCTCTCTGGTGGGCAGTTACAGCGTGTTTTGGTGGCTCGAGCATTAATTGGAAGGCCAAAGGTTTTGTTGTTGGATGAACCAACTGCTAATGTTGATGTGCAAGCTGAGGAAAATATCTATAGTGTACTTAAAAAACTAAATGAGTATATGACTATAGTTGTTGTTTCGCATGATATTGGTTTTATAACTAATAATATTAAAAGAGTTATTTGTGTAAATCGTCGAGTAGTGTGTCATAAAACAGAGCATTTATCTGTTGAGATAATGGAAGAGTTGTATAAGGGTCCAATTAATCTTATTAAGCATGATAGAGTGGAAAAGTAATATGTTGTTCCTTCACGCATTGATAACACACAATTTTTTGCAATATGCAGTTTTAGGTGGAATTCTCGCAAGTATTGCTTGTGGCATGATAGGGCCATTAGTTGTTGCTAAGCGTATGAGTTATATCGCCGGAGGTATTGCACATACTACTTTGGCTGGTATGGGAATTGCGTATTTTATGCAGCAAAGTCCACTTTATGGGGCTCTTGTGGTTGCGATTATTGCGGGTTTGATTATAGGAATAATTAGTCTGAAAGTTGAAAAATACGCAGATACTATAATTAGTATTTTATGGGCAATTGGCATGGGGGTTGGTTTGATCTTTATTAGTAAAACTCCTGGATATAACGCCGATTTAATGAGTTATTTGTTTGGTAATATTTTATTGATTAGTAAAAATAATTTATATCTATTGCTAGGTTTGGATGTAGTCATTGTTGTATTAATTACGATTTTTTATAGGCAATTGATAGCAGTAACCTTTGATGAAGAGTTTGCAAGAGTCAGAGGTTTGAAAGTTGATTTTTATTATTTAATGTTAATTATGTTAATCGCTTTGACTGTAGTAAGCTTAATTCAAGTCGTAGGTCTTATTCTGATTTTAGCACTATTAACAGCGCCTGCTGTTATTGGTGGGGCCTTTTTTAAATCGTTAGGTAAAATTATTGTAAGTTCTGTCATTCTTGGTGGTGTTTTTACATTTTTAGGTTTATGGATCTCGTATGTTTTTAATTTGCCATCAGGCGCTGTGATTGTATTAGTTGCAACAGGGGTAACTATTTTGATTCCGCTGCGTGCGTTGTTTTAATCATCCGGCAGTTTGGTTGTATCTCCCAACTCAACTTTTTCGATTTTATCAAAGCGGCTGGTGATTTTGCGTGAAGATCGATGTACTTCTTCAACATCGGTTTGAGCTTGATTAATGTGACGTGCTAAATTGTCCATGCGTTTTTGAAATCTTGCGAAATCTTTACTAAGGCCAATTAAATGTTCTTGAATTATGTGAACCTGTTTGCGTCTGGCTGCGTCTTTTAAAACAGCACTTGCTGTAGTTAAGACTGCCATCATGGTGGTAGGGGATACCATCCAAACATGAAGTCTGTGTGATAACTCAATAAGATCTACATAATTGGCGTGAATTTCAGCAAAAATTGCTTCAGATGGAATGAACATGATTGCCCCATCGCTGGTTTCTCCCGGAATTATGTACTTTTGTGCGATGTCTTGTAGGTGTTTTTTGATGTCTTGTTTGAATTGTTGTTGTGCTTTAGTTTGTTCATGAGCGTCTAGCTTGTGATTATTTATTTTGCGATAACTTTCCAGTGGAAATTTGGAATCTATGGCAATGTGGCCGCTTGGTTCTGGCAAGAATAGCATGCAATCAACTCTTGTGCCATTTGATAGAGTGTGTTGCATAGCGTAGTTATTCTCTGGTAATAGATTGTTGATTAGTGCTGTAAGTTGTACTTCACCAAAAGCTCCGCGTGAGCGCTTGTCTACCAGTACTTCTTGTAAGCTTACAACGTTACTGGATAGTTCATTTAGTTTCTTTTGGGCTGAATCGATGATTGCTAATCTTTTAATAACATCAGTGAAGATGCTACTAGTTTTTTCAAATCCCTCAGTCAATCTTTTCTCAACTTGTTGGCTAATTTCTTTTAGTTTGTATTCTGTTTGAGAAGTTAGTTTATCCATGCGTTTGTTGATTTCATCGGCATTATTATTAAGCAACATAGTTATTTGTGAACGGATGTCACTCATGGCCGATTGAATAGATTGTTGCAGAATTTGCATGGTTTTTAGGTGGCGATCATCTTTGTTGTTATGGCGTAAAAAGATTATGGTCGCCACAATTATAACAATCATCATTAATACAAAAAGCGCAGCGGATATTATTAAAATAGTATTCATAGATATTGAATATATATGAGTGCAAGGTAAGAAACAATAGGTTGATTGTTGTATTCGCCAAGCGCTATGTTTATCATTATGGTTGTCTAGTAACTGAAGTAGAAAAAACTGTGTTGCGACTAATATTGATGGTATTTGCGCCTCTTTTGAGCTTACTCCTGTTTACGCTGGGTAGTGGCTTTTTGACCACGTTGTTAACTATTCGTTTGCATTTGCAGGGTGGTTCTTCTTGGGTGGTTGGTTTTCTAACGGCTGCTTATTACGCTGGATTGGTTCTTGGTTCGTTTGTAATTGGGAGAACGACGAAAAGAGTTGGGCATATTAGGGTGTATGCAGCATCCGCTGCCATTTTGTCTGTTGCGATTTTGCTGCAGGGTTTGATTGCGGTTGATTGGTTTTGGATTCTGCTGCGTTTTATAACGGGCGCTTTTACCGCTGCTCTTTATGTTGCCATCGAAAGTTGGATGTTGGTGGTAAGTCCGCCTGAGAGGAGAGGGCAAATGCTTTCTCTTTATATGATTGTTTTTTATGCAGCTTTAGCGCTTGGCCAATTTTTGCTTAACATCAATAACATCTCTTCTGTGATACCATTTTGTATAGTGGTTTTATTTTGTTCACTGTCAATTTTTCCGATTACTATTACGCATGCGACATCTCCTAAGTTTGAAGATATCGCACCACTTAGCCTGATAAAAATATTTCGCATTTCACCATCTGGCATGTTGGCTTGTTTGGCCGCCGGGTTGATAACTAGCGTGGTTTATGGTGTTTTGCCGCTTTTTGCTGGAGAAAATGGTTTATCTTCTGCTTTTACAGCGCAAATCATGAGCGCTACTATCTTTGGTGCTATGGCGATACAGTATCCGCTGGGCAAACTGTCTGATTGGATAGAAAGGCGTAAGGTTTTGATTATTTGTAGTTTGGTAAGTTGTTTCTTAGCAGTTTTACTAATGTTTATGACGCATCATCATGAGTTATTTTTATTTTGCGCATTTATGTTCGGAGGTTTTTCTTTCATAATTTATCCTCTCGGTATTAATCATACCTGCGATTTTTTAGATGGTGATAATTTGGTGGCGGTAACTCAAGGATTGCTTTTGGCTAACGGTATTGGTTCTATTGTAGGTCCTTTAATTGTGCCATCTATGATGCATCTATTTGGGCCTTTGGGTATTTTTGCATACTTTGCTATTATAACCTTTGCTTTAGGAATCTTCTTTTACTGGCGTCGTTCAATTACTTCACCAACCCCGATTGAAGAGCAACATGAGTTTGTTGCAGCAACCAGGACCACATCACTTACTAGCAGCCTTGTTTCTAAAGATCAGCAAGCATTGCATTCATAGGTATATGATGGTATGCTGCGCCGCTGATCCGTATGGGTCTATGGTTCCATCTGAAAGGGTGGGGTGTTTAATTTAAGATTAGTTATTTCAATCTAATATAAAACAAAGAGATTTTATATGACTCAAAATTTTGCAGAACTTTTTCAAGAACATTCAAGTAACTTTACCAGCGGTTCTACCGTTATGGGTGAGGTGTTAGAGGTTGCGCCAGACTACGTCGTTGTTGATGCTGGCCTAAAAACCGAAAGTTATATTGATAGTGGTGAATTTAAAAATCGCGAAGGTGATTTAGAGGTTGTAGTTGGTGATAGTGTAGAGCTTGTTATTGAAGCGATGGACGATGGCGCCGGTCGTAGCCGCTTGTCCAGGGAAAAGGCTAAACGCCAGCAAGTTTGGAAAAAATTGGAACTTGCTTCTCAGAATAACGAACTGGTCATTGGTGTTATTACCGAACGTGTGCGTGGTGGTTTCACTGTAGAAATCGAACAAGTTATTAAAGCATTTTTGCCAGGATCACAAATTGATGTAAAACCAGTGCGCGATCCATCCTACTTGTTAGGCAAAGACTTGGAATTTAAATTGGTTAAGTTAGATAGTGCTCGTAATAATATTGTAGTGTCTCGCCGAGCGGTAATTGCTGATAATGCAGTTGGGCAACAGGAAGTTTTGGAAAACATTCAAGAAGGCCAAGAAGTTGTCGGCGTTGTAAAAAATCTAACTGAATATGGTGCTTTTGTTGATTTAGGTGGTGTAGATGGCTTGTTGCATATTACTGACATGTCTTGGAAGAGAATTAAACATCCTAGTGAGCTTATTAACATAGGTGATGAAATAAAGGTTAAGGTCTTAAAGATTGACCATGAAAGCGGTCGTATTTCACTTGGTATTAAACAGCTTAGTGGTGATCCGTGGCAAGATATTGCTAGACGTTATCCTGTTGGTACCAGAGTGTTTGGTAAAGTTACTAACTTAACTGAATATGGTTGCTTTGTTGAAATTGAAAATGGTATCGAAGGTTTAGTTCATATGTCAGAAATGGATTGGACTAATAAAAATGTTCATCCATCTAAAATCGTTAATTCCGGTGATGAAGTTGAAGTTATGATTTTAGAGATAGATGAAGATCGTCGCCGTATCTCTCTTGGTTTAAAACAGTGTAAATCAAACCCTTGGTTAGAATTTGCCGAAAATCATAAGAAGGGTGATTTAGTTAAGGGACCAGTTAAATCTATCACTGACTTTGGTATTTTTATCGGTTTAGATGGCGGTATTGATGGTTTGGTACATCTATCTGATTTATCTTGGGTGGATTCAGGAGATAGGGCTGTTCGTGATTATAAGCGTGGTCAAGAGGTTGAGGCTACTATTTTAGCAATTGATGCCGATAAAGAGCGCATTTCTTTAGGTGTTAAGCAGCTTGACGAAGATGTCTATTCTGATTATCTAGCCACTCATCCTAAGGGTACTTCGGTACAGGGTACGGTTACATCGGTTGATCAAAAAGTTGTGACTATCGATCTTGGTAATGACATTATTGGAAAACTAAGAGCCGCAGATATAAGCGTAACACGTATTAATGATGCCACCGATGTGTTTGAGGTTGGTGATAGTGTTGAAGCTAAAGTTCAAGGTCTTGATCGCAAAACTCGCGCTGTTCTTTTGTCTAGAAAGGATATAGAAAAAGAACAACAGGCAGCTGTTGAGATGCCATTGAACACGCAGCTCAGCGAGCAATTACGCGAACATATGGATAAGGAATAAGAGCGGTTTATGGAGGTCCCCCGGTGCTTGCTAAGCAAGCCCGGAGGATGACTATGCTAGTAACTGGCTAAGAGAAGTTAGGGATGTTGAAAGTATGAATACACTGCAAAAAATAGCAAAGCTCGTCGTCTATCTTGTTGTGTTGTTTGTTGTTGTACTAGGGATCAGTTTTGCTTATTTGAATGCAATTAATGTGCCTTTTAATTACTATCTAGGTACAGTTACGCTACCTCTTTCCATACTACTTCTTTTTGCTTTAGGCTTGGGGATATTGTTTGGATTTTTATCGATGCTTCCCCTTTGGTTTAGATGGTATTTTTCAGAGAGAAAATTGAAAAAACTGACTAATTCGCATGAATAGTTTGTGGATGTTGTTATTACCAGTTGCAGCTGCTTCTGGATGGTTGGCGTCGATAAGACATCGCAAGAGAAGTGTAACTTTTGCTAGTGATTACTATTTGGGTTTGAGGCATCTTTTTAATGAAGAGCCTGATAAGGCAATTGATGTTTTTATCGATCTTTTAAGTGTTGATAAAGAAACTATTGATACCCATTTGGCGCTAGGAACTTTGTTTCGTAATAGAGGGGAAGTGAACCGAGCTATTCGTATTCACGATAATTTAGTTGCTCGTTCAGAGTTGTCAAAAAAACAACGTCTCTATGCTCTTTTTGAATTAGCTCACGATTATATGCATGCTGGTGTTCTTGATAGGGCTGAGGAGTTATTTTTAGAAGTTCTAAATTTGGATAATAAATCAGCTGGTGCAAACAAAGCTTTGATGACAATTTATGAACAGCAGAAAGATTGGCATAAAGCTATTAAGTTTGCTAAAAAGTTGCCGAAATTACAGCGCAGGAGTATGACTGCAGCAATTGCAAATTACTATTGTGAGTTAGGTGATCCAGAAGCTGCTTTGGAAATAGATAAGAATTGTGTTCGAGCATCTATTTTGCTTGGTAATAAACAAGTGCAGTGTGGACAATATAAAAATGCTATTTTTTCATACAAAAATATTTTATCGCAAGATGCCGATTTTATTGCAGAAATAATAGATTCTTTGGCGATTTGTTATGCGAATTTAAGAAATGAAAAAGCATTTGATAAATATTTATATGAGTGCTTAAAGAAGGCCCCAAGAATTTCAATATTAATTGCTATATCGGAGAATATAAGAAAAACAGAAGGGGATTTCGCCGCTATAGATTTTATGACAGAGCAATTATCTCGTTGTCCGTCGTTGCATGGCCTTTTGTATATAACCGAGCTCTATGTAAATAACTCTGATATAACTACGCGTAAAAGACTTCAGTCATTGTTAGATACAATGCATATTTTGTTGCGTGCCAAACCTGCTTATCGTTGTTCGCGCTGTGGTTTTTCCGCTAAGACACTGTATTGGCATTGCCCAAGTTGTAGAGAATGGAATTCTTTGAAGCCAATTTATGGTTTGGATGGTAATTAGCATGAGGTTTTATATTAGGAAATACATAGAAGTTATAATTTCGATTGTTGTTGTACTTTTGGTAATTACGTTTCTTTTTAATATCGTGCTTTTGAGGCATCGAGATGAAAAAGTTAACGCAACTTTTTATATGATATCGCAAGTCGAGGTTGCCCTTGAAAAATGGCAAGATATTAATGGTGATTATCAAAATGCTTCTATTAAAAACTTAATATCGCATGGATTTTTACTGAGAAAATTCGCTGATGAATCACAAGTACATCTTGTTGATCCATGGGGTAATAAAGTTGATTATCAATATTACCCACACATTATTTTGCATTTTCATGATCTTTCAAAAACAATAATTGCTCAATTGCGTGAGCACTTAAGTACATATGATAATTTCAATTTAATTTTAAAATTTAATTAAATGTATTTATTTTGATATATTCAAAATCTGCCGCTAAATCGTTTCAAATGCTAAAACTAGTTTTTTACCTAAAACATGGGCAACTTTTTCCAATTGTCGCAAACTTGGCCAGTGATGTGGGTCCTCAATTCTAGCAATAGCAGCCCAAGAAGTTTTTAACTCACGCGCTAAATCAGCTGTACTGCGCTCACTTTTATTATGCTTGAGAATAGTGCGGCTTGTACTTGTGCTGATGGACTAATCATGTGTGTATGTTTTATTTTGGATGGTGCTGGGATATTCTCTCCTTCATCTAGGCGGCCAGCAAGCGTTAAGCTCAAAACATCAATAGCATTTGCTAATGCCTCATTAATGGTATCACCTTCAGTGATTGCTTCAGGCAAATCCGGAAAAACAACAAAATATTTATTGCTTTTATCTCTATGAATTTTTACCGGATACTCAATTTTCATACAATTTCACCCCAGTTTGTTTATCAATCGCTTTCAATAATCCAATGCCTATATCTTTTTTGCCATGTATAGGCACGGTAGTTCTTAAGTGATACTTGCCCATACGGCAATGGCTGCCAGACATTCTCAGTATTACCCAATTATGTCTTTGCAATAACTTTATCGCTTGCTTACCTGTCATTATTTTAATGTATCAAATAAGATATATCAAAATAAATACAGTATTTTTTACTAAATCATCGATTTACTTGAGATAAGATTCTTTATAGGTGCGAAGCTTCTGCGATGGTGGGGAGTTATGCTGTGTTGTTTAATAGCGTCAATATGTTGTTTTGTGCCGTAGCCTTTGTGTTTAGCAAAGCCGTACTGTGGGTATTCGAGGTCCAAAGCAAGCATTTGTCTATCGCGATAAACTTTGGCCAAAATAGAAGCGGCGCTTATGGATGGAATTAGTTGATCACCTTTGATGATGGCCTCAGATGGAATGTCAAGTTTTGGGCAAATATTTCCGTCTATTTGAGCGAAGGTTGGTTTGATATTAAGCTTTGCAACAGCGCGCTGCATTGCCAAGAGCGTTGCCTGTAGAATGTTTATATCATCTATTTCTGCAACCGATGCTGATGCTATTGCAAAGCTTAAGGCGTTTGCAGTGATTAAATCGTATAATGCCTCACGTTTGCGTTCGGTTAGCTTTTTAGAATCATTTAGCCCCTCAATCAGTGAGTCAGGATCTAAGATTACTGCGGCGGCTACTACAGGACCTGCCAATGGCCCTCGTCCGGCCTCATCAATACCTACAATTAATTCATGCTTCATGCTAGCATAATAACATCTATGAGCACTGTTACTAATAAATTAACGAAAAATATTCTGATTGTGGCCGGTGAGCCATCTGGGGATTTGCACGCAGCCAAATTGGTAAAATGCACCAAGGAAAAGTATCCTAAGATAAATTTCATTGGGATGGGTGGTAAGTTAATGCGAGAAGCTGGAGTAAAGCTGATTGTTGATAGCAATAAACTTGCTGTTATGGGGCTTTTTGATGCTATATTTAAATTCAGGAAAATCCATCAAGCTTATCAGAAAATCAAAAAACAAATATTAAATAAAAAACCAAATTTGGTTATTTTAGTAGACTATCCTGGGTTTAATCTTGCAATTGCCAAATTGGCAAAAAAACATCAATGTAGGGTTGCTTATTATATTCCACCAAAACTATGGGCATCGCGGCCTCATCGTGCTAAGAAAATTAGAAAGTATGTTGATGAGCTGTTAGTTATTTTCCCATTTGAAGTGGAGTTTTTTAAAACGCTTGGTATTAAGGCAAAATTTGTTGGTAATGAACTGGTTAATGAAGCAAAACCAACTTTATCAATAATTGATGCTAAGAGAAAATTTGGTTTAGAAAATAACTCTTTGATCATAGGTCTTTTCCCAGGCAGTAGGCAAGGTGAGCTTAAAAGGTTATTGCCAGTAATGTTAAATGCTGCGATCTTGTTACAAGAAAAACACAAAAATATAGAATTTGTTATTCCTTTAGCTAGTTCTTTTTCTAGGCAAGATATTGAACCGTTTTTAATTAATTCGAAGCTTAAAGTAACAATTTTGGATGATAATATTTACGATATTATTAATGTTTGTGATGCAATAATTGCGGTCTCAGGAACAGTTACATTACAAATTGGTTTGATGAGCAAGCCGATGGTAGTTATATATAAAATTTCCCCAGAATTTATTCCTATTAGAAAATTTATCAATATTAAATGGATTGGTCTCTGTAATATTGTATTGCAAAAAGGTGTTATTAAAGAGCTTTTGCAGCGCGATGCTAGTCCTGATGATATTTATCAAGAAATTGATAAGATTTTGTCAGATAAAGAATATCGACATACTATGATCGCTCAATTACAAAATGTCAGAAAAAAATTTGTTGCTGTAGAGAAATATGATTTAACTGAAATTATTGCCCATTAATTTTTATTACTTTAGATTTACAGGTTCCATCTGCAAAGCGTAGATTCACCAAGTCATTTTCCTTAAGTTGCTTTGCACTTTTTATAATTTGTTGTTTACTGTTACTTATAACAGCATAACCCCTTTCTAGAATTGTTAAAGGGTTTAATACATTAAGAGCACGGGCGCTGTTATTAAGTAGGTGTTTTTTATGTTGTATAGCTGTGTTAATGACTAAATATAGACGTTTTTCAAGTCTGTCTAGGCGTTGCATTTTATCTTGAATTTTCTTGGCTGGGTGTTGCAGGCGTTTTTGTAAGAATTCTAATTTTTGTTGTTGCCTTATTATTTTATTTTCTATTAATTTTAATAATTTATTTTTTTGTTGTTCTAGGTTGTGTAGCAAATGATGCTGATCAGGGCAAGCGAGCTCTGCAGCTTGTGATGGAGTAGCCGCTCTTAGGTCTGCTACAAAGTCACTAATGCTAAAATCTATTTCATGTCCTACGGCACTAATAATTGGGATGTTGCTTGCATAAATAGCGCGAGCGGTAATTTCTTCATTAAAGGGCCATAGATCTTCTAATGATCCGCCACCACGCCCAACGATCAGAAGATCACATGAATTTTGTTTATTAGCCAATTCTATTTGCTGCGAGATTTGTATAGCTGCTGTATCTCCCTGTACTTGAGTTGGATAAATGATTAGCTCAATTATTGGATAGCGTTTTTTTATGACTGTTATAATATCGTGTATAGCAGCACCCGTATCAGATGTTACAACACCTATGGTTTGCGGAAATTTAGGTATGGCTTTTTTATGTTTTTCATCAAAAAGACCTTCTTCTGCCAATTTGAGTTTCAGCTGTTCAAATTTTAATTTTAAAAGACCAGCACCAGCTGCCTCCATGTAAGATACGATTAATTGATAGTCACCGCGCGCTTCATAGAGACTTACTTCTGCGCGTAGCAAAACGCGTATACCGTCTTTAGGGGTAAAGTTCAGCAATCGATTGTTACCTCTAAACATAGCTGCTCTTATTTGAGCGCAGTTATCTTTAAGTGTGAAATAGATGTGGCCGGAGCTTGGTGTTGATAAGTTGGATATTTCTCCTTCAATCCAGATGGTAGCAAAATTTTCCTCTAATACTTCTCTAACTAGGTTATTTAATTTGCTGACGCTGTATACTGTTTCCGTTTGATTTAACATTCTGCTATTCTAGCTAGGACTTATGCGAAAAGCGATCTACTTTGTTAAAAGCTCGCTCAAAATGCTCATTTATTAGACATAAACTCCGCTTTTTCGCGTCGCTTTTGTCTCGTATCTCATCTTTTAGCATAAGTCCTGTAACTAACTATGAATGATCAAGATAATATTTTTATGCGCCGGGCTTTGGAGCTTGCGAAAATGGCTGAACAAGCAGGTGAGGTGCCAGTCGGTGCTTTGGTTGTTATTGATAATGAGATTATTGCAGAAGGTTTTAATCGACCTATTTCAGAGCATGATCCAACAGCGCATGCTGAAATTGTAGCTATGCGCATAGCAAGTAAAAAGATTGGTAATTATAGATTGTTAAATAGTACTATTTATGTAACCCTAGAACCTTGTGTTATGTGCATTGGTGCAATGATGCACGCCAGAATTAAACGCTTAGTTTATGCTGCAAAAGATCCCAAAACAGGCGCGGTGCATAGTAAATTCAATCTATTGGAAAAAGGTTTGTTTAACCATCAAATGGAGTGTGATTCAAGCATTTTGGCTGAGGAATCATCAAGCTTATTGCGAAATTTTTTTCAAGCCAGACGAGGCTAATTTTTATTTTTCTTAAAGATAAGATTTAATTAGTTGTAAATCTTGGTAGGCTTTGGCTTTTTCCCCTGGAGATCTAAGTAAATAGGCTGGGTGATAAGTTACTAAAAGAGGCGTTTTGTTTTCGCCATATTCATAACTATGTCCGCGAAGTTTAGCCATCGACAGATTAGTGTTAAGTAAGAAGTGTGCGGCAATGCGTCCAACGGTAACGATTAGCTTTGGTTTTATATGCTCAATTTGTTTGGTGAGATATGGTGTACAAGTTGCGACTTCTTTGGGGGATGGGTCGCGGTTTTGAGGAGGTCGGCATTTTAGTATGTTGGCTATAAAGATATTGGATCTTTGAAGACCAATTGAAAGCAACATATTATCAAGTAATTTACCGGCGCGGCCGACAAATGGCTCGCCTTGAGCATCTTCGGTAGCTCCTGGTGCTTCACCTATAATCAAAAGATCAGCATTTGGATCGCCAATTCCAAATACCGTATTGCGACGGCTTTTGTGTAGCTCACATTTTGTGCAATTTGCGATAGTATCTGCAAGTTCTTGCCAATTATTAGATAAACTGGACTCTTCGACTAGGTTCCGCGTTAGATTTGACTCGGTGTTAGTCGAAGAGTTCGTTGATGACGATCGTTTTTCCCAACAATCGATTTCCATTGCTCGTAGATAATCAACTTTTTCCATTAGCCAATTACTTTTGCAGCTATAGGTTTTGTTGGAATTGCTGCGGTAGTTGCTTTTGCCGATACAACTGTAGCTGGTTTTGCGATAGCCGGTGCTGCGGCAAAAGTGGCTTTAGTGTGTGCTGTTAAAGCCGAAATCTTAGCAGGCAAGAAGGAGTGTAGATAAGCTACTAGTTCCTTAAAGTAAGGGATAAAGTATGAATGTTGCCACCAATCAGCTGGCTTTTTCTGATCTACATTAATAAGTAGTAGGATAACGGCAACCAATAAAACGCCACGTATTATGCCGAAAACCGTGCCTAGTAGACGATCAGTGCCAGTGAGCCCAGTTTTTACAATAAGTTGTGTAATTAAAAAGCCTAACAGACCTCCCAGAATCAACACTATGATGAATAAAATTGCAAAGCCTAAGGCGACTCTAAAGTTTGGTGTTTGAATATAGTTTATAAAGAGCGCAGCTACTCTATCACAAAATTTGAATGCAACAATAAATGCTGCAACCCATGTGATTAATGATAAAGCCTCACGCACGAAACCTCGCATTAAGCTGATTAGTGTGGATATAACGATTATGGCGATGATTGTGTAATCAGCCCAGTTAAACATGTTCATATTAATATGCATAATTATTTGCCCTCGTATTGAATGATAACCTGTGGTAGTTGAAATTGTTTACGTAATTTTTTGGCTAGTTCATTGGCTTTTTGCCAATCATATCCGGCCTTCACGTAAACGCGATAAATTGTCGTGTTTTTTACTGTTGCTTGTTCAATATAAGCTCTGTATTTATGTATTCTCAATTGTTTGATAAAACTACGAGCAAAACCTTTTTTGCTATAGCTAATCATATGTATGACCCATGATTGCTTTGTTTTTGTTGTAGATATTGTTAATACTTTTTGTGTTGGAGCTGTGCTAAGCAGTGGCTTATCAATAGTCGTAGGTATTAATGCTTGCTGCTCTGGACTGGTGCTAGCTTTTTTGTAATGGTGCAAAAGCAATAGTAGTCCTATTACTACAACAAGCAGTGTTATGCTCCCTACAAGACGTTGTTTAATATTTTCCTTCATCGTACGCGTTTATAATTTCAGCTGCAGTATAGAAAGATCCCAAAACCACAATTCTATCTCGTTTTTGCGCATCTCTCAATGTAAACTCCAGGGCTTTTTTTGCAGTTATGCAATCATGTACGTTTTTGCCTCCAAGAAATCGAAGTTGGGTAAGTATATTTTGCGATGGAATGGCTTTAGGCGTTTTTAGATCTATACAATACCATTCGTCAATTAGATTTATAAATGGTAGTAAAATGTTTTTTGCGTCTTTAGTTTGTAGTATGCCTACAATGGCTATGGTTTTCCTAGCTTTGGTGCGTTCGGATAATTGTTTTGCTAAGAATTTAGCGCCTGCCGGATTATGGGCAACATCAATAATTAGCTCGGGATCGGTTTGCAATAATTGAAAGCGTGCTCTTGGTTTGCCCATGTAAATGCCTTGTTCGACGTGTTGTTTGTTAATAGTAAAGTTGAAATTTTTTTGTAATATTGTTGCTGTTTTTTTCGCTATTTTTATGGGGGCTTCACCTGCCGTAGCACTTATTTGTATAAATTTAACAGGTAATTGCCGTGCGATTTTTTTGATAATCTTAGGTGGGTTTTTGTCTGCACAAATGAAGAATTGATTAGCTCTTAGTATTCCAGATTTTTCGAAAGCAATTTGCTCGCGATCATTGCCAAGACGTTCAGTATGTTCTAAATCTATATTAGTTATGATGCTAATATCAGCTTTAAGCACATTAACTGGATCATATCTTCCACCTAGGCCCACTTCTAGAATCATGATATCGGGAAGGTATCGTTGAAATATATAGAAAGCGGCTAAAGTAATAAACTCAAAATAGGTTAATTTTTTTATATTTGTATTGTTTGCTATTTTTGTAAAAGCATTGATTATTTCAATATCGCTACAATTTTTGCCATTAATTTCGATGCGTTCATTAAAAACTAAAAGGTGAGGGGAAGTGTAGCATGCTGTGTTATATCCGGATTTTTGCAAGATGTTTTTAAGGTAGTGACAAGTAGAGCCTTTTCCATTTGTGCCGCCTACGATAATTATGGGGCATGTGAACTTGCTTAGGCCCATTTTTTTGACTATATCTTTGAAGCTGTTAAATCCGAGGCTCTTTGGTGAGCAATTTTGCTCTAGATGATTTAACCATTCGTTTAAGTTTTTTTGCATTGCAGTAAGCTGCTTAAAGTTTCTGCTACAAACTTCATATTATTCAAATAATCATAAGCTAATGGATCTAAAACTACCAATTTCGCATTAATTTCCCTTGCAATGGCCGCAGCTTCTTTATGACTTATTTGTGGGGAGACGACAATAAAGTGTAATTTATATTTTTTCGCTAATTTAATTATGTTTGTTAGGGTTTGTGGGGTTGCACTTTTACCTTCTTGTTCAATGGCTATTTGTCTTAAATGATAAGTATTAGCAAAGTATCCCCATGCTGGGTGAAAAACCAAAAAGGTTCTACATTGTAATTCGTTTAATTTATGCCAAATTGCATGGTGTAGCTCGGTTAGTTTGTTGCTTAAATTTAGATAATTTTTGTAGTAAAAAGTTTGATTCTTGGGGTCAATATTAATGAGTGATTGATAGATGTTTTTAGCAATGTGTTTTGCCAATACCGGTGAATTCCAGATATGTGGATCAAGCGTAGGACTGCTATTGTTTTTTTGCAACTCAATACCATCTCTTAGATCGATTATTTTTAGCTTTGGATTTATAGCCTTGATTTTTTTTAACCAGGTGGTTTCGAATGGCACTCCAATACGATAATAAAGTTTGCTGTTGCTAAGCTCTGTCATCTGTTGTGGAGTTGGTGCATACGTTTCAGGTGTTTGTCCGGGAGTGACCAAGCTGTGCACAATTAATTGTTTTCCAGCAATGCGGTGCACAAAATATTTCAGTGGCATCACGCTTACAAAAGCTTGTGTCGTGGCAAAAACAGTTATGGGGAATGTAAGCAATAAAAATAGCGTATGTTTTTTTATCATCATTATTTTAATTTAAGCTGTGTTTTACATTTGTTAACAATATATCTTGCATCAGTTACTTCTTTAGTGTTTGGCAAATTGTTAATGATGTAATTGGCGCGATTTATAGCTGCAACACAGGCTTTCTTGCGCATATAAAATTTAGCGATGTCTAATTGGTGTTTTGCTGTTATATCTCGAATATAAATTATTTTGCGCCTAGCATCAGCGGCATATTTGCTGTTTGGGTAGTTTTGCAATAATTCTTGAAAAACGACAAAAGCTTGGTCATAGGATCTTAAATCTCTTTCTGATGGATCTTTTTTATACATTTTACTGAGCCAGGAAGTATGTGTATAAAAGTTAGCTAGTCCTTTTAGATAATAGGCATAAGCAGTATTTTGTCCAATAGGGTATAAGTGCAGATAGCGGTCAGCAGCTGCTATAGTTGAATCATAATCAGCATTTTTGTAGTACGCTTCCACTATGCCAATTTGTGCTTTTTCAGCATATGGGCTAGATGGGTGTAGAGCTGTTATGGCTTCGAAGTTGTTGATAGCACTTTGATATTTTTTGCTATTAAGATATAGCGTTGCTTTTTTGTATAGTCCATTGACGGATTGTTTTTGGTAGCTAGAAAAGTTGCTTACATATGGTTTAGAGCCACATGCAGCTAATATAAACGATAAACTAATTAATAATAAGAATTTAATTTTTCTTTGCATGAAGTGCTCCAGTTTTTAGCTTAAGGATTCGCGCATTTTAGCCTTGATCATTTCAATGGCAATACGATTCATACCACCACGCGGTACAATTATGTCGGCATGTCTTTTGCATGGTTCGATGAATTGCATATACATAGGGCGTACTGTCGTTTGATAATCGTGTAATACCGAATCAATGGTTCGTCCTCTTTCGACAACGTCTCTTTGAATTCGGCGCGTAAGACATATGTCTAATGATGTGTCCATGAATATTCTAACATCCATTAATTCTCTCAGTTCAGGCACAACGAAAAGTAAGATGCCTTCTAACACGATGATTTTATGTGAGCCAACGGTTCTGGTTTCTTTTTTGCGTTCATATTTTGCATAATCATAAATTGGCACTTCAACAGAGTCGCCATTTAGCAAATTGCGTAGATGTTCGCACAATAATGTATGTTCCAAAGAATCTGGGTGATCATAGTTTATTTTTATTCTTTCTTCCAGGGGGATGTTTTCGAATCCTTTGTAATAAGAGTCTTCAGAAATGATAGCCACTTGGTCTGAACCAAGCTCTTCTACTATGGTGTGAGAGAGTAGGCTTTTTCCGGATGCTGAAGCGCCAGTTACTCCTATGATCATCGTATTACTCATAAAAACCTCAATTAATTTTGACTTTTTAATATTACATAAAGTGCACCAGTTCCGCCATGCTTTTGTTTGGCAGAGTGGAATGCTAGTACTATAGGCAACTGTTTTAACCAGCTATTTATTGCGCTTTTTAAAGTTGTGTGTCCGTGAAATCTTGGTGTTCCTTTGCCATGAATCAATAGTAGGTGCTTTTTGTTGTTAGAGGTGCAGTAACTTAGAAATGACAATAGTTTTTGTTTTGCTTCCTCTAAATTGCAGCCATGTAAGTCTAGCTTTGCGTTTATAGATATTGTGCCTCGTTTGATCTGTTGCAATGATTTGTATGGAAGTGATGTCGGTAAATAGCTTAAGGTGTCTTCTGCTTGTACATCAATGATATTGTAGTCTGACAAGTGGCAATTATTGAGATCGATATTTCTTTTGCCTGTTTCGTCTGTTATATCCGATGGTTGTAGATTGGCGATTGAATCACGAAATAGCCGTTTGTCGCTTTCAGTCAGTTTGTCACTCACAATGATCTTGTTGTTTAATAGCAACATTATTTTGACGTGCCATATCAACTCTGTCGCGCATATCTTTGCCGGCTTTAAAGTGAGGAACGTACTTAGATATTGTTACTACTCTCTCTCCGGTCTTTGGGTTATGGGCGTTACGCGGTGCTCGAAATCGTAGCTCAAAACTCCCAAAACCTCTAATTTCGATTCTGCTGCCGCTAGCTAAGCTTTGAGTCATGCGGTTCAATAGCTCATTGACGCTGAGCTCAATGTCGTGCTCACTCATTGAAAGTAAATTGTTTGCTATTTTGTTAATTAGTTCAGACTTTACCATAATGCTCTCAGTGACTTTTTATTCAAGGACGTTTATTATACGTAGCTATGATTTTTTTTGGCAAGAAAAAACTTAATATTTTTATCAAGTTAGTGTTGATGCTTGCGCTGCCATTGCAAATTGCTTTGGCTTCAACGCTCTATAGCGTCAAGGTGCCGGCACTTGATCTTTCGACCAATCATGTATTTAAACAAGCCCTCAGCAATGCTTTGGTTAACTTGAGCGGGGACGCTGATATAGTTAAACAGGGGGAAATTAGTGATGTTTTAAACCATGCTAATCGCTTTGTAGTGAGTTATTCTAGCGAGAATGGCTTCATGAATGTTCAATTTGATGTTGCTGTTATTAAGCAACTAATCAAAACGGCGAGAAACACATTAACTAGTAGCTTTACTATAGAATTTGCTGGTATTAAGGATGTTGATGGTTATCTATCTATTGCTAATAAGCTGCGCAAATTACCAAGTGTTGATAAGTTGTTGTTAAATAGTATTGGGCCTACAGCGGTACAGTTTACGGTAATGACTGATAGTAATTTAATTGACCTTAAAAATAATTTACAGAATATTGATAACTTTTTATGTATAACCCCGGTAAATGCCACAGATTTGATTTGTTATTTTTCGCAGAATACTCAACCATAGATTTGGCGCAATGACACAGCAATTAACCTTAGATGTTAGTCTTGATAAAAACAAAACCATCAAGAATTTTTATGCAGCCGGTAACATAGAGGCAGTAATTCAGCTGGATGAATTTGTTAAAAATCCCACACATCATTTGTTGTTTTTATGGGGGAGTATAGGTGTTGGTAAAACTCATTTGTTACAAGCGGCCGCCAATTTGGCGCTTAATATCAATAAGCGCGCTATTTATTTAACATTAAAAAACATTTTATCTAATGATAGTGAAGATCTAAATTTTACTATTTTTGATAATTTAGAGAGTATGGATCTTGTTTGCCTTGATGATATTGATAGTTTAAAGAATAACATTTTTTGGCAAGAGCAATTATTTCATCTTTATAATAGATGTATGGAAAATAATTGTAGTTTATTGTTGGCAGCCAGTGCTTCTTTATCTGCGCTAAATTTAGAATTGGCTGATTTGGAATCCCGCGTAAAATCTGGTCTAAGTTACCACTTAAACTCTTTAACTGATGAAAATAAGGCTTTAGCTTTGCAATTTGTGGCTGGCAAGCGAGGGTTAAAATTACCTTTAGAATCTGTGAATTATTTAATTAAAAGATTGTCTCGCGATAATTATACTTTGTTTAGTTTTTTGGAAACTTTAGATCAAGTCTCTTTGGCTCAAAAACGCAATCTCACAATTCCATTTATCAAGAGCTTATTGTGATTTGTTTTTCAGGAAAACTAATACTATAATATCAATATTTATTGTTTTATGTTTAGAAGTAATACGATGATATCATTAATGACTGTATCGGCGGCGCAGGAACAATTGCGATCATATGTAAAGAGCAAACGCTTAGCTGTAGGATTGACTCAAGAGGGACTATCTATACGTGCTGGGGTAAGTTTAGCGACTTTACGTAAATTCGAACACAAGGGAGTGATTTCGTTGGAATCATTTCTCAAATTATTATTGGTATTAGATGGTCTTGATAGTATCATTAAAGCAACACAAGTGCAGCAAAAAAGCTTTAAATCTATTGATGAAGTATTGCAAGTTAATGAAAAGAAGCAACCAAAAAGAGGTTGGCGCACGTGAATTTTAATCCAATATCACAAATTAAGGTGAGTTTGGCTTTTGATGCTACTCATATTTCAGTTGGTCGTTTAGCTTTACGTAATCAAATAATATACTTTGCATATGATGACAATTTTTTAAAGCATGGTATTGAGATTTCACCATTTAAATGTCCGTTGCAGCCTGGGGTGCAAACATTTGATCCATTTGTATTCGCAGGATTGCCTGGGGTATTTTATGATAGCCTTCCTGATGGTTGGGGTCGATTGCTTTTGGATCGTAATATGCAATCAGTCGGAGTTTTGCCAAAGCAACTGACTCAGTTGGATAGATTGGCGCATGTAGGCCAAAATGGAATGGGTGCTTTAATATATGAGCCAGATTATGGGGAAGAAGATAATCCGCAAACCATAAGCCTGGATCAATTAGCTGATGGCGCAAAAGAAATCCTGCAAGGAAATGTTAGCGATGTATTGCAAGAGTTATTGGAGCTTAATGGTTCTTCAGCTGGTGCTAGACCAAAGGCTATGATCGGGTTAAACCAGCAGAAAAATAGTATTATTCACGGTACTTATGATTTGGATGATGATTTTGAGCATTGGTTGGTAAAGTTCCCTAATGCTATTGATGGTAATGATGCTGGGGCAATAGAGTACGTCTATGCGCTTATGGCCAAAAAGGCCGGTATCGAAATCAGTGATAGTCACTTGTTTCCTAGCACTAATGGCGCAGGATATTTTGCTAGCAAACGATTTGATAGAAATAACAATAGACGTTTACATATGCATAGCGTTTGCGGTTTATTGCATTCAGATTTTAGGACACCAGTTCTTGATTACAAAGAGCTAATTGCATTAACTCTAGCGCTTACCAAAGATATGCGTGAAGCTGAAAAAATGTTTCGACTCGCTGTATTTAATGTATTAGCTCATAATCGTGATGATCATGCAAAAAATTTTAGTTTTATAATGAGTTGTTCTGGTGATTGGCGTCTCTCACCTGCTTATGATTTAACGTTTTCTTCTGGTCCTGCAGGGGAGCAGAGTACCACAGCTATGGGGAACGGCAGAAATCCATCTATAGCAGATTTAGTAAGGTTGGGTGAAGATGCTAAATTTTCGAATGCAATTATAGTGGCTATTATCGAACAAACAAAATCAGCACTTAATGAATGGCGTAAACTTGCTGTTGAATATGGAGTGACAAAGGAGAATATAAAAACGATTGAATCTAAGTTAAGTAACTCGCCACCAACTATTTTTTGAACATGGTTGGTGGCGAGTGAAATAATTATTGTCCGACTTCAACAATAGTCATAGAGTTGGTGCCGCCATGTACGCCGCGTTTTGGGCCGCGAGTTATGATGACAAGATCTCCATCTTTGATAAGGCCCTGTTTTTTCAATAGTGAAATAGCAGAATTTTTAATTTTGGCGCTATCGTGTTTAGTAACATCAAAAAATATAGGGTGTACATCTCTATAAAGAGCCATACGACCTAAAGTGTTTTCATGTCTCGATAAGGCAAAAATTGGAATACCCGTGTGAATTCTAGACATCCAAAGTGGGGTAGAGCCAGATTCAGTAAGACAAATAATGGCAGTTACGTTTTGCAAATGATTGGCTGCGTACATAGTTGCCATAGAAATTGTTTCATCTATGCGACCAAAACTAACTTCCATTCTGTGTTGAGATGTTTTAGTTATAGGATCTTCTTCAGCTGCAATGGCGATTCTTGCCATAGTGTTAATTACTAAATCAGGATGGTCCCCCGTTGCGCTCTCTGCTGATAACATAACAGCATCGGTGCTATCTAAAACAGCATTAGCAACGTCTGATACTTCAGCACGAGTTGGAACAACATTATGAATCATGGTTTCCATCATTTGAGTTGCTGTGATTACTGGTTTGTTTAGATCTCTTGCGCGAGTAATCATACGCTTTTGAGCGGCAGGAACTTGAGCATCGCCAATTTCAACGCCAAGGTCCCCTCTGGCCACCATGATGCCATCAGTTTCAGCAATAATAGCGTCTAAGGTGTCAGGTTCAACAGCCTCAACGCGTTCGATTTTAGCAATGATACCTGCATTGCCTTTTTCAGCCTTTACTAACTGTTTAGCATAAGCTACGTCTTCAGCGCTGCGTACAAAAGATATAGCTAAATAATCAACTTTAAGTTTAATAGCGGTTTTTAAATCTTTTTTATCTTTCTCTGTAAGGGCTGGGGCTGTTAATCCGCCGCCTTGACGATTAATGCCTTTGTTGTTTGATAATTCGCCACCTGCTGTTACTCGACAAATAACTTTAGTGCCTTCAATACGTTCTACGTTAAAAACTAGTCTACCGTCATCTAGCAGCAGGACATCATTTGGTTTCACATCGTTTGGTAGTTCTTTATAGTCAATACCAACTTGTTTCTCATCGCCTTCATTAACATCAAGGGACGCATCCAATGTAAATTCTGAGCCATTTTTTAGATTAACTTTACCGTTTTTAAATCTAGCGATACGAATTTTAGGCCCTTGTAAATCGGCTAAAATCCCAACTATTTTGCCTTCATCTTTGGCAGCACGGCGAATGGTTTTTACTCTTTCAGCGTGGTCATCTGCTGTGCCGTGTGAAAAATTTAAGCGGGCAACATTAAGGCCGGACGCAATCATTTTGCGTAGTATTTCGTAGTCACTGCTAGCTGGACCTAAAGTCGCTACAATTTTTGTTCTTCTCATTAACTTCTCTCCTCTAACATTTTAACGGCTGGCAATGTTTTGCCTTCAACAAATTCTAAGAAAGCACCGCCAGCTGTGGAAATATATGAAATTTTATCTGCTACTTGATATTTATCAATAGCTGCTAGGGTGTCACCACCACCTGCAACTGAAAATGCAGCGCTTTCAGCGATTGCTTGGGCTATAGTCTCAGTGCCTTTACCAAATTGATTAAATTCAAAAACACCAACAGGTCCATTCCAAAGCACTGTTTTAGCATTATTAATTTGTTCAGCCAGAATAGCAGCACTTTTGGGGCCAATATCAAGGATCATATCGTCATCGCTTACATCACCCACTTCCTTTACAGTTGCAGCTGCTGTTTCAGAAAATTCTTTAGCAACAACAACATCAACTGGTAGTGGGATTTCAGCGCCACGTTCATTGGCTTTAGCAATTAATTCTTCAGCAGTTTGCAGCAAATCAGGTTCATGCAGTGATTTTCCAATATTAAAGCCTGCTGCTGCCAAGAAAGTATTGGTTATACCGCCACCAATAATTAATTGATCAACTCGATCTAATAAATTATTTAAAATAGTAAGTTTAGTGGAAACTTTAGAGCCAGCTACAATAGCAAGTAGAGGGTGCTCTGGGTTTTTCATTACTTTACCAAGCGCCTCTAATTCAGCTGTTAATAGTGGTCCTGCGCAGGCTATTGGTGCAAATTTACCAACTCCATGCGTTGATGCTTGGGCGCGGTGAGCAGTAGCAAAGGCGTCCATAACATAGATGTCGCATAGCTTAGCCATTTTTTGGGCCAAAACTTCATCGTCTTTCTTCTCGCCCGGTAAGAAGCGTACATTTTCGCAAATTACGGCATCTCCTGGCTCTACTTCAAAGCCGCCATCAATCCAATCTTTAATTAGGCGCACTTCTTTGCCAAGCATAACTGATAGTTTTTGAGCAACTGGAGCAAGGGAGAATTGTTCATCATATTCACCCTCTATTGGGCGGCCCAAGTGTGAAACGATAATGACGCGTGCATTTGCATCTAGTGCTTGTTTGATAGTAGGAAAGGCTGCTTTAATGCGTTTGTTATTGGTTATGTGTCCATCTTTCAATGGAACATTTAAGTCTTCGCGAATCAAAACTCGTTTGTTTGTTAAATCGAGTTCGGACATTTTTTTAAATTGCATGGATTTCTCCTAAAGAAGAAAGGGGGCAATATTTAGCCCCCTTATCAATAGATTTATAACTATTTTGCGTTCATGAACGCCATGGCTGTATCAACCATTCTTAATGAAAAGCCCCATTCATTGTCATACCAAGACATGACCTTACAGGTGCGACCGATAACTTTAGTATAGGAAGCGTCGAAGGTTGATGAGTGTGGGTTGTCATTGAAATCAATTGACACTAATGGTAGGTCGTTGTAACCCAAAATACCTTTTAATTCACCTTCTGCAGCTTCTTTCATTATTGAATTAATCTCTTCAACGCTTGTATCTCTTTTAGCGACAAAGGTTAAATCAACTACAGAAACGTTCACAGTAGGAACACGTATTGCAAAACCGGTTAGTTTGCCGGCTAGTTCTGGTAGTACTAGACCAACAGCTTCAGCAGCGCCAGTTTTGGTTGGGATCATTGACACCATAGCAGAACGAGCACGACGCAAGTCTGAGTGGAAAAGATCAGTGATGTTTTGATCGTTGGTGGCAGCATGAATAGTAGTCATAAGACCGTTTTCGATGCCGATTTTGTCATTCAATGGTTTGACGATTGGTGCCAAACAGTTAGTAGTACAAGAAGCATTAGAGATGACGGTATCGCTCGATTTTAGAGTATTTTGATTTACCCCGTAAACGATAGTAGCATCAACATCAGTACCAGCCGGGGCTGATATAATTACTTTTTTAGCTCCAGCATTTAAGTGTGGTTGTGCCTTTGTTTTGTTGTTAAATACGCCAGTACATTCAAAGACCACATCAATTCCGAGTTCTTTCCAAGGTAGTTTGCTAGGATCTCTTTCACTGGTGGTGTGTATTTTTTTACCATCAACTACGATATGATCATTTTCTACAGTTACTTCATGGTTGAATTTGCCGTGAACACTGTCGTACTGTAGTAAATGAGCATTGGTTTTAACGTCTGTTAGGTCATTAATAGCAACCAATTCAGCATCGTAATTTTTGTAGTTATCTAAAAGAGCGCGAGCGGTCAAACGACCAATACGCCCAAAGCCGTTTATAGCTATTTTTACTGTCATATTTTTTCTCCAAAATAATTTGGCGACCATTAAAGGTCGCCAGTTGTTAATCGGCCGCTATTTTGCTCTTATCAAAAAAGAAGTGCAAATAGTTTTGTGTGTTCGATATTTTAAGGGGTTGCAGCATCTGTTATGTTGGCAGTATCATCTCGATCGTCAGATGGTGTAACGCTAGCTCCCACAATACCACCTGCGGTCATAGCTGCGCCAACAGCGCCTAATACCAGTAAATAGTTAGGGTTATCAGTGCTGTCAATATAATTGCTGGCGGCCATAGAAGCGGTACAAAATCCAACAAATGCCCCAACAGCAAAGCCCTTTACTTTGTTTCCAATATCACTAAAAAAACGCATATTTATCTCTCCAATTAAAAATTAAGTTTGCATGATATCTAATGTTTAGCCTTCTATCATTAAGGTTTTATTAAATTGATTTGTAACTGTTCACCCAGAATTTTAGCTCTTTTTTGCGTCATCCTGGCTCTTTTTTGCGTCATCCTGGCTCTTTTTTGCGTCATCCTGGCTCTTTTTTGCGTCATCCTGGCGAACGCCAGGACCCAGAGACAATTAAAACAAAAATTATAATAT
>JAFGXA010000035.1 GCA_016936855.1 Gammaproteobacteria bacterium | reverse complement strand
TTTACAATCCTGGCGAACGCCAGGACCCAGAGACAATTAAAACAAAAATTATAATATTCTTTAATGCCTCTAGATCCCGGCGGCTGCTGGGATGGTTGTGCTGGTACTTTTTGTTAAAACCTAACCCAAATGGTTTGTATTTTTGCGCTTTGAGGCGTTGTGCTAGCAGTTCTTTGCAAGAAGATTTGTTTATGGAAGTGTTGGGTTTTTGAAATAATGTTTATTTTTAGGAGAAAATATTGGCTAGGGGCAGTCGAAGAATTTGTTTCGTAAAAAGTTTTGTCTACAATGCCGATATTTTTTAGAAATAGATTAGCTTCAGTGAGGCTGGAAAATAATTTAGTATTTTTGCGGGCGGCAACGAAGTGACGCCCTTCGATTAAGTTGGTATCAAGCAGCATAGCAATGATTGCATCTGGTGCATCGTTTAAATTGATCATGTTTTGATTGTTGTTTGGTAAAGCCGTTATGTATGGCGCTATATTTTTATAGATTTTTTTAGTCATTCCTTCTGTTAATAGTAATTGAGTTGGAATGATCATAGGGAGTTTTATATTGTTAATAATATTTTGGATTGTTTCTTTTGGTAGGGTAGGGTTGGTTATGCTTAGGAGAATTGTGAATAGCATTTTGTTTGTGCTGTTATTGAGCGAATTTAAATTAAAAAGAGCATTTTGATCGTAAAGAACAGCGTTGATTTTGAAGTTTTTTTCGATGCCGGTTTGCATTGATATTGGATAACGCTGTGGATGTGTTGCTGCCTGGGAAAGAACCCATTTGGCCCATAATAGCGCGCCGTTGCTATAGAGGTTTAAGCTGCTTTGTTGTTCTATATCTGATGTTATGTTTATGAGCAAAGCTGTTCTGCTGACAACAATGGTTGCAAGAATTGCGCAGATCACGATAACCAGAAGCGCCATAATTAGTGCGGCGCCACGATTTTTTTGCTGTTGTTTATTGTTGATCATTTTGTGGTACATAAAATGTTCTGGTGATCACACCTAAATCTTTTAGTTTTATGGTTAGTTGCAGGGCGCTTGGGTTGTTTTTTATTTTTAATATATTGAAGCTAAAGCTTTTAATGTTATTTAGTAATATTGTTTTGTTTCTAATTAATTGATTTTTAGTAAAACAATATTTTATTGTATTTGGCTGTGTTTTTCCTAGTGTGACCAAGTTGAAACAGTTATTTGATGTGTCTGATATTTTTAAAGTTGATCTATCTGCTAATTCTTCTATGTCGCGATTAATGATAAATATGGTTTTTTGCAGCTGGATTAATCTTTGGTTGTCAGTTTCTTGTCTTTTTTCAGCAATAATTGCGTGGTGTAAAGTGGCTGTAGTAATTAGTGCAATCATGGCAAATATTGTCATGGCAATTATGACTTCAAGTAATGTGAATCCAGATTTTCTCATTTGTTATTAGCGAACTCTAAATATTTTTGATGTAAGTTCAATACTTGTTGCTTGAGATTGTTAAAATCCCCATCGTTGTTGATTATATCATCACTGTGTTTTTTGCGATATTCATCGTTTATTTGTTGGGTAATTATATTTTCTAGTTCAGTTATATCTTTTTTATCACGTAATTTAAGACGTTCTAGTTTAACTTCTTTATTACAAGTTACAGTTAAAATTCGATTAAAATTTTTATCTTGTTTGGTTTCAAATAATAAGGGAATTGCAACGATCACGTATTTTGATTTGGATTTCTTAATGTGTTCACGCATAATTTTTATTATTTCTGGATGAAGGATTTTTTCAAGCCAGATTTTTTCATCTTTATTATTGAAAATTATTTGCGATAATTTTTCTCGGTCTATAACGTCACTCCCGCACAGGCTGGAACCCAGTATTCCTTTACCAAAATGCTGTATTATTTTATTAGAAATTGGAGACTTTGGTGCTGTTAATTTTCGCGCAATTACATCGCAATCAACAATATCTATTCCAAGTTTATGAAAGATATTAGCAACAGCTGATTTTCCTGAGCCAATTCCTCCTGTTAAAGCTACTAGATACATAGTTAAATTCCGATAAAACGTAGATAGTAAATTAAAATTGGTTTACCCCAGAGCATTGCTATGAAACCCGCAATAGCAATGTATGGCCCAAATGGTATTGGTTCGCTAACTTTATGTTTTCTAAAAATTATTAATATTAGTGAGATTATGATGCCAATTATTGATGATGCTAAAATAATAAACGGCAATTGTTGCCAGCCGAGCCAAGCTCCGAACATGGCAAGCAATTTAAAATCCCCATTGCCCATGCCATCAATGCCGCGAATTAATTTAAATGTTTTGGCTATGATAAAGAGAAATGAATAGCCGATTATAGCACCCAAAATTGCCGCTTGTGGTGTTGTAAAAACATTAAAACTATTTAGCAACAGACCAATCCAGAGCATGGATAAAGTTAATTCGTCTGGTAGGATTTGGTAATCTATATCAATAACGCTCATAGCGATTAATGAATAGGTCAATAGGGTTGCGGTCAACCCTATTATATTAAGTCCAAGATGGTTGATGATTATAAGAGTTAAAAATGCGGTTAATGCTTCTACTAAAGGATATCTAATGGATATTGGTTGCTTACATTTGGCGCATTTACCTCTAAGGATTAGATAGCTAATGATTGGTATATTGTGCCATGGTTTAATTTTTGTTTGGCATTTGGGGCAGTGAGATGGTGGATATGCTAGATTGAGCATTATAGGTAAACGATAAATTACAACATTTAAAAAACTGCCGATTATTAAGCCGATTAGAATTGAGTATGTGATGATGAGCCAAGTCATAAAATAGTTCCTAATTTGAAAATTGGTAGGTACATCCCAATAACTAAGCTACCAATTAACAAACCTAGGATAACCATTATCATGGGTTCTAACAAGTTATTTAAATTATCAACAACGTAGTTTATTTCTTGTTCATAATGGTTGGCTATGGTGGTTAACATATCCCTTAACTTACCCGATTGCTCGCCGATCTTTATAAGTTGCAGTGCGCGATTTGGGATGTGACAATCTTTAAGGGCGCAGCTTAAGCTATCGCCACGCATAATTTCTTGACTCGCCTCCATTATTTTTGCGCGATACATCGGATGGTTGGCTGTCTCAGCCGCCAATTCGAGCGATTTATCAAGCGGCGTTCCAGCTTTGAGTGTTATATCCAACGTGCTAAAAATACGAACTATTGCAGCTTTTTGCAGCATGATGCCGAAGATTGGTAGCTTAAGTAGGTTTTGATGAACAAAATAGTGAAATTCTTTAGAGTGGGTTAATAGTAATTTTACGCCCATAATTACACTAAATATGGTTATTAATAATATCATCCAGTTATTGCTAATCCAGTTAGAAAGCTGAACTATGATTTGAGTAAAGGGGGGTAGTGCAGCATTAAAGCTCGCGAACATTTCAGCGAATTGTGGTACGACAAAAATAAGGAGCACAGCACTTACGATCAAAGCAACTAGTAAAATTAAGATTGGATAAGTTAAAGCTTTTTTGATTTTACGCTTTAATTCTTGGTTTTTTTCTTGATAAGTTGCAATTTTGTTTAACATTAAGGCTAATTGTCCTGATTCTTCACCAGCATGCACTAGAGCGCATAATAATTTGTCGAATTCACGGTGTTTTTGTAAAGATACAGATAATGAATTACCCTGCGAGACATCGTAGGTTATTTTGTTTATCATTGGTTTTAATTTGAGGTGCGCATTATCTTGGATTAATTTTAAGGAGTTCATTAAAGCGATATCGCTGTTTATTAAAGTAGCGAGTTCTTTGTTAAAATCGATTACCATTTGTTTGGGTATTTTTGCCATTTTAAGTGACTCGCATTGCTTCTTCTAGGCTGGTAATGCCAGCTAAAATTTTAGTAATGGCATCTTCGCGTAATGTTCTATATTCGTATTTTGCAAGTAGATTCTTATTTAAGATTAAGTGGCTAGTTTTCGCATCAATTGGCAGTAGTTCAAAAATAGCGATGCGCCCCTTAAAGCCATGCAGACACTTATCACAACCGTGGGCTGTATAAAGTTTGGTTTGGTTTATCTGATTCTCGGTAAAGCCATACTTTAATAGTAATTCTTTTGGATAATGTTTAGCTTGTTTGCAGTGTGGACAAAGTTTTCGAAGTAAGCGTTGAGCGATAATCAGTTTTAGGGAGTCGGCAAGGTTGTGTGGGGCTATGCCAATATTAATCAGGCGATTTATGGTGGCGATAGCGCTGTTGGTGTGTAGGGTTGATAAAACTAGGTGGCCAGTTTGCGCAGCTTTTACGGCAATATCAGCTGTTTCTAAATCACGAATTTCGCCGATCATAATTATGTCTGGATCTTGGCGTAAAAAAGCTCGCAAAGAATTAGCGAATGTTAAGTCGATTTTTGGATGAACATTTACTTGGTTAATGCCTGGCAATCTAATTTCTACAGGATCTTCTGCTGTAGAGATGTTTTTTGTAATGCTATTTATTTCAGCTAATGCTGCATATAAGGTTACGGTTTTACCGCTGCCAGTAGGTCCTGTGACTAAGATCATACCTTGTGCTTGTTTGATATGGTGCTTGAATACTGTTAGTTGTTCTTTACTTAATCCTAATTGCTCAATTTTCACTAATTTATTACCAGGCGATAAAATGCGTACTACAATTTTTTCGCCATGAATTGTTGGGCAGCTATTAATGCGGCAATCTCTTTCGAGTTGTTTTATTTTCAGTGAAAACCTACCATCTTGAGGTAGTCGTTTTTCAGATATATCTAATTTGGAAATTATTTTAAGTCTTGCTGTTATGCGGTTATTTAAGTTTTTGTCTGGTTTAAAAAGCGTGATTAAAACCCCGTCAATTCTAGCCCTTATGCGATAGCTGTTAGCTAGTGGCTCAAAGTGTACGTCGGACGCGTTTTGCATAATGGCGCTGTATAGAACTGATTCAACGAGGTTAATAACTTCGCTATCTTGGGTTGCTTGATTGCTTATATGACTCTTATCATTGGATATTTTCGTTAGAATATTTTTTATCTCATCGTAAGATGCGATGGCGATTTTTATTTTTAGTTCGGTTAGAAATTCTAAGGTTTTTATGGTGTCTATTTGGGTTGGATCAGCAAAAGCTATGGTAATTTCTGTATCGTTTTTTTCAATTGGAACACAAAACATCTCGTTTAGAAGTTTATGCTCTATAAAGTCTAATGGTAGATCATTGATATGAATTTCATTTAGATTAATTAGTGTTAGTTCGAAAAAATTTGCTATAGATTTTGCAAGTATATTTGGCTTTATTTTTTTGCTATTTATTATCGTTTGAATTGGTTCGTTAGTTGAGTTTTTTAAAATCTCATCAAGGTTTTTTTGGTCGATTAATTTTTGTTCGAGTAGGTAGTTTAAGTAGAAATTGTTGTAATTATTCATGTGGTTTTTATAAAAATAGGCGCGATGGATGGTGGTCACCCGGTCAAGCCTGGTGATGACGTTGGTAATAATTTACTTCGCATAGCCGGCGTCGACGGAGCCTCCTGATGTGTTCCAGATAAGTTGACCATTTTGTGCATCTGGAGTTAACACGTAATTGTCGCTTGCTTTAATGCCGTTTTTTTCTTTGGGAATTAAATTTATTTTGCCGTTGTCTTCTACTGTTATGCTTTGAACTAATCCCGCGCCGTTATCTTGGTTGTCTGGGACGCCGTTTTCTCCCGCGCGGCATTCGCTTAAATCTCCAGTTATTTGGTAGCATTCTTCAACACCCAATTTGTATGGTGCTGCGGCATTTACTACTTCTGAATAGTGGGCGCGTTTAGTATATTTTTGATAAGTAGGAATAGCGATAGCAGCTAAAATCCCAACAATTGCAATCGCAATTAAAAGTTCAATTAAGGTAAATCCTCGTTGCATGTCTTTGTTTCCAAGTTGTTTGTAGTGATGTAATTTAAGCTTGATAATTAATTCACGACAATGCCGGGTTTTTTACGGTGGTAACTGCTATATTTTGTTTGTTGACATTATTCTATTTAAATGTGTATAACGAATACATTCGATTAAGATTTTTAGGATAATTAAATTTTGGAGAATCATTATGTCAGTAAGTTTTAATGAATTGGTTTCTAAAATTGGTATGGGGCAAGATTATGACATCAGATCTGTCGGTAAACTTTTTCGAATGGCAGGTAAGTTGCCAGAGGATGAACAAGTAGAGTTTGTTTATGATGCTATTGCTTCTAGAAGATTGCGTTTTTTAGATGATGTAAGGCAAGAGCTTCCTGTTAAGATGATGTATCAGGCTGTGGTTGGAACCTATGGTCGTATTATTTATAGCAACATAGCAGATGTTCCCAAGGAAATCGTGGATCGTGTCTCTGTAGATGATTCGGTGTCTGATGGCGGGTGGTTGAGTGGGCAGATTACACTTCCATTGGAGGGCGTGCCTGACAATATTATGTTGGATATTATAAGGCATGCGCAAGTTACATATAATATTTCATTGGATAAGATGTGTGAAATTGATAGTGTTAAAAAGTGTTTACAATTGTTTGCTACGGATTTTATTTTTATAAAAGATGTTGGACAGCTTGAATTTGCTATGAGAAATTTGTCTGCAAATAGTAAGGTAAAGTTATTGCATAGATTGGTAGATGGCGGTCATATTGTTATCGATCTTAATCGAGGAAATCAGCGATTTATTGGATGTTTTCGAGATTTTGAGCAATTTTTAGGAATTGTAAGCATAGAGCAAAGAGCGAGTTTTTTAGATTGGTTGCTCGATAATAGTTATGTTGTTTTTGATAAATATACGGGTATTTCTTGGGGTGGTGTTTTCTTTCTTTTGAAATCTTTATTGCCAGGACACAGGGTTGAGTTTTTGGTGAATTGGATTGCTAAAGGTGGTTTTGCTGATTTAACTATTGCGGAAGATCGCGAATTAGATAGATTTATGCAGCCTTTTGCAGAAGGAGATCGTTCTTTTGTGTTGTTATTATTGCTTAAGAATTTGCATGACCATCCTAGGGTGGATAAAGGTAGGGGCAAATATGAAAACAGTCTTTTGTTGGTAAAAAGAAAACTACAGAGCTTTTATTCTGGAGAGGAGATTGTAGCTGTCAGCGAGCGCTTGTTGCGTGAACCAAGATTTTTGATAGATAGGGATTTAATTGATTTTTTGCTTAGCTTACAGGATCCTGAAGTTGTTATCCTGCGCCCTATGCCATTTTTTGTAGAATTAATTGATAGCGTTAATCAGTGCTTAGAGTTGGGGGATGTTTCTGGTGCCTTAAGGTTGGCAGTAAGTGATCCTGTTGTTTTTAAGATGTATTTTCCAGAATTATCAGAATTAGTCGATGTCAATGAATATATGGATATTGGTTTTTTGATGAAACAGTGTGAAGTAATAGCCGAAGTTTTTGATCGAGCAGAAAATTATCCCGATTTTATTATCAATGATATGCTGGAAAATTTTTTCCATGTTCGCACAGGTTGTCTTTTGGAGGAATTTCCTGAAAACGAATTATTACAGGGAAGGTTTATTTGTTGGCTTATAACTGGTAAATACATGAATGATTATAAGGATAATCTGTCTTTAGTGATGCGATTAAATGGTGTTGCTGAAGACAATGCTATGTCAATACTGGAGGGCGGTAGACATATATTGTATTACTCTAAGTTTTTATCGCTAAAATCTTTTTTCATAAAAAAAGAAGGGGCAGAAAAATCGTTTGATAGTGTTGCGGTTGATAGGTTTGTTTTGTGTTCAAATCTTATAAGAAGAGCATTGTTAAGCAGTGAAAGTGCACGAGAATATTTGGTTATTGATTATAATGATTTTAGTATGAATACATGGAGGTTCTGTGTTGCATTTATGTATAGTAATTTTGAAAAAGCAAGAGATATCTTATTATCTATTAATGCAGAAGAGAGCGATGATTTTTTTGATAGTGTTCGAAAGTTTTTTGAATTTTGGCAGTTAGATGAGTTTTTAGTAAAATCTTTGTATGATTTTCTCGAAAAGAATGGAGTGGAGATTGTCGATGATTATGTTTCGGAAGCTGTTGATGGTGTTACCGCTTATTTGCCAAGACTTTTTCGGTCTAGTAAGGCGTTTGCTGAAGAAGAGGTTGCTTTTAATCTTAAAGATTAGTTTTTCTTGATCGAAAGCGCCATCATCCCGCACCTCGGATCAAGCCCGGGGCAGGCTTTGATGCGGGATCTTCTTGGTGTGGCACGGTGTTTTTTAGTGGGTAGGTGCTGACCCAGGGAGGTCACCCGGTCAAGCCGGGTGACTTCGGTAATAATTTGCAATGTGCTAAGTTCAATGTAAATGGTTTATACTATTCATAAGGTTAGTCGTTACTTATCATAAAATTTTTGTTTTTATCCCGGCTTACGCTGGGACATGTTTGTCTCTGGGTCCTGGCGTGTGCCAGGATGACGTAAAAAGAACCAGGGTGATGTGAAAAGGCGGCAGAATAATTTGTTGATGGAGATAAACCATGAAAATTAAACGCTATAGTGAATCTGAAAATAAGGCTGTTTCAAAGGAAGGCTTTAAAGGGATGCGAGCCTATTTTTGTTTGTCGAAGGATGATGGCTGTCCGCGTTTTGCCATGCGTGTTATGGAATTTGAGCCGTATGGGCATACGTCAGTACATTCTCATCCAGAAGAGCATGAGGTTTATTTTCTTGAAGGAAAACCCGGTTATGTAGATGCCGAAGGAACATTGCATGAGCTTCAGCTTGGGGATGTTTTATATGTTGAGCCAAATGAAGTACATCAGTTTAAGAATCTGGGTGATACGGTTATGCGGATGATTTGTGTTATTCCAATTTTGCCAGGTGGCGATGGTAAGGTTTCTATTGTTGATAGGTAATTATTGTTATGAGTATTATAATTAGCGATAAAATACGTGTTGGTATCTCTGCATGTAATATAGGTGCAAGAGTAAGGTGGAATAGGGCTGGTTGGGACCGCATTAAGCCTTTGGAGCGAGAGGCTGAGGCTTTTATTTGGGTGCCGGTTTGTCCCGAGGTTAATGCTGGCTTTGGTGTGCCTCGCGATACTATAAAACTAAGTGGTGGTAATGGTTTCGATGTTTTAGCGGGAAATGCCAAGGTTAAGAACCGACATGGTCGTGACGTGACGCAATCTTTGATGTCAGGTTGTGAAATATCCATGCAAATTCTGAAAAACAGTAAAGTGGATGCGTTTTTTTATATGGATGGTAGTCCTTCATGTGGTGTTTATCGTACTACTTTAAAAAACAGTTCTAGAGGAAAGCCGCCCGGATTATTTGGCGCGTTATTACTAAATGAAAATTTTTTTTTAATACCAGCTTTAGAATTGGAAAGTCCTGTAAAATGGTGGGATTGGCGTAGGCGCTTGTTTGCTTTTGTTTGGTTAAAGTCTGCTATTATTTCTAATAAAAGTGACTTGGTTGATATTTGGCATCAGTACAAGTTCATTTGTCAGGAGGTTGATCGCAGTCGTGCTGATGAAATAAGCTATTTAGTTGCGACTTTACCAAAGCATATTAATAGTGATTTTGTTGAAAAGTGGCGCATTAAGGTTTTACTGCTTTTAAGGGAACCATCTAAAATGCCCAAGATTAGAAGTGCATTACAAAAACATGTTGCGTATTACAATAAACATGCTGAAACTAAAGTTAATATCGATCCTAATGATATTGCTAGAGGTTCGCATAAGCTATTTGAAGAGCTGTTGCTTATAGAAAAGCAGGCTTTTTTGCAAGATATTGAATTTGCGGGAGCGCCCGTTATTTTTCGATCTAAAAATAGGGGATAGTTATGCCGGCTTTATATTGGGTGCGTAATGATTTTAGATTATATGATAATAGCGCTTTGTATCATGCGACAGATGAAAATAAAGATGGTGTAGTTGCTGTATTTTTTATTACCAATAAAATTTGGCGAAAGAATAATTTTGGTAAAAATAAAATAGCTTTTTTGTTGGAAAATTTGCGTGATTTTTCTATTAATTTACAGAAGTATAATATTCCATTGTTGATTAAAAATGCTGATAGTCAGAAATCTGTAAATAATCAATTGTTATTATTAGCCAAGCAATATAAGTGTGATAATATTTACTTTAATCGCGGCTATAGTTTAGATGATGTGAAGCAAGAGCAAAAGTTAGGTGAGCATGGTTTGCGCATACATGCTTTTGATGATGCGATTATTGTCCCTCCAGGTTTAGTGAAAACTCAGGACGATAGGTTCTATTCTGTATTTACGCCTTTTAAAAGAAAGTGGTTACAGGTTTTTCAGGAAACGAGGGCTTCTTTATTGCCAAAGCCGAAGATGTTTTCTAAGTCTTTGCTTGCGTCTAATATTGTTCCTGTTTTGGATGAAAAACCGAAGCAATTAACGTATTGGCCGATTGGTGAAAATGTAGCTAAAAATAGACTGCAAAATTTTTTAGAAAATAAAATTTTTGACTATGAGCGTAATCGTGATTTTCCATCTATTGATGCAACAAGTGCATTGTCTCCGTATTTGGCAGTTGGTACGATTTCTCCGCGTTATTGTTTAGAAGCAGCGCTTGAAATTAACGGGGGTGAATTAAATAATGGAAACGCAGGGGTTTTAGCTTGGATAAATGAGCTAATTTGGCGAGATTTTTACCAACATTTGCTGTTTGCTTATCCTAGTATTTCTGAATATAAATCATTTAAGCCTTATGGTGATCAAGTTAAATGGCGCCAAGACAAAAAGTTGTTTAGAGCATGGCAGGATGGCAAAACTGGTTTCCCAATAATTGATGCTGCGATGTTGCAGCTAAAAGAGATGGGTTGGATGCATAATCGTTTGCGAATGTTAACTGCTTCTTTTTTGACTAAATTATTGCTGATAGATTGGCGATTGGGGGAGAGATATTTTGCTGAGCAATTAATTGACTATGATTTTGCATCGAATAATGGTGGTTGGCAGTGGGCGGCGTCAACAGGTGCCGATTGCATGCCATATTTCCGAGTTTTTAATCCAGAGCTGCAGGCTAAAAAGTTTGATAAAGATGGTATGTTTGTTGGAAGATATTTGTCTGATAAGTCGTTAAAACCAATTATTGATTATAGAGTTGCAAAAGATCATTCGTTGCATATATTTAAGCAAGCATTTGCTAATTCGTCTAAAAACAAAGGTGCGGCTTCGTGGAGGTCCCCGGTTCCTGCTGCGCAGGCCCGGGGATGACGGTACTGTTTATGTAGACTGGGTGGTTTCTTCTCGGGCATAATAAAACGATGAAATCTAAAACTTATATTTTAGCGCCGTTGTTTGCGATTATTTTTATCGATGCTATGGGCATGAGTTTAGTCTATCCGATATTGGCGCCACTTTTTAATGTTAAAGTTGGAGGTTTATTATCGAGCAGTGCGACGCCTGCTATGCGTGATCTGTTATACGGTTTATGTATTGCAATTTATCCGTTATTTATGTTTTTTGGTTCTCCTTTTTGGGGGGATTTGTCTGATCAAATTGGCCGCAAAAAAGTACTGTTATTTTGTTTATATGGTGAAATGCTGAGTATGCTTGTATCAGGCTTTGCAGTATATATACATAGTGTTGCTTTGTTTTTAGTTGGTAGGGGGGTTGGCGGTTTTATGGCTGCGAGTTTGCCAGTAGCTCAAGCTACTATTATTGATGTTAGTGAACCTGATCATAAAACGGTAAATATCAGCTTAATTGGGATGGCTAACTTGTTGGGATATGTTTTTGGGCCGTTAATTAGCGGCACCTTGACTGATAAAAGTTTAGTTAGTTGGTTTGGTTTTCAAGTACCGTTTTATTTGGCAGCTATTTTAGCTTGTTTGAATGCTGCTACATTGAGCATTACTTTTAGCGAAACTCATAGGGTTGTAAAACGTGAGGTCGTCAAATTAACCAAAGGCTTGATGATGTTTATTGCTGCATTCAAGGAGGAATCAATAAAAAATCTATCAATGGTTTATGCTTTATATTTCTTAGGTTGGAACTTTTATGTTTCATTTATTACGCTCTATTTGACGCAAGACTACCATTATAGTGCGGCACATATAGGGCGCTTTATAAGTTGGATGGCGCTTGTGATGAGTTTTGTAATGTTAGTCATTATTCGTCTATTTCTGAAGTTTTTTAAAGTGGAAAAGATAATAATTATTGCTTTTGCACTATCAATTTTGGGGGTTCTGTTTTCCATAGTTCATGATATTAAAGCCGTATGGTACAGCGTATTGTTAATAGCTACAGGAATTGGTTTGGGCTATTCTTGTTTACTAACCATGTTTTCTAATGCTGTAACAGAAGACAAACAGGGCTGGGTTATGGGGGTTGTCGGTGCTATTGTTGCGGTTGTAGCTGGTTTGTCTGGGCTTTTGGTCGGAGTTGTGCCGCTATTTTCCGCCACATTTTCATTCTTGTTGATAGTGATTTTTTGGGTAGCAGCGCTTTGGTATTTTTTACGTTCTAGCTTTGGCGGTGAACCTCAGGATCCACTTGTTGAGGCACCTTAAGTTAGCTATACTTCGCTGCCTTGTCTTAAATATATGCCGATGTAGCTCAGCTGGTAGAGCAACTGATTCGTAATCAGTAGGTCGGAGGTTCGAATCCCCTCATCGGCACCATTAGAATCAAGGGGTTAAGGTTGTTTTAGGGGTTCCGATTTTGCTGGCGTGTGTAATTTTGGTGTAATCATGCAGAGAAGTATTGAGGGGTTTTTAGCTAAATGTAGGTTAATTGGGATGATGATGTTCGGGAAAAAATTTGTTTATCAGTTCATTAAACTTCGAATCTAGTTTTTTTTGTAGGAACTCTGGTGTTCGAGGCTGCTTAGCCACAGCAAGTAAAGAATCGTGGAAAAATAAAGGTCTTCCTCGTAAGCCCATTTTCTCAACCTGCTGTTGGTTATATCCCTTTACAGCGGTTAGTGTTTCGGTAAATGAGTTCCCATCCATGATATGAGCAATTAGGTGCTCAAATTCTAAAATGTCGATAACGAAAATATTTGACAGGGGGATATACTCTGTTTCGATTCCTAATAAATCCTTTAAAAGAGAGTTCTGTCCTACAAGATAATTTCCATATGTTACTATAATCAAAAATGGATTTGATTGTGTGTCATTTTCTTTGATTTTTTCGGCTAGATTATCACCCTGCCTTATTCCTTTGTTGATATTATTTTTTGCTTTGTTTTGGATGGTAGATTGTGTGTTTGTTAGAATTATTCCTTCTCCTGGGACGACGCCTTTGAACTCAAAAATTATGTAATCATTGTTTTCTTGTATAAGAGCATCGGGAATTTGCTGCCCTATGTCATTAAGTGAGGGGTATTTTTGTTTGATAGCACTTTCGTTAAGATATCTTTGTTCAGATTTTTTTAAAAGCATGTAGCAGTACTTTTCAAAAATTTTATGAGAAAATTTATCTGCAAATACTGATGGATCTAGGTTGGTCTGTAGGGTGTTTATTAGATCGTGTTCCATGAAATATATTAAGCTGCTTTTTGACGGTGCTATAAAATTATAATTTTCTAATTGAAGTAATGGTTTTAATTTAAAAAAGCTACCCATGCTGTAATATTTTTCTTCGTTAAAATTGTTGCCTAAATGTCTTTTTAATTCCTGTTTTGCTGTATCGCTGTGTATTTGGTATGACATTTGTTGAAGTAAATCATAGAATTTTTTTTGATAGTCATTGTCAATATTATTTGTTTGCCGAAAGTGATTGTTCCCAATTTTAAACGGTGTGTTTATGTTTGTAGTATTGGTTAGTATAATAAATAAAAATTCTAAATATTCTATTATATTGATGCTATTGTGGACTGAGAAGAAGCAGCAATTTAAAATACTATTCTGTTGTATCCCATCGAACATAATTAGCTGCCTCAAAATGGTATTTTTATCAATCATTGTTTTTTGATGATAAAATTGTTGAAAAGCTAATTTCCTCATTAGTAATGAGATTTTGCTTTCGGCAGATGGCGCTGCTTTGTTGCTAAAGTTTAATTCTTTGCAGTTCGACAGCTCGTGGTAAAGTGCAATGAGCTTCTTAAAGTTTTGATCAAGGTTAAAGTTCCTTTTTGCTAACCAATCTCCTTCTATTAGAGTTATTTCTATTATAAAAAGAAGATAATATGGAGGGTATTTGGCAAAAATCTGTTCCCTTTCTTCTGGAGAAGACGTCTTTTCATATTTGTGTAGTATTTCTATGCACGTGTTAATGAGATTGGGGGCACAAAACTTATTTCTAATGTGGTTTCGTATGGTTTTAAAATTATCATTTAGACTGTTCATTTATGTTGGATTGTTAATCCTCGTAGTGGTAGTTCTCCGAACTGTATAAGTTCAGAAACATATGAGACTTTTGGTGTTGTTATAGCAAGCGAGTGAGCGCGCCATCAGAAGCGCTAGGCGAGCGAGC
>JAFGXA010000034.1 GCA_016936855.1 Gammaproteobacteria bacterium | reverse complement strand
GCTCGCTCGCCTAGCGCTTCTGATGGCGCGCTCACTCGCTTGCTATAACAACACCAAAAGTCTCATATGTTTCTGAACTTATACATTGTTTTGAGTGTTTTGTGGGTTTTAGCAGTATGTGTGATGATGTAGATTATCCGATTTTATAATTGAACAGTTTGTGTTGTGTTCCATTGTCTTATTTGGAATGGCTTCTAATAGAAAGTAATCATCTTCTAGTTGTGTGATTTTAATGGTGTAACCATTAGCTTTTTTGGCTTTGATGTTTTCTAATGTAGCGCCTAGGTAAGAATTATGTTCTGTTTTGTAATGTTCCAATTTTGCTGCTGTATCGGTGAGGATTATCTCGGCGTGTTTGCGGCGGGTTTTGGCTAGGTGGTGTTGGTAGGATGGATAAGCTATGGCGGCGAGGATGCCTATTATTGCAAGGGCAATTAGGAGTTCGAAGAGGGAAAATCCGGCTTCGCCCTTTGGGATACGCCGTGACAAGGTTTTTACTGATTTTTGCATGGTGGAGAGTATAATGGACCTTTTTTAATTGGCTATACCGCATTTATGACTACAGTAATTGAAAATGATCGCAAATGGTGGACGGTTGTTGCCATTTCACTCTGTTTGGCTATAGCTTTTATTGATCAAACTGCCGTTGCGGTATTGTTGCCAACTCTGCATAAGGTGTTTGGTATCTCGGAAATTATGCAGGACTGGGTGGTTAATTCTTATTTATTGTCGATTGCAGCTTTTATCATGCTAGGTGGCAGATTGAGCGATATAATTGGTCATCGTCGCTGCTTATTGATTGGTTTATATGGTTTTATGGCGGCATCCATATTATGTGGCATTTCTGATGGCATTGTTACTCTATTGGTTGGTAGGATTTTGCAGGGTATTTTTGGGGCGATTTTATTTCCTAATACAGCCATAGCTGTAGTTACCGCTTTTCCAGAGGGTGAGCGCGGTACTGCGGTTGGTACTTATGTGGGGATTGGTACGATCTTTTTGAATTTGGGGCCGTTGATTGGTGGTTTTTTTACGCAATATTTAACTTGGCGTTTAGTGTTTTTAATAAATATACCGATTGGTATGTTAAGTATTTGGTTAATGCATATATCTATTTCTAGAAAGTATGATAAATTTATTAAGCAAAAAATCGATTGGCTGGGAAGCCTATTATTAATTATTACCGTTATTAGCTTGATTAGCGGCATGATGAATGGTGCTAGATTTGGTTGGAGTTCACAGCTTACCATCGGGCTTTTTATTGTTGGGTTTTTAGCTTTATATGCTTTGTTGGTGGTTGAGAGAAGTGTTAAAAATCCACTAATTGATCTTAATACCTTTAAGTATTTTAACTTTACCAAGTTTTGTTTGGTTAGAGTTTGTATGCAGGCTGCCATGATGTCGAGAGTTTTTCTAATAATTTATTTTCAGTTAGTCTTAGGGGTTTCTCCTTTTGAAGCGGGTCTTATGGTCTTGCCATCAACTTTGCCAAACTTAGTTATGGCGCCTTTAGGCGGAAGGTTGCTTGATAGGTATGGTAGCAGGGTGCCTGCTAGTTTTGGTTTATTGTTTTTGTTTTTGGGTGTAATTAGCATTGCCTTTTCAGTGTCAAGCATGAATTATTATAATCTATTATTGGGTATGATTTTAATCGGGATGGGTTTGCCATTAATTGGTGGGCCGTTGTTTACTGATATCTTATCAGGGGTGGCGTTAAAAGAGCGTGGGATGGCGTCTGGAATTTTTACTTTGGCAAGACAATTTGGTAGTACTATGGGCGTAGCTTTAATTGCTGCTGTTATCGCTGCTGTGCAAAAATTTTATGTTGATGCGTTGCCATCAAGCACATCGTATATGTTAGGATTTCGCGCAGCGATGTTTTTATTGGCTATATTCGTGTTTTTGTGTTTAATTTGGATGTTGCGTGGAAAAAAGGAAAAATAAAAATGTTAAAAAAAGCGGTTGTTTTCTGGGTTTTTTCGATTTTTGCTTTGCCGGCTTTAGCAAGCTATGGTTTGAGTGGAGACTTTACTTATGGCAATGTTCGTGGCTTTTTGCAAACACCACAAGGAGGAACTCCTGGCACTTCTTCTTATAAACGTCCAAGCTTAAAAGAATTGGGGATTAAGCATAGCGCTGATTATCATGTTCATGCTTGGTATGATTGGCGAAAAATCAGGTTTTTTGGTGATGTAAATATTATTCATATACGTAAATCAACAACGTTGCAAAATAGTTTAACTACGCATGGTGTGTTAATTCCTGCTGGCAGTAAAATATCCAGTAAAGTGAACTTTGATTGGTACCAATTAGGAGCCGGCTATAATTTTATTTACCATAAATTACATATAACACCATTTTTAAGTTGTGCTGTTTTGAATTTCAAATATCTAATTAAAAATTACATAAAGTCTCGAAATTATCGCGAATTTACGCCAAGAATTGGTGTCAGTGCGCAATATCCATTTAATAATAAATTATTTTTATCAGGTAAAATCGCGGCCTCAATTCCAGGAATTAATTTAAATATTATTACAGCTCAAGCAAAACTAAATTATTTATTAATCAATTCTCATAAGATAAAACCAGTGGTTTTTGTCGGCACTCGTTATACGTATATTGATTTTAAAGACAAACAAACTATGCCTAATTATGTGCGATATATCATGAGCCCCGCGGTAGTGGTGGGGTTAAGTTTGGCGGTTATGTAAAAACTGTTTTTTATTATGCAGGATTAGTAATATCACGTAATTGATCGCGGATTTTGGCGGCTTCCTCGAACTCTAAATTTTTAGCGTGTCTTAGCATCTCTTTTTCTAGTTTTCTAATTAGAGCGCCAAGTTCTTTGGCTGACATGTTTTCATAAGAAGGTTGGTTGTTTTTTGAACTTGATTGTGGGGTTTCTTCAGTGCGTGCACCTTCCATAATATCATGTACTTTTTTGATAATGCTTCTTGGGGTTATATGGTGTTTTTTATTATAACTAATTTGAATTTCACGTCGACGTTCCATTTCAGAAATTGCATCTTGCATTGAATTGGTTATTCTATCGGCATACATAATTACTTTGCCGTCTACATTACGTGCGGCGCGGCCTGAAGTTTGAATTAAAGAACGCGCGGAGCGTAAAAACCCCTCTTTGTCTGCATCTAAGATTGCAACACGGGAGACTTCTGGTAAATCCAAACCTTCTCTTAATAAATTAATACCAACTAAAACATCAAAAGTTCCTAAGCGTAAATCACGTAGAATTTCGACTCTTTCAACTGTGCCAATGTCAGAATGTAAATAACGTACTTTTACTTTATGTTCAGTTAAATATTCAGCGAGGTTTTCCGCCATTTTTTTAGTTAAGGTTGTAACTAAAACGCGACCTTTATTTTTGGTTTGCTCTTTTATTTCAAATAATAAATCATCAATTTGGTTTACAACGGGTTTTATTATAATTTCAGGATCGACTAAACCTGTGGGTCTGACAATTAACTCAACAGTATTGTCTGTGTGGTTAAATTCATAAGGGCCTGGGGTGGCTGATACATAAATAGTTTGTGGGGTTAAATTTTCAAATTCGTCAAATCTCAAGGGTCGATTATCGAGTGCTGATGGCAAACGAAAGCCATAATTTACTAGGTTTTCTTTACGAGCGCGATCGCCTTTGTACATAGCTCCTAATTGCGGAATTGTGACGTGTGATTCATCGATTACTAATAAGGCATTTTTGGGTAGATATTCAATTAATGTTGGTGGGGCTTCTCCTGCTTTTCTTCTAGACAAAAGCCTTGAATAATTTTCGATACCTGAGCAATAACCAAGTTCAAGCATCATTTCAATGTCATATTGAGTGCGTTCTCTTAAGCGTTGTTCTTCTACTAATTTGCCTAAATTTCTTAACTCTTCTAACCTTATTTTAAGTTCAGCTTTGATTAATTCAACTGCATCTAAAATAGTTTGGCGTGGTGTTACATAGTGTGATTTTGGGAAAATAGTAATTCTAGGGATTTCTCGTGTTATATGGCCTGTTAGCGGATCAAAATGACGAATATGTTCAATTTCATCATCAAATAGTTCAATTCTTACTGCCTCTTCAGCAGATTCTGCTGGGTGAATATCAATCACATCTCCACGCACCCTGTAGGTGGCGCGCATTAATTCCATTTCATTGCGAGTGTATTGAAGCTCTGTTAAGCGTCTTATGATTTCGTGCCTAGATATCTTGTCGCCCCTATCGAGGTGTAACACCATTTTTAAATAGTCTTTAGCATCGCCCAAGCCGTAGATCGATGAAACAGTTGCTACAATAATGGTATCTTCTCGCTCTAAAATAGCTTTAGTAGCGCTTAAGCGCATTTGTTCTATGTGATCATTAATCGAAGCATCCTTTTCAATATATAAGTCGCTGCTAGGAACATAAGCTTCTGGCTGGTAGTAATCGTAATAGGAAACAAAGTATTCTACGGCATTTTCTGGGAAAAACTGTTTCATTTCGCCATATAATTGTGCTGCTAAAGTTTTATTATGAGCAATGATTAAGGTTGGACGTTGTTGTTTTTCAATAACGTTTGCAACCGTAAAAGTCTTACCGCAGCCTGTAACACCTAAAAGAATTTGCTTGGCGAGACCATCGTTCAGGCCCTCGTTCAATTTGGTGATGGCGCTTGGCTGATCACCAGCAGGTTTGAAATCAGAATGTAATTTGAATTGTTGTATCATTAATTGGTGATTATGGCACAAAATCTATATGCCTGTCTTTTGATTTTGCCATACAAATGCACTACAATGCCTATACTATAGTGTGCGAGATATATTTATGACTAAAACAGCAACCATTCAGGCAAGGATTGATCCTAAGCTAAAAGAGAAGGCCGATGTGATATTACATCACATTGGTTTAAACGCTTCTCAGGCGGTAAACGCATTTTACGCCCAAATTGTATTGCACAACGGTTTGCCATTTGAATTAAAAATGCCGAATGAAAAAACCATAAATGCCATGAATGAGCTAGAGCAGGATCGTGGCGATACTTTCGTTAGCTTTGAGGAAATGCTTAAAGATGCGGAGAAAAAGAGTGCTTGAGATTTGTCGCTCATCCCAGTTTAAAAAGGATTTAAAAAAAAATTTTGAAACAACAAAAAAACTTATTGGAACTCGAAAAAGTGATCGTGACTTTGCAGCACTTGAAGCCACTTCCATGTAAAAATCAAGATCACGGATTATCAAATAATTGGCGTGGTTATAGGGAGTGTCATGTGGCGCCAGATTGGTTGTTAATTTACAAAATAGAAAAAAACTTAAAATTGTTGCGATTAGCTCGCACAGGATCTCACTCAGATTTGTTTAAATAGAGACAATTTGCCGAAAGTATAGACTTGCTCCTTTTGCTTCATTAAACTTGCAGTATGAAAGAAAAAATAGCGAAAGTTGTAGAAGAGGCGGTAGCCTCTTTATCATTGCATATTAAAAATATACCGGAAATTAAAATCGATCGAACACGTGATGAAGCTCATGGCGATTTTGCTACCAATATTGCGTTGGTGTTGGCAAAGGATGCAAGGCAGAACCCAAGAATGCTAGCGCAAGCTCTCATTGAGAAAATCGATGTTACTGATGATATTGAGAAAGTTGAAATAGCAGGTCCTGGTTTTATTAATTTCTTTTTGAGTAAAAATGCTAAATTTGCAGTTATTAAGTCTATTTTTGATCAAAAAGACAGGTTTGGTTATGGCGAAGTTGGGGCTAATAAAAGAATAAATTTAGAATTTGTATCTGCTAATCCAACTGGTCCTCTGCATGTTGGTCATGGGCGAGGGGCGGCTTTCGGTGCGACAGTTGCTAATCTGTTAGAGACTCAAGGCTATAAGGTTGATAAGGAATATTATGTCAATGATGCTGGTCGGCAGATGCATGTTTTAGCCGTTAGTGTTTGGTTGCGTTATTTATCTTTGTTTGGTGATTTGCCGAGTTTTCCGAGAGCTGGTTATAAAGGTGAATATGTAATTGATATCGCCAAAGCCTTGCAAAAAGAGCATGGAGATGTTTTTGCAAAAGACTTGGCTAGTGTTTTTGCGGATTTACCGAATGATGAACTAGACAAAGAAATCTACATTGATGCTTTGGTGCAAAATGCCCAAACATTATTAGGCGAACATAGTTATTCGACTATTTTTGATGCTGCAGTAGAAAGTGTACTTAATGACATTCGTGAAGATTTAACGGAATTTGGTGTTAAATTTGATAACTGGTTTAGTGAGGCTAGTTTGGTAAATTCTGGCCGAATTGATGAAAGTATTAAAACTTTACAAGAGCGTGGTTTTATTTATAAAAAAAATGGTGCGCTTTGGTTTGCAGCAACTAAATTGGGAGATGAAAAGGATAGAGTGGTTGTTCGGGAGAATGGTATCACTACTTATTTTGCATCAGATATCGCTTATCATCTTGATAAATATAAACGTGGTTATGACAAAATCATCGACGTTTTTGGCGCGGATCATCACGGTTATTTGCCACGAATTAAGGCTTTTCTGCAGGCTGAAAATTTAGATGTTGATAAATTTAATGTTTTATTAGTGCAATTTGCGATTCTTTATCGCGGTAAAATTAAGTTACAAATGTCAACGCGTTCTGGTGAATTTGTAACTTTGCGCGAGTTGCGTGAAGAAGTCGGTAATGATGCAACGCGTTTTTTCTATATTATGCGTAAAAATGATCAACATTTAGATTTCGATTTAGATTTAGCCAAGTCGGAGTCTAGTGATAATCCAATTTATTATATTCAATATGCGCATGCCAGAATTTGTAGTGTGATGCGACAGTTGGATGACAAAGGCTTTGAGTTTAATGAAAAAGAAGGATTTAATAACTTAAATCTTTTATCTGAACCGCAGGAGCAGCAGCTTATACGTAGAATGCGAGCATATTCTGATACGCTAGAGCGTGCAGCTCTAAACTATGAACCACATTCTTTGGCGCATTATTTGCAAGATTTAGCCAATGATTTTCACGGGTTTTATAACGCGCATCAATTTTTGGTTGATGATGCAGCTTTGCGTAATGCAAGATTGTGTTTGATTTTGGCAGTAAAACAATTATTGGCAAATGGGTTGATTTTGCTAGGTGTTTCCGCTCCTGATACAATGTGAATTTTAAGGAAAAACTATGGAAAAAATTTGGTTAACGCAATATGACAGTGGTGTTCCTCATGAAATTAATCCGGATATTTATTGCTCTATTGCTGAAATGTTCGAAGATAGTTGTCAGAAGTTTGCGGATCGCATCGCTTTTACATCTTTAGGTGAGAATTTAACCTTTGATAAGTTATATCAAAAAGCTAGAGACTTTGCGGCCTATTTGCAAAATGTTTTGCGTCATAAAAAAGGTGAGCGTATCGCTTTGATGCTACCCAATGTTTTTCAGTATCCAATTTGTATGTTTGGATCTCTTATGGCGGGATTAACCGTAATTAATGTTAATCCATTGTATACAGTGCCGGAGCTTGTAAAGCAACTTAGTGATTCTCGCGCGGAGACCATTGTAGTTTTATCTAATTTTGCGCATGTTCTGCAGCATGCCCTGCCAGAAACGAGAGTAAAAAATGTTATTGTGACTGAATTGGGAGATGCTTGTAATTTATTTAAAGCTATAACAGTAAATTTTGTACTAAAAAGAGTAAAGAAAGCAATCAAAGAGTGGCAGATTCCCTATGCCGAAACATTTCGGCGTGCGATGAATGCTGGACGCAAGTTGATTTTGCATCGTCCCCAATTAAAGGGAGAAGATTTAGCATTTTTGCAATACACTGGAGGCACGACTGGTATTAGTAAAGGGGCTATGTTATCTCATCGCAATTTGCTGGCTAATATTGAGCAGGTTGTAGCATGGATTGGTAATGGTTTAAGTGCCAATGGCAGACAAGATTCATCGTTAGTTACATTGCCTTTATATCATGTTTTTGCTTTAACAGTTTCTTGTTTTTCTTTTATACGCTTAGGCATTCAAGGGGTTTTAATTCCAAATCCGCGGGATCTTGATAGTATTGTTCACGCTTTGGCTAAACATCGCACTTCTTTATTTGTCGGCGTAAATACTTTATTTAACGCTTTGGTGCGCAATTCTGAATTCAAGCGTTTGGATTTTTCTAGTTTGAAGTTTAGTGTTGCAGGTGGCATGGCGGTGCAAAGTAGTGTTGCCGAGGCTTGGGTTGATATTACAGGTAGTGGCATTTTGGAAGGCTATGGTTTAACAGAGGCAAGTCCCGTTGTTAGTATGAATCCTCTAAGGCGCAAGAAATTCTCAGGTAGTATTGGTTTGCCGATGTCCTCAACTGAAGTGTCTATTAGAGATGATGATGGCAATGAGTTGTCGCTTGGTAGTGAAGGGGAGTTGTGCGTCAAAGGTCCTCAAGTTATGCAAGGTTATTGGGGTAATGAAGAGGAAACGGCTAAAGTATTTTGGGAAGATGGTTGGTTGAAAACTGGGGATATAGGTCTGATGGATGAGAATGGTTTTCTCTATATAGTTGATCGCAAGAAAGATATGATTGTCACAACGGGTTACAATGTGTTTCCTAATGAAGTTGAAGACGTAATCGCCTCGCATCCATTAGTTAAAGAGGTTGCGGTAGTTGGTATTCCGCATAAGCACGCGGGGGAGCTGGTAAAGGCTTATATTGTTCGAGAGGATGAATCTCTTACAAAAGATAAAGTAATAGCTTTTTGTAAAGATCGCTTAACCAGCTATAAAGTTCCAAAGCGTGTCGAATTTCGTGAAGATCTCCCGAAGAGTCAGGTTGGTAAAGTGCTGCGCCGCGCGTTGAAGTGAATCATAATGGTGCAACTGAATTTTAGTTGCAATCTTTAAAAGATATATTATAATTAATCATGAGTAAGGTGACAAAATTAATTGAGAGGTTTAAAAATAAACCTTCAGATTTTAGTTGGGAAGAGCTTGTTACAATGTTATTTCGTTTGGGTTTTGTTTCTGAACAAGGTAGTGGCTCGCGGGTGAAGTTTTATAACAAGAAGCGCGACTGTTTAATTCAGCTGCATAAACCACATCCAGCTAAAATTATAAAAAAGTATATAGTGAAAGAAGTTTTATTAACTTTAGAGCGGGAAAAATTAATATGAGCGACGTATTTAAATATAAAGGCTTTATCGGCTCTATAGAAGTAAGCGCTGAAGATAAATGTTTATACGGAAAATTGTTGCATGTTAATGATTTAATAACGTATGAAGCTAAAACTATTTCTGATCTTGAAGAAGAATTTAAAAATTCTGTCACTGAATATTTAAAAACTTGCGCTGAGCTTAAGAGAGAGCCGCAAAAGCCATTCAAAGGAACATTGAATGTACGCATCGGTAAAGAATTACACAAAGAAGTTGCGCTTTATTCAATGTTGCACGGAATTAGTATTAACGAATATATAAAAGGCGCTATTAAGAATCTCGTTGTTGCCGAGCAACAAGCTAATTACGTCAAGTCCAACTAAAACCCTGAAGCAGCTTGGGGATTGCCGAGAGTTTCCGCTACAACAGCTCCTGGCCGAAAAAGTGTTTCGATATCTATTGAAGTAGCAATATCGTTTCTGATTTTGCTAATCTCGGTTCTTGCTGCAGTAATGCAGTCTTGGGCGCGCTGTATTTTTTCTTTGATTATGCTCTCAAGTTCTTCTGTTGAAGTTTCATAGTTTATATTTTCTATTCGATACTTTAAATTCAAGCTAGATCTTAAGCCGCCAAGCTCTAATCTGGCTCTATTTTTGATGATTTCAGTGCTGGGGTTACTGTCGCCGCGAAATTTAGTATTGCGACCGCCTATTGCTGTTATTAATTTTCTTATATCTTTTCTGAGTTTTATTAGGTGGTTGCGATATGGTTTTTTTCTGCTTTGTGTTAGATACTCAGACAAAAGTTTTTCATAACTGCTTTGCCAAGTTGTCGAATTGGTAGTTTTAGATGCTGTTTTTGCTGATGCTGCAAAGATTAATTCACAAGCTTCCAATGGTTCCAGTTGGTTTTCAAACTTTTTTCTAAGTTGTATATATTTTGACCAATAACCTAAAGTGCGGAGTTGTTGATTTTCTTCTGAGATACTTAGTTCTAAATTCCCAATTCTGTATCCTGCTTGTATTCGATCAAGGCGCGTTGGATAAGGTGCAATTGCTGAAGCTTTGAAGAAAACAGTCCCGCCCATTTTTTCAGTTCCTTTATTTGCACCTCCTTGCTTTGTCTACAGCCGATTTTTTCATAAAATCGAGTTTGTCTTTAATTGCCCTTGTATTAGTTGTTCTCCAACAACTAATGCGTCAATTATACCAGATTTATGCGTTATTTTTCAATTGCTAATATCCTCTTGTGCCGCCAGATTCAGTTGTTATGACTTCTCTTCGAGCTTCTGTGTCTATAGAAAAGGGTTCTTTTGTTGTAGTTATTGGTTTGTCTCCTAAATATGGTTCTGTTCTTTCCTTGATTTCTGTGGTAGTTTTTTTGTTTTCTGGTCTTGGTTTTTCGTGTTCAGCAGGGTTAAGTCTAGTATCTACTGAATCTAAAAATCCCGTTCGTTCTGTTTTCCATTGGGTTTTTGCATCTCGCCACTCTGCTGCGTTTCCAGCCGATTTTCTAATTCCAACCATCTCTAACATAACAGAGCAAATGAAGCCAACTAGCATACCGATGCCAATTGGCGCTCCAAAACCAGTTGTTACAAGCAGCAATCCTAAGCCTATACCAAGAGTTCCAACAGAACCTACTATTGCACCAGTTTGGTAATTTGCGGACTGTTTTTCATTTTTATAGTATTGATTAGTGTCTGGGAGATACTTATCTGGTCCGTACAATATTTTTTCAAGATCATTACTTTTTTCATAAGCATCTGCGTTTGTCAAAATCATCTCTCTGGCAGCTAGGAATTTTTCCATATCCCACCCACATACAATAGCTCCTCGTTCCAGTAAGGCTTCGATGGCGGCATCATCATCTGGCATTGGCGCCAAGTTTCCATCTTTGTTTACACCTATGTTGAATAAAAGAAGCTGTAAGGTTGTTTCGATTTCATCTATGTTTTTTGCTGCAGTATATTCTGTGCTTGGGTCATTGCCCGCTGTTTGACTAGAGGCGCATACAACCCATAATTCGAATAGAGCTTTTTCTGCAATTTTTAGATCTTGCAGATCAGTCCATTTATTTAGTTTAAGTTGTGCTTCTAAATCATACTTTTCTTCTAAAGCAAGGTTGTCTATCCATTTCAATAGCTCTTTTGTTGATTCTTGTATTTGCCTTTTTGGGTTGTCTTCATCCGATTCTATTTGAATTTCAGCTGTTTCACATCTCTCAAGCAAGGCATTGCTGGCTTCATGCACAAGCCGATTAACTTCTGTAGGAGTGTCTCCTATGAAATCTATTAGTGTCCATCCAATTCGATGCGATCTTTTTCTTGGTTTTGGCCTACCATGTTTTGCGATCCACATATCTTTCAATTCAGCTAGAAGATTTTTCGCAAGATATATATCAGTGAAATCCGTATCAGGACCAAGGCGTAAGGTTTCGTTTAATGCTAGCACCTGATCATCAGTTAAACTGTCCATCCACTTCAATAAATTTTCAAAATCTTTTAGCGCAGTTTCTAAATCTTTACCTTTAAATCTGGTCACTAGATCATCATGTATAGTTATCATCAACATGCCGATATGTAGCCATGGGAGATATTTTCCTTGCGCCATTCTTTCATCGATTTCAGTTGCAAATAGTAGATGGTATAAAATGATATTTCCTGGAGAAATTCTGTCGTGATTCATAACCCAGGTTCTATCAGCTACCTCTTGTTGTAATATATCTAATTGGCTTCCTCTTGTAGCTGAATCATTTGAGGAGTACTCTGTCATAAAACTGGCCACTTCCATGCTTAAGTCAAAATCATGGGTTGCCTCTGTCGCAAGTGTTGAGGTCTGCGATATTAATGAATCCAATATCATTTCAAGCATAACATTAGTTGGTTCTTTATAAATTATTCGTTGGGTTGTGCTTGCCTGATGTTTACCTCTATTGCCATTGATTTTCCAAAGCATCGAGTTTATAACACGATATCTATCTAGTTTTAGCTCAGAAGTAGTAATATCTTCACTTTTGGCAAGACTCCAGGCTATTAATGGAGCATTGCCTAGACCATGCTCTTGATCTGAAGCAAAAATTTTTCTGGCTTTTTGATTATCTATCAATAGGTTATATGGCTTTATTGTTTTGGGCAACGTCTTAAGAGCATCACTGATAAATGTTCGCATATGACGTTCTAATTTTTGGCTTAGCTCTAAATCACGGGGGGCTACTTTATTTACAGCTATTCTTATGATTTCTTCAGTTTTTTCGCTAAATCTAGGTCGCATGGTTTTGTTCTCAATTTAGTTGGTTACACTGTAAGATTATGGCACAAAATGCTACGAATTTCTCAAAAAATATAAGGGTTTTCGATAGTGATAAAGACTCGTAATCTGTTTGAGGCTTATCACACCATATTTTTTGGGATTACGGCTTTATCGAATTCATCGCTAGTTAAGTAATTTAGTTTTAGGCAGGCTTCTTTTAAGGTTAAGTTTTCATGTAATGCTGTATGGGCAATTTCAGCGGCTTTGTCATAGCCTATTACGGGGCTTAGAGCTGTAACCAGCATGAGGGAGTTGTTGAGGTAATATGCTATTTTGTCGCTATTAGCTTTAAGGCCATTTATGGCATATTTACGGAAACTGCGCATTGAATCTGTTAGAATTCTTACGGAGTTTAAGAGATTAAAGATCATCATAGGTTTAAAGACGTTAAGCTCGAAATTGCCTTGAGAACCTGCAAAACCAATGGCAGCATCATTACCCATCACTTGCGCTGCAACCATAGTTAAAGCTTCACACTGAGTTGGATTCACTTTGCCTGGCATGATAGATGATCCGGGTTCATTGGCAGGAAGTGTAAGCTCACCCAGGCCACAGCGCGGACCAGATGCCAGCCATCTGATGTCATTAGCGATTTTCATCAAAGCGGCTGCCAAGGTTTTTAGGGCGCCGCTTGCCATTACAATTGGATCGTGAGCAGCTAGTGCTGCAAACTTATTTGCCGCAGGTTTGAAATTAATCTCAGTTATGTGGCTGATTTCAGAGCAAACTAGTTTATCGAAATTATCAGGTGCGTTAAGGCCAGTGCCAACTGCCGTGCCACCAATTGCTAGTTCTTGCAATTGAGGAAGAGTATTTTTGATATTTAAGATGCAAGAATCTAACTGAGATACGTAAGCAGAAAATTCTTGGCCCAATGTTAATGGGACTGCGTCCTGTAAATGCGTGCGGCCGATTTTTACAATATCAGCGAATTCATCTTGTTTTAGCTTTAAGGCGTCACGTAACTCTTCAAGAGATGGCAAAAGATTATTAATAATAGTTTCACAAGCGGCAATATACATTGCAGTGGGAAATGTATCATTTGATGATTGCGACATATTGACGTGATCATTAGGATGCACTGGATCTTTACTACCCAAAATACCATTTGCCATTTCAATGGCGCGATTTGCTATTACTTCGTTACTATTCATGTTGGTTTGGGTACCGCTACCGGTCTGCCAAATATGTAGTGGAAAATGTTCGTCTAATTGCCCAGAGATAACTTCTTCGGCAGCTGCGATGATTAATTCTGTGCGCTTATTATCTAATTTACCGAGTTTATTATTAACAATGGCTGTGGACATTTTTAGAATACCAAAAGCACGAATTAACTCGCGAGGCATTAAATCATTTCCGATGTTGAAGTGTAACAATGAGCGCTCAGTTTGTGCGCCCCAGTATTTGTTGGCTGGTACTTCAATAGCACCCATGCTGTCTTTTTCGATGCGTATTTTCATAATGGTGTTGAGTTTACAGGAAATTGATTGTACCGTCATCCCGCACCTGTTTGAATTGGCATGGTTTTGAATGAATTTTTAAGGTAGAATGCGGTCGGTTTTTATGAAATTGCCCCGTGCTTGTTTGAGAGGATGATTAAGTATGACTAGAAAAAAGATTTTAGTTGTTTATGGAATTGTATTGTTGTTGATAATCATTGGATTGTTTGGCTATCTTGTATTTGGTTTTCGTTCTCCATATTTACCAGATTGGCGACATGGCGCTGTTAAGTCCCAGATTATTGATTTTGTGCATGATGTCTCTAATCCAAACAGTCGTCATTTTGTGCCACAAGCTAAACGTATTGCTGTGCTAGATTTAGATGGCACTATTATGTGCGAAAAACCTAATTATGCGATTGTAACATTTAGTCGTCAGCAATTTGCAAAAGAGGTTAAAACCAAGCAAAAATCACCCAAATTTGATCAAAACAATGATTATCAGGTTGAACTATTTGCATTCGAGGGCATGACTGCTCATGAATATACTAAAGCAGCCTACAAATTTTTAACAGAATATAAAGTGCCGCGATTTAATAAACCGTATGTAAAGCTTCTTTATAAACCAATGTTAAATTTGATTTTATTTCTACAAGATAATGGTTTTAATGTTTATATTGTAACTGGGGATGATCCAGATTTTTTAAGGGCTGTTTGTAGTAAATATTTACATGTAGCAAAAGATCATGTGATTGGTTCGCGAGTATCGCTTATCTTCAAATCTAAAGATGGTGAAGTCTATTTTGTAAGGCAGCCAATGAATTTAATACCCATTAATGATCGAAGTGGTAAGCCGGAGAATATTGCAATGCAAATTGGTGTTAAACCAATTTTTGCTGTTGGTAATAGCAACGGTGATATTGGCATGTTACACATGACAGCTAGTAATAAATTGCCGCATTTAGTCTTAGTTATTAAGCATGATGATGCTAAGCGCGAATATAAGTATGACGGAAAGTCGAAAATATTACATAAAATTGCCAAACATGATGGTTGGTCGATCGTAAGTATGAAGAATGATTTTGAAACAATTTTTTAACTGAAATAAGAGGAAAATAATATGCCTAAACAAGTACCAAATGATGAAGTTTTGTATCACATTGGTTTATCAAAAGATATGATAGAAGGGGCTGAGTATGTGTTGTTGCCCGGCGATCCTTACCGCGTAGAAGGTTTAGCCAAATCAATTGATCCTAACGCTAAGCATTTAAATAACAATCGTGAATATATTTCTTATCTATGTGATTTTCATGGACAAAAAGTGTTGGTTTGTTCGACAGGTATGGGTTGCCCTTCAGTTGGTATTGGTGTTGAAGAACTTGCAACCATTGGTTTGAAATACTTTATTCGTGTTGGTACATCAGGCGGTATTCAGTCTTATACTAATTTGGCAGATGTGATTATTAGTAAAGCTGCGGTAAGACTTGAAGGAACCTCTAGCCACTATGCTCCAATGGAATATCCAGCTGTGGCCTCTTTTGAGTTAACTAACGCTTTTAAAAAGGGCGCTGAAAAAGCCCAAGTTCCACACCATGTTGGTATAACCGCTTCTTCAGATACTTTTTGGCCAGGACAAGAACGTCACGATAACTATTCAGGTTACTTGTTACGTCGTTTCCAAGGTTCTATGGCCGAGTGGAAGGCGTTGAATGTATTGAATTTTGAAATGGAAGCATCTGGGCTTTTTGTTATTTGTTCTGCATTTGGACTGGAAGCTGCCGCAGTATGTGCTATTATCGCTAAACGCGAAGATTCGGAAGAGGTTGATATGGACGCTAAGAGGCGCGCCCGTGAGAACTGGGAGAAGGTTGTAAAAGAAGGGTTGTATGTGCATATGCAAGAACGTGGTTTGGTGTCGTAATTGATTGTTTAAATGGCATGGTGCTGATTGTTGTTTATAATTTAAATGGTACTGTGCGGTGTTAACGAGGTCACCCGATCAAGTCGGGTGATGACTTTGGTAATAATTGACAATGTGCTGGATCAAGTGCGGGATGACGGTGCTAACTAATGGCACTGTGCGGGTGAAATGTTGAAATAAGATGAGAAAATAATTATGAAAACAATTAGGAATATATTTTTTGTTGGAATTGCCTTGTTAAGCTTAACTGCCTGTGCTCCAAATTTGTCACCAAACGTTTATTCAGGTGGTGATGTTGGCCAGGCAGCGCGTACGGTTCCAGCAAGAGTGGTATCAATGCGTAAAGTTAAGATCAACAATCAATCTGCTGTTGGTGGTTTGGCTGGTGCCGGAGCTGGTGCTGTTGCAGGATCTGCTATCGGTGGTGGCAATAGAATGCATGCATTGGGAGCTATTGGTGGTGCTGTAGTTGGTGGACTAGTTGGATCTGAAGTTGATAAAATGATGCACTCTGGTTACGGATATGAATACGTGTTGCGTACCAATAAAGGTAATCTAGTATCTGTTACCCAGACCCAAGATTTGCAATTGCGCAAGGGTCAGCGTGTTTACATTATTTATGGTCGTAGAACCAGAATCGTACCTCGCTAATATTGCTGATGGATATAGTTAAGCTCCGTACCTTAATTGAGGAACATAACTATCGTTACTATGTTCTGGATGATCCTGTCATATCTGATACTGAGTATGATGCGCTTTTTCGCGAGTTAGAACAACTTGAGGCGCATCATCCAGAACTAATTACTCCAGATTCGCCAACGCAACGTGTTGGTGCAGCTCCCCTCAAGAAGTTTGCCAAAATTGAGCATTCAGTACCGATGCTATCTATTCGTAATGGTTTCACTGAAGAAGAGCTTTTAGCCTTTGATAAAAGAGTACGAGAAAAGCTTAATGTTGATAAAGTTTCTTACAGCTGTGAACCAAAATTTGATGGTGTATCAATAGCTCTTATATATGAAAATGGTGTTTTGATTAAAGCTGCAACTCGAGGTGACGGTTTTGTTGGTGAAGATGTCACGCAAAATGCCAAGACAATTAAAAGTATTCCTTTGCATCTTCGTGGCAATGATTTTCCTGATTTATTAGAAGTCAGAGGTGAGGTTTATATTCCTTTAGAAGATTTCGAAAGATTTAATGAATCCTCATCTAAAAGAGGAGACAAAGTTTTTGTTAACCCCCGTAACGCTGCATCTGGTAGTTTGCGTCAGCTTGATTCTCGTATAACAGCCGCGCGGCCGTTGCAGATGTTTTGTTATTCAATAGCAGGAGATAAGGCGCTTCAGTTTAAAACCCAACATGAAGTTTTGGAAAAGCTTAAAGAGTGGGGGTTTAGAGTAAATGATGAAATTAAAGTGGCTCATGGTATTGAAGAATGTTTGGTTTACTTTAAAGAGTTAGAGCAAAAAAGAGCTTCTTTGCCATATGAGATCGATGGCGTGGTTTACAAAGTAGATAATTTAAGAGAGCAAGAAGAGTTGGGGTTTGTGGCGCGTGCACCGCGTTGGGCAATTGCACACAAATTCAGCGCTGAAGAGGTAGAGAGTGAGGTGCTTGCGGTTGATTTTCAAGTAGGGCGCACAGGAGCTTTGACTCCAGTTGCGCGATTACATCCTGTGTTTGTTGGTGGTGTCACAGTAAGCAATGTGACGCTACACAACATGCAAGAAATTGAGCGCAAAGATATTCGTATTGGTGATTTTGTTAAAGTCCGTAGAGCAGGAGATGTGATTCCAGAAATAGTTTCATCTGTTAAGTCAAAAAGATGCGATAATGCCAGGCTAATTGAGTTGCCGAGTAAGTGTCCAGTCTGCGGCGCTGATGTTATGTATGTTGAAGGAGAGGCCGTTGCTCGCTGTAGTGGTGGACTTTATTGTAGCGCACAACGCAAGGAGTCTATCAAGCATTTTGCATCAAAAACTGCGCTTAATATTGATGGTTTGGGAGATAAATTGGTTGCACAATTGATTGATAGTGATTTCATCCATTATGTTACCGACCTTTATAAGTTAACTGAAGAGCAATTATTGACTTTAGAGCGCATGGGAAAGAAATCGGCTGATAACTTATTGCGTGCTATTGAAAGTAGCAAAAAAACAACCCTTGCTAAATTTTTATATGCGCTAGGGATTCGAGAAGTGGGGGAGGCTACTGCTAAAAACTTGGCTAAGTATTTTGGTAATCTTGAATCAATTATGCAGGTCGATGCAGATGCCCTACAACAAGTGCCGGATATAGGTCCCGTAGTTGCAGAACATATAGAGTTATTTTTTAAACAAAAACACAACAAAGAATTAGTGAATGAATTACTCAAACAGGGCATTAACTGGCCAGATGTTGAGGTGGAAGATGGGAGTTTGCCGCTACAAGATCAAACTTTTGTTTTAACGGGTACTTTGGAGAGTATGTCTCGCAATGAAGCCAAAGCTAAGTTAGAAAATCTAGGTGCAAAAGTTGCATCAAGTGTTAGCAAAAATACTACAGCTGTAATAGTTGGCAGAGATCCTGGTAGCAAGGCCAAAAAAGCAAAAGAGCTAGGGGTTGCTATATTAACCGAAGCGGAATTTGCTAAATTATTGTCTTTGTAAATGGTGGTTTGCTTTTTATTACCAGCCCGCTTTGTGTAATTCTGCAAAAGTATAAAATCCTAGGCGGATCATGTCATTGATCATGGCGGTTACCATTTCTGGAGTTCCGAAATCATCTTCTTCGCCAAGTACGGCGCATAATGTACCAGCGAGCACACGATCCTTTGACATTAAATCACGGTTCTCACGATGCGCATCAGCCATGCCGCATAGCGTGAAAAGCATGGATGCTTCCATTTCAGAGGCTACGGCGCCGGCGTTTTTCAAAGTTTCCATATATTCTGTATTTTGTTTTTGCATAGCGCCTTGTTTAAATTCTCTGGCATAAAGAGAGTCTTTGCTGTGCATAATTCCAACATGTACGTTTCTTGTTAACCCCATGGTTTTTTGTGCATTAATTGCTGCTTGCACCATTTCATAGGAAGCTACTGCAGGATATTCTGGTGGAATATAGCATTCGGTGGCGTGATCATCTCGAACAGCAGCTGTCGCCAGAGCGATATCTCCACCTTTCATGAATTTACTTTGTAATAAACCACAAGTTCCAACTCGTAAGAATTTTTTACCACCAAGTTTTAAAAGCTCATTTAAAATGATATCCACACTGGGTGTTCCCATGCCTGTGGAGATGGCCCCTACATCTATTTTTGTATTGTCAATGGTGATTTCACCAGTGTATAAGTCGTGACCTCGGGAAGAAGTCTTTATATTTGTTATTTTATCGAACATTTCTGAGATTTTTTTGGCGCGCCCATTTGATCCAGGAAGAAATATGTAACGTCCATGACCATTATTGCCAAGCATATCTTCATGGGTTGCAGTTATGTGTAGTGGTTCAAAGTTTGCGTCAAAGAACATATCGATCTCCTATTTTTTTTCAATGATGTTGGATTATAACAGAGTTTTCTGATTTCTGTATTGAAAAAGCAGTGGTTTCTTGTAATGCGACTTTACCGTAATATACAATGACAAAATCTTTAAATCCATAGGGGAAATAAGAATGAGTGATGATATTAAATTTATGCGCATAGCATTGGATGAAGCTAAAAAAGGTCTTGAAGAAGGCGGTATTCCTATAGGAGCTTGTTTGGTTATAGATGGCAAGGTTGTAGGTAAAGGACATAATCAACGTGTGCAGAAGGGCAGTCCAATCCTTCATGGGGAAATGGATTGTTTAGAGAATGTTGGAAGGTTATCAGCATCTGAATATCAAAAAGCTACCATGTATACAACTTTATCTCCATGCATTATGTGTTCGGGGGCTATGTTGCTTTATGGTATTCCACGTGTGGTTATGGCAGAAAATAAAACTTTTGTCGGAGCAGAAGAGCTTTTGCGTGCCCGCGGAGTTGAGGTTGTAAATTTAAATATGCAGGAAGCCATAGATATGATGGACCAATTTATTGCGGATAAACCAGAAGTTTGGAACGAAGACATCGGCGTTTAGCCTTATCCTTGCAGAATTAGTAGGAATGTGTAACCATTCTCGGCTGTCTTGGCCGCAGGTTTAATTCGTTATTCCAGCGAACACTGGAATCTAGAGACATAAAAAAAATAAAGAGGTAAATTATAATGCGAGTATCAGTTGAAGAGATATCCAAATTAGAACGTAAACTTACAGTAGTGATCCCTGCTGAGGAAGTAGACAATAAGACTAACGACAAGATTAATGAGCTAAAAGGTAGAATTAAAGTCGATGGTTTCAGGCCTGGTAAAGTTCCTTTTAAGGTTGTTAAAGACAAGCATGGTGTGGCAATTCGTCATGATATAATCGCTGATTTAATTCAGGAAAGTTATTTTAAAGCGCTAGAAGAAAAGGAATTGCGCCCAGCCGGTTATCCAAATATAAAACCTAAAGACTCAGCTTTCGGTCAGGAATTAGAATATACTGCTGAATTTGAAATTTTACCGGAATTTGCATTAAAAACATTGGATGGTAGTAAAATTGAAAAGATAGAATACTCCATATCTGATAAAGATGTAGACAACATGGTTAACGACCTTCTTAAACAGCATGCCGAATGGACTGATACAGAAGAAGGCGCCGCAAAGGGTAACCAATTAATAATAGATTTTTCCGGGACTATTAAAGGTGAAAAGTTTGATGGTGGGGAATCTAAAGATTTTAAGGTTGAGCTTGGTGCAGGATCAATGCTTGATGATTTTGAAAAACCTTTATATGGCTTAAAAGCTGGGGAAACAACAACCTTTAAGCTTAAGTTTCCGAAGGATTATGGCGATGGTTCGGTATCTGGCAAGAAGGCCGAATTTACAGTGACAGTGCATAAAGTAAAGAAGGCTAAATTGCCTGAGTTAAATGATGAATTTTTGAAGAAGCTTGGTATCGAAGATGGTGGCGAAGCTGAATTGCGTAAGAAAATTCAGGAAAATATGGAAAAGCAATCAAAGGATGCAATGCAAAATAAATTACGCAGTAACATGTTTGATAAATTAATTGAACTTAATAAATTTGATCTTCCTAGTGTTCTACTTGACGAAGAAATTAATAGTATGCAGCAAGAGATGAAGCAGCAAATGGCTATGTACACAGGTAGAAAACCTGAAGATATTGCTGATGCACCACGCGAACACTTTGTAAAAGATGCAGAGCGCAGAGTAAGATTAAGTTTGATATTTGCTGAAACTGTTAAGAAATTTGATATTAAAGCTGATGCTAAAAAAGTGAGAAGCAAAATTGAAGAAAGGGCTAAAAGTTATCCTAATCCAGATGAAATCGTTAACTGGTATTTTTCTAATAAGAAACACTTGCGCATGGTGGAGTCTGAAGTTATGGAAGATGAAGCTATTGCTAAATTAAGTGAAAATGTAAGTTTTGATGAAAAGAAACTTAGTATTAGTGAATTATTAAAAGGTAAAAAATAGATGAGTGATTTACTTAATCAAAATTTAGTACCGATGGTTGTCGAGCAAACGTCCCGCGGTGAGCGTTCGTATGATATTTTTTCTCGCTTGCTTAAAGATCGTATTATTTTTTTAGTCGGTGAAATTAACGAGCAAGTGGCGAATTTAATTATCGCTCAATTGCTTTTTTTAGAAGCAGAAGATCCTGATAAAGATATTTCACTTTATATTAACTCTCCAGGCGGGATGGTAACAGCTGGTATGGCAATTTACGATACTATGCAATTTATCAAGCCAGATGTTAGCACTATGTGTGTTGGAATGGCGGCAAGTGCAGCAGCATTTTTATTGGCATCCGGTGCGCATGGTAAGAGATATTGTTTGCCCAATGCGACCGTTATGATCCACCAAGTTTTGGGTGGTTATAAAGGACAGGGTAGTGATATTGAAATTCATGCCAAAGAGACCTTAAGGGTTGGTAAGCAGCTCAATGAATTGTTATCAAAACATACTGGTCAGCCATTTGACAAAGTAAAAAAAGACACAGATCGTGATTATTTTATGCATGCTGACGCTGCTAAAGAGTATGGTATTATAGATGACATCTTGGCTAAGAGATAAATGATGAGCAAATCTAGTAAAAATAAAACTTGTTCTTTTTGTGGGAAAGCAGAGAGTGATGTTTCTAATTTGATTGAGGGATTATCTGGTCATATTTGTGATGAATGTATCAAAATGTGTGTAGATATTTTGAAAGATGAAAATAATACATCATCTGATTTTGATGACATAACTCTATTAAAACCACGTGAAATTGTAGCTAAACTTGATGAATATGTAATTGGGCAGGAGCATGCTAAAAAATCTTTAGCAGTTGCGGTTTATAACCATTACAAACGTTTAATTACTCATGCTGAATTAGATAATGAAGTTGAATTGAACAAAAGTAATATTCTACTCATAGGCCCGACAGGATGTGGTAAAACTCTTTTGGCTGAGACATTGGCGCGTATGTTGCATGTGCCATTTGCAATTGCTGATGCTACAACTTTAACTGAATCTGGTTACGTTGGGGAGGATGTTGAACACATTATTCAGCGACTTTTACAAAAGTGTGATTTTGATGTAAAAAAAGCTGAGCGCGGTATTGTCTATATCGATGAGATTGATAAGATCGCTCGCAAAAGTGTGGGGCGTTCATTGACTCGGGATGTATCTGGTGAGGGCGTACAACAGGCTTTGCTTAAATTGATAGAGGGTACAATCGCGAGAGTTCCCCAACAGGGTAATCGCAAAGTTCCACAGCAAGAGTATTTAGAGGTTAATACTGGCAATATTCTGTTTGTTTGTGGTGGTGCCTTTGCTGATTTGGATCAGATTATTTTGGAAAGAACTGAGCAATCTAGTATTGGTTTTTCTGGTAAGGTTCATAGTAAAGAAAATAAAAAAGCGGTTAATGAAATTTTAGCTCAAGTTGAACCAGAGGATTTAATTAAATTTGGTTTGATTCCAGAATTTATCGGGCGCCTGCCTGTTATTGCAAATCTCGATGAGTTGGATGAAGAGTCTTTAGTTACAATTCTAACTGAACCCAAAAACTCTCTTACTAAGCAATATCATAAACTATTTATGATGGATGATGTTGAAATTGAATTTAGCGATGAATTTCTAAAGGAAGTTGCAAAAAAAGCAATCAAGCGTAAAACTGGTGCCAGAGGTTTACGTTCTATATTGGAAGAGATTTTGCTTGATATTATGTATGACGTTCCTTCTAAGAAGGATGTAAAAAGAATTGTTTTGAATAAAAATGGTAAACCAGAGTTTGTTAAATGATATTTTTTCATAAATTAGGTGCAACATCTGATTATAATTTGCAATGTGCTAGGTTAAGCTCGATAACGGTACTGTTGATTGAGAATTATGCGTAAACAATATGGAAACAAAAATGACGAATAACAAAAAGAAAGAGATAACAGATATAGATAACAAAGATCATTTGATTCCTTTATTATCCTTGCGGGATGTTGCGATTTATCCTCATATGGTAATTCCGCTATTTGTTGGGCGTAAGCAATCAATAGCATCTTTATTTTATGCTATGGAAAGTGGGAAGCAGATCTTTTTAATTGCACAAAAAAATCCTGAACAAGAAGATCCAAAAGAAAAAGATTTATATCGAGTTGGAACAGTTGCAAATGTGTTGCAACTATTAAAACTGCCAGATGGTACTGTGAAAATTTTGGTTGAAGGTATAAAGCGCGGTCGCATGATAAAAATTGTGCAAGATGGAGATGTTTCCAAGGGCGAAATTGAGGATTTAAAAGAGAGTTGGCGTCCGACCAAAGAAGCAGAAGCTGTTGTTAGAGCATTGCTTGATAGCTTTACAGACTATGTGAAAATTAATAGTAAAATTCCTTCAGAGATAATGGCTGCATTAAGTGATATAACCGATGTTGGTCGTTTGGCCGATACTATAGCTATGCATCTACCTTTGAATACCGAAGATCGTCAAAAGATATTAGAGGCGATGAATATTAAGGTGCGCTCGGAATTGGTTTTGCAGTTCCTGGAGGCCGAGATTGATCTTCTGCATATTGAAGAGAAAATTCAAGATCGAGTAAAGAGTCAGGTAGAAAAAGGACAGCGTGAATACTATTTGCGTGAAAAATTAAATGCGATTAGAAAAGAGTTAGGAGAGGCCGGAGAAGCGGAAGAATTTATTGATGACGTTGATAAATTAGAAAAAGAAGTTAAAAAGAAAAAAATGAGTAAGGAAGCTGAGGAAAAAGCCCTATCTGAAGTGAAGAAATTACGCATGATTCCAGCTATGTCACCTGAGACGACAGTTATTCGAAATTATGTGAATTGGTTAGTTGATATACCATGGCAGGAGCAATCTAAGGTTAATAAAAATCTTAAAAAAGCCGAAACAATTTTAGATCATGATCATTATGGTTTAGAAAAAATTAAAGAGAGAATTGTTGAATATTTGGCGGTAGGTCAGAGAGTGGATAAATCAAAAGGCCCTATTTTGTGTTTTGTAGGTCCTCCCGGAGTTGGAAAAACATCCCTTGGTCAATCTATTGCAAGAGCAACAGGTCGTGAATTCATTCGTGTGGCCTTAGGTGGTGTGCGGGATGAAGCTGAAATTCGCGGTCATAGACGAACTTATATTGGTTCATTGCCTGGCAAAGTAATTCAGAAAATGGCTAAAGTTAAAGTCAAAAATCCGCTTTTTATGCTGGATGAAGTCGACAAAATGTCGATGGATTTTCGTGGAGATCCATCATCAGCGCTTTTAGAGGTTTTAGATCCAGAGCAAAATCACGCCTTTAGCGATCATTATTTAGAAATAGATTATGATCTATCTGATGTAATGTTTATTTGTACGGCGAATACGCTTGATATTCCGGCCCCATTATTAGACAGAATGGAACTTTTAATGCTTGAGGGTTACACTGAGGATGAAAAGATTAACATTGCGATGCGTTATCTTATTCCCAAACAATTTAAAGAAAATGGGGTTAAGGAAACTGAACTTGAGATCAAAGAGAGCGCGGTAACTGATATTATTCGTTATTACACAAGAGAAGCTGGTGTGCGTGCTTTAGAGCGTTCTATAGCTAAAATTTGTCGCAAGGTTATAAAAAACATTTTAACTGAGCGTAAAAAAGGTAAAAAAGGCTATAAAAAAGTTACTGTTACTAATAAGCAGCTTGAAAAATATCTTGGTGTGCAGCCGTTTGATTTTGGTAAAGCCGAAGAGCATGATCAAGTTGGGCAGGTAACTGGTTTGGCTTGGACTGAAGTTGGCGGAGACCTTTTGACTATAGAAGTTGCTATTGTGCCCGGTAAGGGAAATGCTACTTATACTGGCTCTTTGGGTGAAGTGATGTTGGAGTCAATTCAGGCTGCAATTACAGTTGTAAGAAGCCGAGCAGCCAAGCTTGGTATCGACAATGAAATATTTAGCAATAGTGACATTCATGTGCATGTACCGGAAGGGGCAACACCAAAAGATGGACCTAGTGCTGGTATTAGTATGTGTGTGGCATTGGTTTCAGCTCTAACAGGAATCCCTGTTAAGGCTACCGTTGCTATGACAGGTGAAATCACTCTGCGTGGGGAAATTATGGCCATAGGTGGTCTTAAAGAGAAGTTGTTAGCGGCTCTGCGTGGTGGTATTAAAACCGTATTAATTCCTAAAGAAAATGAAAAATATCTAAAAGAATTACCGAAAAATATTACGCAAAAATTAGAGATCAAGCCAATGCAGTGGATAGATGAGGTTTTAGAGGCGGCGTTAATTAAGATGCCACAACCGTTAAAGAAAACCAAAGCTAAGGCAAAGGAGAAAGCTAAGACCAAACCTAAGGCAAAAAAATAAGGGTAACTGTTCACTAAGGATTTTAGCGCTGTTTCGCGTCATCCTGGCGAACGCCAGGACCCAGAGGCAATTAAAACAAAAATTATAATATTTTTTAATGTCTCTAGGTCCCGGCGGCCGCCGGGATGACGTATAAATCTATCGGGATGACGGTGTTTTCGATTAGCAAATGTGATTTATTTGGCACGTGTATGGGCGGATCACCGTGTCCGCCCATTTTGAATTGGCGCAATATTTGGTGCGGGTGGGGATAATTAACAATGAACAAAAACAAAAAATTAAGTTTAGCAATGTTAACCACATTGGTTGCTGGCAACATGATTGGTTCCGGTATTTTTCTTCTGCCTGCTAATCTAGCTAATATTGGCAGTATCAGCCTGTTTTCTTGGGGTTTTACCGCACTCGGTGCTTTTTTATTAGCAATTGTATTTTCCAGAATGAGTCTTTTGGTTCCCAAAACTGGTGGTCCATACGCGTATGCGCAGGCTGGTTTTGGTAATTTTATAGGATTTCAGACAGCCTATAATTACTGGATTGCCATTTGGGTTGGTAATGCGGCAATCGTTATTGCTATGGTTGGTTATTTGGCGGTATTTTGGCCGATTTTGCATCAGCCTCTTCCTGGTTGTATTTGCGCCATAATAACGATTTGGTTCTTAACAATGATCAATATTAATGGTGTACGTTCTGCTGGGTTAATGCAGATTGTTACCACAATATTAAAATTCCTTCCAATTTTATCAATTGCGATATTTGGTTGGTGGCACTTTCATCCTGAATTTTTAGTGAAGAGTTTTAATGTCTCACATGAATCCAATTTTGCTGCTATTTCTAATGGAGCTACTTTAACTTTATGGGCGTTTATTGGTTTAGAGTCAGCGACTGTACCATCTGGTTCTGTTGATAATCCAGAGCGCAATATCCCTTTGGCAACGTTACTGGGAACTTTGATTGCTGCTATTGTATATATTGTAAGTTCCTCGGTAATAATGGGAATGATTCCAGTCCATGTTTTGGCCTTATCAACTTCACCATTTGCAGCAGCAGCTGGCATTATTTTTGGGCCTTGGGGTAGGTGGTTGATTGCGGCAGGTGCGGTTATTTCTGCTTTTGGTTGTTTGAACGGCTGGATTTTGCTGCAAGGCCAAGTAGCGATGGCTGCCGCAGATGATGGTTTGTTCCCAAAGTTGTTTGCGTATCGCAATAAAGCTGGAGTTCCAGCATTGGGGTTAATTATAACCAGTAGTTTAATTACGATATTTTTATTATTGAGTAAAAGTCCAAATTTGGTAAAACAATATCAAACAATAATTCTGGTTGGAGCGTTAACTTCGTTAATTCCATATCTCTATACAGCCATTGCTGAAATTATTCTTTTAAAGCATTCAAATGAAATAAACCGAACAAAGAAATTACATATTATTATCGCTATTTTGGCTGGTTTATATGCTTATTGGGCGTTATTTGGTTCTGGAGAAAAAATTATCTTTTATGGTTCAATATTAGTATTCACCAGCGTACCACTATATGCTTTAGTGCATCGACAAAAAAAACAAGTAAAGTAATTTTTGTTTCGGACTTTTATAATCTAAGAAATTACTTTTATACGTAATCTGTGGTTCTTTTCTACGTCATCCTGGGTTTTTCTACGTCATCCTGGGCTTTTTCACGTCATCCTGGCGGACGCCAGGACCCAGAGACATTTAAAAACCAAAAACTATAAATACCAGTAAAAAAAACTGTATCCAAAATCATGCTCATACTTATATAAAATGTGTTTTAGCATGCAATATTCATACATATATGTAATAACCAACAAGCGAAATGGCACTTTATATATCGGTGTAACTAGTAACTTGCCACATAGAATTTCGCAACATAAAAGCAAAACTATTAAAGGTTTTAGTAGTAAATATAATTTAACAAAATTGGTATACTATGAAAAACATTCGAATATTATGCAAGCTATTAAACGTGAAAAAAATCTAAAAAATTGGAAGCGTTTGTGGAAGTTAAATTTAATTGAAAGTTTTAATCCTGAGTGGAAAGATTTATATTTTGATTTATTTTAATTTTTTTAAATGTCTCTGGGTCCTGGCGTCCGCCAGGATTGTATAGGTTCGCCAAATCGGTTCCAAAAAAATGTTATTGTAGCATCTCGATTGGTTTTTTTAAGTTAATACCCTGATGCAG
>JAFGXA010000033.1 GCA_016936855.1 Gammaproteobacteria bacterium | reverse complement strand
TTTTAATTGTCTCTGGGTCCTGGCGTTCGCCAGGATGACGCAAAAAAGAGCCAGGATGACGCAAAAAAGAGCTAAAATTCTGGGTGAACAGTTACCAATTGAATCGTTATTTAATCTTGAAGATTCCTACGACCTTGTAGCGCTCTGGCTAAAGTATTGCTATCTAGATATTCTAATTCACCGCCCATAGGTACACCATGGGCAAGGCGAGTGAATGTTAATTTTCTTCTGACAAGATTGGTTATGTAATGAGCCGTTGCTTCGCCCTCGATGGTGGGGTTGGTAGCTATGATTACTTCTTCTATGGTCTCGTCATTTAGTCTTAGCGCAAGTTCATTCATTGCTATATCTTCTGGACCAATGCCATCTAGCGGAGATAGTCTGCCACCAAGCACAAAATAGTAGCCATTAAAGCTGCTGGTTTGTTCAATAGCTTGGATGTCTATTGGTGTTTCAACTACGCATAAAATTTTTGGGTTGCGTTTTTGGTTTGCGCAGATTTCGCATATATCAGTCTCGCTTAGAGTTTGACATTTTTGGCAATGGCCGACATTCTCAATTGCCTCTTCAAGGGCATGGCTTAAATTCGAACCGGTTTCACGATGGCGCTCTAAAATGTGATAACATAGGCGCTGGGCTGTTTTGGGACCGATGCCAGGTAGGCGCTGTAGCGCTTGAGTTAGGTTTTTTATGCTGCTCATTAATCGCCCAACTGTCCCTCGAGTGCGTCAGTTGGAATGCCTAGCTCTTGGCTTAGATCAGACAATCTGTTTTTAGTGGCTGCTGCTATTTTGCGATTAGCATCATTGATTGCAGCTAGAATTAAGTCTTGTAGGATTTCTTTGTTTTCTTGCATTGCGGTGTCGCTAATATCTATGTTGCTAGCATCGTGTTTGCATGACATAGTGATCTTAATCATGCCAGCCCCAGATTCACCCGTGACTTCAATTTTACTTAATTCATCATCTACGTGTTTCATGCGACTTTGCATTTCTTTGGCTTTTTGCATGATTTCTTGGATATTAAAGCTCATGGATTACCTCTCTTCATTAATTGTTTTTATCGAATTTGGTACTATTGTAGCATCAAACTGTTGCATAATCTCTCGCACCATATGGTTTTGATCGATTTTTTGTTCAGCATTTTTTTGCTGTGTGACTCTTCGTTGTTCTTCTATGTTGTGTGGTGTATTGCTGGTATTGGCATTGCGTGCAATTTCTATTGATATTTCTATTGGATATCCAAAATAGTTAGCTATGCTTTTTGACAGTTGTGATTCGCTCTTTTTGCTTAAAAGTGGTGCGTGTTTGCTGTGTAGAAATAGGGTGATTTTGTTTTTGTTTAGTTCTTTCAAGCTTAGATGAGCAGCAAGTGCTTTGATTGATGGGGCAAGGTTTAGTTGTTGGTAGATTTCTTGCCAATCGGTGTTGTTTTGTATATTTGGTGAGTTTTTTTGTAAATCTTTTTGTGTTGTTTCTAACTTGTAAGCAGGATTAGATTTATTTTTTACATTTGTTGAAGACGCACTGGATTCTTGTTTTTTATTTTCATTTCGTAACTGCTGATTAGTAAAATCATTTGGATGCTGGGTATTTTGTTGTGTTTTTGAATTACTTTTTTGGCTTGTTGGTCTGAAGGCAAGCATTCTTAGCATGAGCATTTCAAACCCAAGCTGTGGATTTGGCGCAAGATATAGATCTCGTTTACCAAGTAGGGCGATTTGATAATAAAGTTGCAACTCTTCATCGGTAAATTTTTTCGCTAAATTCTGTAGCTCTCCTTCATCTCCCCAGTCATCTTGATAGCAACCGGAATCGAATTTTAGGATAGCTAGATGGTGTAATACAGCAATTAATTCATCAGCGATGTTGGTAAAGTCGCAAGCGTGGCTTGCAGCATGGTCTATGATGTTGAGAATAGGGTTAAGTTGATTGTTTTTAAGCTCGTTTAGTAGTTGGTATATGTGAGCTTGATTGATGCTACCTAACATGGTTCGCACATTTTCGGAGTTAACGTTACCGGCGCCATAAGCAATAGCTTGATCTAAAATACTTAGAGCGTCGCGAACGCTGCCTTTGGCGTTTTTTGCTATTTCTAAGATTGCATCAGTTTCAAAGCTAATGTTTTCCTGTTGCAGTATATTATCAAGGTGTTTTGCAATTAGTTTTGATTCGAGGTTTTTCAGGTTAAACTGCAGGCAGCGAGATATAACGGTAACCGGTAATTTTTCTGGATCGGTAGTTGCCAATAAAAATTTTACATGTTTTGGTGGTTCTTCTAGAGTTTTTAATAGTGCGTTGAAGCTGTGTGTAGATAGCATGTGCACTTCATCGATTAAATAAATTTTAAAGCGGCTGTTGGCTGGGGCATATTGAATGTTTTCTAAAAGTTCGCGTGTATCTTCAACCTTGGTCCTGGATGCCGCATCAACCTCGATTAAGTCTAATGAATTACCTTGGTCAATGGATAAACAAGATTGGCATTTGCCGCATGGTTTTGAGGATATGCCTTGTTCACAATTTAAGGCTTTGGCAAAAAGACGTCCTAAAGTGGTTTTACCAACTCCGCGCGTGCCAGTTAAAAGATAAGCGTGATGTAAGCGTTGCTGATTTAGAGCGTTTATGAGTGCTTGGGTAACGTGCTCCTGACCGACCACTTCGGCAAAGGTTTTAGGGCGCCATTTACGTGCTAGTACTTGGTAGGTCATGGTTTGTTTGTCATTTGTTTTTTTTTGGGCATTCTTAGCCGTGGCTAACACCTGCATCAATAGCTACCGTTGCTTCCTTCCGGACCTGGCGGGGTTTGCCACCTAGCATTGTTAGGCGACCAAAAATGCCCAAAAAACATTTGGTACGAGAGGAGAGACTCGAACTCTCACGGGTTGCCCCACAGGAACCTAAATCCTGCGCGTCTACCAATTCCGCCACTCTCGCAAAAAAGTGGTAGGCCGTGTAGGTCTCGAACCTACGACCCGCTGATTAAGAGTCAGCTGCTCTACCAACTGAGCTAACGGCCCACTTTTCCTATGGCGCGCTCGGCAGGATTCGAACCTGCGACCCTCGGCTTAGAAGGCCGATGCTCTATCCGGCTGAGCTACGAGCGCCTGTTTGGGGTGAGTGATGGGACTTGAACCCACGACGACTGGAATCACAATCCAGGGCTCTACCAACTGAGCTACACCCACCAAATATTTTGGTCGGGGTAGAGGGATTCGAACCCCCGACATCCTGCTCCCAAAGCAGGCGCGCTACCAGACTGCGCTATACCCCGAAAAGGGGGAAATAATACATAGGGGATTCGCTTAGGTCAATTAGTTTTTGATTTAATCGGTAATTCTAAGATCTCTATGTTTTGCAATAGTGTAGCTTTATTAAAAATATTAAAAAAATATTAAAAAACGCTTGACGCCTTATGAGTATTTGTGGGATACTACAAATCAGCGAGAGAATTGACTGGAGCGGAAACAAAAAAGAACCGATAGGAAAACGGAAACAGAAGGGGATCGAAAGAAAACCGGAAACAGAGACAAAAGGGGAAAAGAAACGAAAGCGGTGAAGGAAAAGGATCTCGCTATTTTTTTATCTAAATTTCACCTAAATCCCATATATTGTTTTTGAATTATCTTTTTTATCTATATATTGTCTTTATGTGTTTTTTTATATAGAATCTTGAGTCATGAAAAAATGGATAGTAGGTTTGCTCGCCCTAACGAGTTTTATTGTAGTTGCTATATTTTTGACGTTGCATGTATTGCATAAAGATGATCAAAAAACCAAAGAGGCATTTGTTACTGTAACCGAGGGAAGTATTAGTGATAATGCCGAAGCAATTGGTTATATCAAGCCGGTTCATTCTATTATAGTGAAATCAGCAGTTAATGGCATAGTCGCAAAAATTTTTCATTATGAAGGTGAGCAGGTTAAAAAAGGTGAGGCCTTAGCCGAAATCAAACCGCAGCCAGCTCCTGAAAGTTATGCTGAAGCTTATGAAGCAGTGACAAGCGCTATTGCTAAAGAAAAAGCCGCTTATCAAGATTTACAAAGATTTAAATATGCATTGTCCACTAAATTAATTTCTAAAGATTATGGTAGTTATATTGCGGCCAAGCAAAACTATGATTCTGCTAAAGCTGAAAGAGAATTAGCAGAACAGCAGCTGGCTCTTTTGACTAAAGGTAGTACTAGGGTAGCTAATAAGAAATTAGCCAACGTTGTAGTGAGTCCAATTGCCGGCTTTATTTTAAGTCGCAATGTTGATACGGGAGATCCCGTTATTTCTTTAAGTTCTGCTCAATCAGCAACGCCATTGTTTGTTATGGCGAATATGCAGGATTTAATGTTTGAAGGTTCAGTTGATGAGCTTGATGCAGCAAAAATCAAACCTGGAATGAAGGCATTAATTACAGTTGGTGCCGAGCCTGATCGTAAAATAGAAGGTGTTGTAAGTAAAATAGCTCTACAATCCGATCAGGAGAATAGTGCAGTTGGCTTTGAGAGTGCTGATAGTAATTTACCATTTAATGTTAGCTTTAAAATAGAAATAACCAAATTAAAACTACCAATAAATATGCTGTTAAGATCGGGTTATTCTGCGACAGCTGATGTTAAATTGAAAGTAGCTAAAAATATTTTAGTTCTTCCAGAACGAGTTATTCATTTTGAAAAAGATCGCTCATATGTGTTTTTAGCAAACCATAAAAAAAATTATGTAAAGCTTGGTGTTTCTGATAATGTGAATGTTGAAATTAAAAGTGGTTTGCGATTGGGTGATAAGGTTTTGGATGATTAATAATCGATGTTAATAAATGTTCTGAAACAAATTCTGATTGATTTATGGACTCATAAATTACGTTCCTTTTTGGCTTTATTCGGTATTATGTGGGGAACAATAAGTGTCATTATGTTGTTGGCAGTGGGTAATGGTTTTCAAGTTGCAAGTTATCGTAATATGATGCGTTTAGTAGATGGGACTTTTTTTCTTATTCCTGGATCTTTAAGTAAATCATACCGCGGCAATCCATCGGGAAGAGTAATTAATGCCAAAGTTAATATTATGTATCAGATTGTCGATAAGGTGCATAATATTAAGGAAATTACCCCAGTTTTTCAAAAAAGATCTGATCTTAATGTTGCTAATAAAAAAAGAGCGAAAGATGTTTATGGTGTATCTTCTGCTTTTGCAAGATTGCAGAAAATAGATTTAATAAATAGTAGTAGATTTATAAATAAATTAGATGTTTTAAATAAGAGTAGAGTGGTTGTACTTGGTAGCAAAGTGAAAGAACAATTGTTTGGGGATGATTTGGCTTTAGGTAAGTCAATAACAATTAATCACGTGCGCTTCTTAGTGATTGGTGTAATTAAAGAGGGTACAAAAAAAGCTTATGATTGGTATCGTAATAGAGCAATTATTCCTTACTCTACCTATATAACAATGTTCGGAAATGAGAATGTGCCTTATTTTATAGTGTTGCCAAAAGCAAGTGCTGATAGCAATGTTGTAGAGAATAATATTCGTGCTTTTTTTGCGAGACATTATAATTTTTCTTTTAATGACAAACATGCTTTAAATATTTTTTCTACCACTAAATTTTTTCAATTTATGCGTTGGTTTTTTATAGGAATTAAATTGTTTTTGGGGCTTTGTGGGGCGTTAACTTTAGCGGTAGGTGCGCTTGGTGTTGCAAATATAATGTTTGTTATAGTAACAGAAAGAAGAAGCGAAATTGGATTAAAGATGGCGTTAGGTGCTAGGCGACAGCAAATATTATCGCAAATTATGCTAGAAGCTTTACTCATTGTTTTCTTGGGGGGCTTGTTTGGTTTTGTTATATCTTCTTTCACTATTTTACTTATAATTTTAATTGGTACTCCAGATTGGATGGGAGTTCCAGCAATGTCTTTTGATGCGGCAGTAGTTACCATATTTATTCTGGCGTTATTAGCAGTAGCCGCTGGCTTTTTCCCGGCAAAACAGGCTGCTAGTATGGATCCAGTTGAAGCTTTGAGGAAACAGTAAATGGTTAGAGAAAGAAGGAGAATTATGCTAACCATATTGGCAATAGCTTGGGCAACGTTTGCCATCAGTACTATGTTAGCGATTGGTGAAGGTTTGCGTTTGAATTTTGCGAAAACTGTTGCTAATAGCGGTAATAATTTACTCACATTCAAAGGAGGGCATACTTCAATAGTATATTTAGGATTACCTGCTGGTCGGAAAATTTATTTAACCAAAAGTGATTATGCCAGAATAGCGAACTTGCCTAATATTAAACATATGACGCCAGTTTATTCTGTGTTTGCCAAAATGCGTTATGGAGACAAAAATCTAAATAAAGAGGCATTATTAGTAAATGAACAATATGCCAAGATACACAATATAGATCTTTTACCTGGAGGAAGATTTATCTCTAAGTTGGATTTGTTGCAAAAAAGGCGAGTGATTGTATTAGGTGAAAAAACAAGCCAAGATTTATTTCCTAATAATCCAAATCCAATAGGTCTTTATCTTTACTTCGCCAATGAACTATATCGTATTATAGGTGTTATGCAGCACAAGAGCGAAATGATGGGGCGACATGATAATGATGCGATGATGAATTGGTTGCCTAGTAGTTTACATAAAACTTTTGGTGGCTTTCAGGCAATTGATAGCATTGATATAACTTATAAAAATGCCGATCGTTTAGTGGCGCTAGAGAATTGGATTGGGAGAATTGTGGCGCGTAATCACGGCTTAGATCCGAATGATGAAAATATTGTTCATTTTAGAGATTATGCAGTGCGGCAAGAAAATATTAATAGCTTTTTTTTGGGGTTAGAAGTTTTTTTAGGTTTGGTTGGGCTGTTAACTTTAATTGTAGCTGGGGTTGGAATTGCTAATGTCATGTTTGCCACGGTGAATCGTGATACATGTGAAATCGGAATTAAGATGGCTTTAGGAGCTAAACGTTATCAAATTATTTGGCCTTATATTAAAGAATCAAGTTTTGCTATGTTGCAGGGTGGGTTTTTTGGGGTTGTATTATCAGGTGCTCTTGTTTTTTTATTAGGATTAATTCCCTTGCATGGAAAATTGTTTGAAGTAATTGGTCGGCCAAAAGCAGTGCTTTCTTTTGGGGTAATAGTTGTTGTGATATTAAGCTTGGGTGTTGTTGGGATGTTGGCCGGTTTTTTCCCGGCATTAAAGGCGTCCAAAATCGATCCTGCAAGAGCTGTGAGTTATGAATGATGATTTAGTTGGCTGCAAGATCATGGAGATCCCGCATCAAGTACGGGATGACGGGGACGTAAAGGTGAAACTATGAATTTAGTAGAATTAAAAAATATTAGTAAAATTTACAAAACTGGTGCAGTAAAATTTATAGCACTAGAGCAAATTAATTTAACCATAAATAAAGGTGAATACTTAGCCATATTAGGCCCATCTGGTTCTGGGAAATCAACGTTAATGCATATATTGGGTTGTTTGTCGACTCCAACTAGTGGGGATTATTTGTTAAACGGAAAAAATGTTGCATCCCTTAGCGTTAATCAATTAGCTAAAGTTCGAAATCAAAATATTGGATTTGTTTTTCAAAATTTTAATTTATTGGCAAATCTTAACATAGTAGATAATGTTGCTTTGCCTTTGGTATATCGTGGCATTGCTAAAGAAGAGCGAACAAAAAAAGCTAAAGAATTATTAACGCATTTTGGTTTGGGTGGACATTTTTCGCATCATGCTAATGAATTATCTGGTGGTCAACAGCAACGCGTTGCTATTGCACGCAGTTTGATTACAGAGCCAGATATAATTTTAGCAGATGAACCTACAGGCAACTTGGATAGTAAATCTGGAGATGATGTAATTCATATGCTAGAAAAGTTAAATAGGGATGGTAAAACAATAATAATTGTGACCCACGATGAAAAAATCGCTGAACGGACAAAGCAAATTATTCGTATTGTAGATGGAAAAATTATGTAACTGGCTCTTCCTCTAGCTGTGCAATCTTTTTGATGTATGGGCTGACAACAAATGCTATTAATGCTGCAATTAGACCTATTACAGCCATTTCGAAAAATGCATTACCGTATATATCTAATGTTTGCAGGGGACCATTCCATCCTCGAATCGCAGCCAAGCTTGCCACTGAGCTTGAAATTGATGATGCAAGGGCGGCTGCAATCAAATACCACGCACCCATCATTACGCCATACATTCTTTTGGGCGCGATATGAGTGACCATTGCGACACCAAGGGCGCTGATTAATAACTCGCCTAAAGAATATAGCATGAGGGCTATAACCACCCAATAACTTGCAACTTTGTAATGACTATTAGGGAATACAGTGCTTATTTTCAAAATAAAAAAGCATAAGCTAATGATTAAAACTCCCAGCCAGAATTTGGTAGTAATACAAAGATCTTTGCCTTTTTTTGCCAATTTATTATATGCAGTAATCAAGATTGGGCTTAGAACAATAATCCAGAAGGGGTTTAATGTTAAGAAGAAACCAGTAGTGATTTTGTAACCAAAAATTGTTGGATGAGATACGCAGCGTTTAATAAACAGTGTTATAGACATGAATTGTTGGAAGTATAAAATAAAGAAGAATAATCCAATAATTATGAGAGCTAAACATGCGATGATTCTCATTTTTTCATCTTTAGGGCTGCGAATTATTTCAAAAGAAAAATAAGCAAAAATAGCCACAGTAGCAATAAAGAAAAATACGTATGCTGCATCTGAATATTTGAGGAACAGAACTGTGATTATGGTGGCTAATATTACTCCAATAGCTATTAAAGGGTAGCGCTTCAGTGGTAGTTTTGCTCTACCAGCTTTCGATTCACATCCTTTGGCTCGCTTGCTCAAAATTGTCAGGATCAATAGGTTGAGATATAGGGCTCCTGCGCCGAAAAGAAAAGATACTTCCCAGGAAAACTTTTGATGAAGAATACCTACAGCAAGGGGTGAAATGAAAGATCCTATATTCATCGCCATATAATACCAGGTAAAGCCGCTATCAATACGCGGATCATGTTCTTCATAGCCACGACCCAATAAATCGGTTGGTCCTGTTTTGAAAAAACCGACGCCAATTATTACGGTTGCGGATCCTAGGAGGAAAAGGTCTTGGTAAGGAAATGCCAATATAGTTAATCCGATGCCTTCCAGTATAATGCCTAAATACATAGAGCGTCTAATGCCAATTATGTTGTCGGCTAAGTAGCCACCAATTGCTGGTGTTAAATAGACGAAAGCGTTTAATACGCCGTAAAGTGCATAAGCATAAACATCTGGGTAATGAAATTCGCTCTTGGTGTATAGCACCATGAAGTAAGCTAAAACGTAGTAGCCACATCTTTCGAAGAGCGCGGTGCATACTGATAGCCAGAATACCGGAGGTTGTTTCATTGTATGCGGCTGATCAATTGACAATGTGGTTGCGTTATCAGTACTCAAGATGTCTCTCCTCGGATATTAAGGGGATAGCTACGATACTAAAAAAAGCTGTTTTCTGCAAGTGAAAATTTAGGTTGTTATGATCTTGAATTCAAATTATGGCATTATTTTTTAAAATCTATTTGTACTTCTTGTCAAGTTTTTTTGTTGTATTTTGGCTTTTATTCTTATATCAATTTGTTTCTATAACATATTATGCGTAGGTACATTTTTATAATATAGCCTGTAAATAAAATGCTAATTTTTGCCTTTTATGATTTTTTGTTTACGGCCACACAATTACCCTAAGATAGATATTTAAGATTTTTTTAAGTATTGTATTTAGTAGCGATAAGCAAAAGTAAGTAGCATTTTTACATCTATCCCATTATTTGGTGGGGCCAATCCAGCGTTTGAATAGTGTAGATAGTGGATTGCCAAGTCGTATTGATGTCTATCACCGAAATTTACACCACCGCCTAACATATCTTGAAAGTTAAATGGTGAGCCAAGATCGCGGTGACCAAAATGTTGCCTAGATAGCCATGCTCCACCGACACTGGCTTCTAAATATGGACGATATTTGTAGGCTTTGGTTATGGTCCAACGAAGCACTGGCGCAAGTGCTATAACAAACATACTTTTATATTTATGGTAACTATTCGACCAGTAGGCACCGCTGAAATCAAAGTAGACAGATAGTGGATCATAGTTTAAAAAACCAGGTTGAATTGCATAACTTATTCTAGCGCCCCTTAGTTTGTTAGGGCGACCCATGCCGAAAGATGCGGTAATAGCTTGCCATGATTGTCCTGAGTCAGCGAGTGCTAGGGATGGCAGTAACAATAGTAAACAAAGTATTGATTTTTTTTTCATTGTTGTTGTTTCCTGACTTTCTTTATTTTTTTATCTACCAGTTTACGTTTTAGTGGAGATAAATGATCTATGAATAATTTACCATTTAGATGATCAAATTCATGCTGAAAACAGATGGCAAAAAAACCCTCAGCGGTCATCTCTATCTTGTCTCCATTATGATCAAGAGCACGAAAGGTGACTTTCTCAGGGCGCGTTACTTTGGCAGATATTTCGCTGGGATAAACCGACATACATGCTTCGCTATAAGTCGCTGTTCCTTCCGTTGAAATGATTTCAGGATTAATTAGACACATTGGTTGTTTGTTGTCGGCTGATTCATCAATTACCGTAATAGCCCAAGGTATTTCTAGGTCAAGCTGGGTCGAAGAAAGGCCGGCGCAATGTTTCTTTGCATACATGGTTTTAAACATATCATCAATGATGCGTTGAATCTCTGGGTCGTGGACATCCTTCACCGGTACTGCTTTGCGTTTTAAGCGAGGATCCGGGTATTGTAAAATTTTTAATAATGCCATAGCCTGTGGAGTATAACACAAAATTATGCAAACAGAAGAACTTAAAACTTGGCTAAAAAATAGTGATCATCACCTTTTAAATCAAGGAGATGAGGGATATCCTCGCTTGCTTGGAGAAGTTAAGAGTGCTCCCAAAAAACTTTTCGTAATAGGCGACGTGAATCTTTTGGATTTGCCGCAATTGGCAATTATTGGAAGTAGGCATCCGACTGTGATGGGCGCGGATAATTGCTATGAGTTTGCTCAGCATCTTGCTAGGGCTGGCTTTGTTATAACTAGTGGTTTGGCTCTCGGTATAGATGCTATAGCACATAAAGGGGCCATAGATGCAGGTGGTAAGACTATAGCGGTTATGGGAACTGGCCTGGATATAACTTATCCAAAATCAAATATAGCATTAGCCAAATCCATTGTTAAACATGGAGGAGCATTGGTTTCTGAATATCCATTGGGTACACCAGCAAGAGCGCAGCATTTTCCGCAACGCAATCGAATTGTAAGCGGTTTATCATTGGGAACTTTAGTGGTGGAAGCAAGCTTGCGTAGTGGTTCTCTGATTACGAGCAGAATGGCGTTGGAGCAAGGGAGAGAGCTTTTTGCAATTCCCGGTTCCATTCATAATCCGCTTTCTCGTGGTTGTCATAAATTAATTAGGGACGGCGCCAAGTTGGTTGAAAGTGCGCAGGATATTTTCGAGGAATTGAATTTTTCAATTTATGCAGAAGTCTTAAATCCTAATCAGCACAAAATAACTAAAAACCTAGATCCTGATCACGAAAAACTCCTCAGCTTTTTAAGTGAGAATCCTGTGCCAATCGATGTTTTAGTTGCGAAAAGCGGCTTATCTGCTAAGATTGCTGCATCGATGCTTCTGATTTTGGAGCTTGATGGGTTTGTAAAATCAACAGATTTTGGATACGTTAAAGGTGGTAACTGTTAATACAGTATAATGTCATCCTGGCGTCCGCCGGAATGACGGGTGAATGGCTACGTTAAATTGTTATAAAATAGTAAATAATGAAGAAAGAACTAAATTTACGCGAACATATGTTAGGGGTAATAATGTACCTCTTTGAGCATCATTTGGATGATAAAGTGGTTACTGTTATCAACAGGCAACAATTGATTTCAGAGTTAAGAAACGCAGGTTTTGAAGAAGCGGCAATTCATGATGGTTTGGAGTGGTTGTCAAATTTCGAAGATAGAATTGCTGATCGCATGCGAATGCATCCTGAAAAAGATTTAAGTTGGCGTTTTTATAGTGAAGATGAGAGTTTTTACATAAATGAGGAGTGCCAAGCTTTCATTTTACGTATGGAACAATTAAGAATTTTTACACCTGTAATTCGTGAAATGCTGATTGATAAAATTGTTCGTGCTAAAGAAAAAATAACAATAGACAAACTACATTGGCTGGCTGTTGTTTACCTCTTTAATAATAGTTATGGTGATAAAGAAATATTTCCAAAGAGCGATCTTTTTGATAATTCACAAGGAAAAATACAGTAAATGAAGAACTTGGTTATTGTTGAATCTCCGGCAAAAGCAAAAACTATTAAGAAATATCTGGGGAAGGATTTTACGGTTTTGGCATCCTTTGGTCATGTACGTGATTTGGTGCCAAAAGAAGGTGCAGTTGAGGTTGAAAATGATTTTGCTATGCACTACCAAATTATTCAGCGCAACAAAAAACATGTTGATGAAATTGCTAAAGCATTACAAAAAGCTGATGCACTTTATTTGGCTACTGACCCGGATCGCGAAGGGGAAGCTATTGCTTGGCATTTGTGTGAAATTTTAACCAAAAAAAAATTATTAAAAAACAAGCCAACATATAGAGTTGTATTTCACCAAATAACTAAAAAAGCCATTCAAAAAGCTATTGAAGATCCAAGAGAGATTTCGCAGCATTTAGTTGATGCGCAACAGGCGCGTCGCGCTCTGGATTATTTGGTTGGATTTAGATTGTCGCCTTTACTATGGCGCAAAATTAGACGCGGATTATCAGCTGGCAGGGTGCAGAGCCCAGCATTGCGTATGATCGTTGAGCGTGAAGAGGAAATTTCGCAATTTAAAGCGCAAGAATATTGGAGTATTTTGGCTGAGCTTAATAAAAACGAAGATTTTTCAGCGAAATTAATTGAATATAATGGTGAGAAACTCAAGCAATTTTCAATTGTTGAAACTAAAAGCGCTGAAGATGTTAGAGACGAATTATTTGCAGCAGCTCAAGGTTTTTTAGTTGTTAGTAAGATAGAAAAAAAGCAACGTAAACGTCATCCATCGCCGCCATTTATTACGTCAACTTTACAGCAAGAAGCAGCGCGTAAACTGGGGTTTACTGCCAAGCGTACTATGCGCGTTGCCCAGCAGTTATACGAAGGTATTACGATAGGAATGGGCGCTGTTGGTTTGATTACCTATATGCGTACCGACTCTTTTAATTTGGCGAATGAGGCTTTAGCTGAGATACGTGATTTTATCTTGAAAAAATATGGCAAGGAAAATTTACCAGATAATGCAAATTTTTATAAAACCAAATCGAAGAGTGCGCAAGAGGCTCACGAAGCAATTCGTCCAACCTCTGTTCTTCGAACTCCGGATAGCTTGCGAGAATATTTAACTGATGAACAATTAAAATTATACAAGTTAATTTGGAAACGCACAGTGGCTTCGCAAATGGTGCACGCGTTGCTTGATATTGTTGCAGTTGATTTTGCTTGCGATAATAAAGGTATCTTTCGAGCTACGGGTTCTACCATAGCTAAGCCTGGATTTATCACGGTTTATCAAGAAGGGGTTGATGATAATAAATCAGATTCGGATGAGAGATTATTGCCAGAGTTTAAGAAAGGCGAAAAGATTAAACTTTTGGATATTAAAGCCGAGCAGCACTTCACTGAACCACCGCCGCGTTACTCAGAAGCGTCTTTAATTAAAGCACTAGAAGAACACGGCATAGGGCGCCCATCAACCTATGCTTCAATCATATCTACTCTACAGGATCGTGCATATGTTGTTTTAGAGAAAAAACGTTTTTATCCGACCGATGTTGGTTGTATCGTTAATAAATTTTTATCAAATTATTTTACGCAATATGTAGATTATGATTTTACAGCTCACTTAGAAGATCAATTAGATGCAATTGCTCGAGGTGAAAAAGAGTGGGTTCCGTTATTAGAAGAATTTTGGCATCCATTTTTTGAGTTATTACAGGAAATTGATGCTAAAGTAGAGCGCAAAGATGTGACGCAAGAGTTACTAGATGAAAAGTGTCCTGAGTGTGGTAAACCGTTATCACTGCGACTCGGTAAAAATGGTAGGTTTATAGGCTGTACTGCTTACCCAGATTGTAAATATACGCGTAATGTCGATGAAAATGGTTCAGAGCAGAGTGAAGTGGAGGTTGTTGCTGATAGGAAATGCCCTAAATGTGATTCGGATCTTATAATTCGCAAAGGCAAGTATGGTAAATTTATAGGCTGCAGTGCTTATCCTAAGTGCAAATTTATCGAGCCTTTAGAGAAGCCAGAAGATACTGGCGTTACTTGTCCTAAGTGCAATAAAGGCACTATCTTGAAGAAGAAATCGCGACGCGGCAAAATTTTCTATGCTTGTTCTTGCTACCCAAAGTGTAAGTATGCAATATGGAATGAGCCTGTCGCTGAGAAGTGTCCGAAGTGTGGCTGGCCAATTCTAACAATTAAAGAGACGAAGAAGTTTGGCAGGCAAAAAGTTTGTCCGCAAGAAGATTGTGATTATAAAGTTTCGGTAGATGATGAATAATTATATTGAGGCCGCCAAAATTTTAAAACAAGGTGGTGTTATTGCTTATCCAACTGAAGCGGTATTTGGTTTTGGTTGTGATCCTTTTAACGAAAAAGCTGTTAATAAAATTTTATCATTAAAAAAACGTTCAGTAGATAAAGGTTTGATCTTAATAGCGTCTAATTGGAATCAAATAAAAGACTTAACTAAACTAATTCCGCAAGATAAATTAAATATTGTTTTAAATAGTTGGCCCGGTCCATATACTTGGATTTTCCCATCAAGCGATAAAGTCCCGCATTGGATTTCTGGTAAGTTTGATTCTATAGCTTTGCGAGTGAGTGCGCATCCTACTGTTCAGAATTTATGTAATGCTTACAATGGACCAATTGTTTCTACTAGCGCAAATCCAGAAAATAAGCCACCGGCTCGTTCCATTGAAGAAGTTAAAAATTATTTTCCAAATGAATTAGATCTAATTCTAGGCGGCGAAGTCGATACTACAAAACAGCCGAGCATGATTAAAGATGCTGTTTCCGGAGAAGTTTTGCGGTAATTTGCGCATATCTAAGAAACTGGTGAAGTCATCACCCGGCTTGACCGGGTGACCCCCATGATTTAGCGCCTTTGTTGGTTACAAAATGTAATGGCTTAAATCTTCATCGATCGCTAATTTTTTAAGTTGTTTATCAACATATTTGCCAGTGATTGTAACTGGTTTATCGTTTATTTCATTGGCTGAAAAAGAAATCTCTTCTAGCAATCTTTCCATCACGGTATGTAAACGTCTGGCACCAATATTTTCAGTTCGAGCATTTACTTCAAAGGCAATTTCAGCAATACGTTTTATGCCATCTTTAGTGAATTTTAGTTTTAATCCTTCAGTTGCTAAAAGGGCAGTGTATTGTTCAGTTAAAGACGCATCAGGTTCAGTTAGGATTCTGCTGAAATCTTTGGCTGATAGCGCACTTAATTCAACACGGATTGGTAATCGTCCTTGTAATTCTGGAATTAAGTCTGAAGGTTTGCTCATATGAAAAGCACCGGATGCAATAAACAAAATGTGGTCTGTTTTGACGCTGCCATATTTAGTGAATACAGTTGAGCCTTCGATAATAGGTAATAAATCTCTTTGCACTCCCTCGCGAGATACATCACCACCGCGCAAGCCATCGCGTGGCACTATTTTGTCTATCTCGTCTATAAAAACTATACCATGTTGCTCTACTTTCTCGAGGGCTTTACTGCGCAACTCATCCTCATTAACCATATGCGCTGCTTCTTCTGCTGTTAGATGTTTTAAGGCTTTTTTTATCGTGGTTTTTTTGGTTTTTTTCTTACCCTTAGAAATATTAGAAAAGAGCCCTTGCAATTGATTGGTCATTTCTTCCATACCTGGAGGGCCCATAATTTCTACGTTCGCTGGAATTGTTTCTAGCTCTATTTCAATTTCTTTATCGTCGAGCTCACCTTTTTGTAGGCGCTCCCGAAAGGCTATGCGCGCTGCTGATTCTGCGGCAGTTTCAGGTTCGTTTTCTAAGCGGCCTTTAGGTTTTGGTAAGATAATATCCAGAATTTTATTTTCGGCACGAAGGCGTGCTTCGCTCTTTACTTTCTGCTGTTCTTCCTCACGTAATCCTTTGACAGAGCTATCAACCAAGTCTCTGATTATAGATTCAACGTCTCGTCCAACGTAACCAACTTCCGTGAACTTGGTGGCTTCAACTTTGATAAAAGGCGCATCAGCTAATTGTGCTAGGCGTCTTGCAAGTTCAGTTTTACCAACACCAGTTGGGCCTATCATTAAAATGTTTTTAGGAGTGATTTCTTTGCGCAAGGCTTCATCAACCTGCATACGGCGCCAGCGATTGCGTAAAGCTATTGCAACTGCGCGCTTAGCTTCATCTTGTCCTATTATGTGTTTATTTAATTCTTTAACGATTTCAGATGGTGTTAAGTGAGCTTCAATTGACATTATAATTCCTCAATCACAAAATTTTTGTTGGTATAAATACATATTTCGGCAGCAATAGTTAAGCTTCTTTCGACGATGCTTTTGGCGCTATGTTTGCTGTTTTCAATGAGTGCTTTGGCAGCGGCGCGAGCATAATCACCGCCAGAACCGATAGCAATTAAATCTTCTTCTGGCTCAATCACATCGCCATTGCCGGATATTAACAGGGAGGTGTTTTTGTCGGCAACGATTAAGAGTGCTTCTAAGCGACGAAGCATTTTATCGGTACGCCATTCTTTCGCCATTTCTACAGCGCTACGCATCAGGTTTCCATTGTTTTTTTCAAGTTTTTTTTCGAATAACTCAAATAGAGTGAAGGCGTCTGCTGTGGCCCCAGCAAAGCCGGTAATGATTTGATCGTTATATAATCTCCTAACTTTGCGAGCATTGCCTTTCATAATGCTAGAGCCAAGAGTTACTTGACCATCACCACCGACAGCGACTTTACCGTTGCGGCGCACCGCTAGAATTGTTGTGCCATGAAATTGTTCCATTTGTATTACCCCTGCATATTGCTACGTGTCATTCTTGCTATATGGGGATTAATGGTTATTTTTCAAGAAAAGCAAAGAGGTCAAATCTAAGTCATGCCATTACTAGTAGGTTATTTGCAGCGTCACTGCAACTAGCGCTGAGCCATTTACCGCCAACAACTTATTGGTAATAACATGGTTTAGATTTGACCCCTTTTTTGTGGCAGTAAGACGTTATCTGTTTTCTACAGCATTAGCTCTTTCTGCTTCTGCTTCGTGTGCTTCGGCGATAGTTTTTGCAACTTTTTGTTGAGTTTTTTGAAACGTGTAGCTATTTCCATCTTTTGCGCCGAGAAGTGTTCTAATTGCTTGTATTATGCTTTTCAGCATGGAAACAGTTTTTGTGTAATCATAAGGGTTTTCTTGAACTCTAAGAAACTCTGTGTACTTATGTATTTCTCTATAATTTTTTTCGGCGTGGTCCATGTTTTTATATTGCTCTAACAATTCTGTAAGTTGTGTAGCAAGTGTTGTATTGCCTCCTGGCATATTGGTTTGTTGAGCGATAATTTGTTCTACTTGGTGTATGAAATTTGCATCTATTAATTGTCTTGCGAGGCTGGCAAGTATCGCCTCTTGTTCTGTTGAGCTTAATCTTGGCTGCAGATTTTCTGGAGACAAGAAGTCAGGTATTTGCACATCTTCATTTTCTGTTGCCAAGCCATCCATTAATAGGGTAAGCGCCATTGGAAACATAGAGGTGGTATTTTTATAAGATGCTAACGCATCTATTTGTGGAGCTAACAACGTTTTTTGATATTCTGGAAGCTCGCTATAACGGCTTTTCGCCTGCATGATGTCTGTGTGTGTTTCACCGATTTCGGTGCAAGCTCGCTTTAAATCTTCTTGTTCTTGAGCAGGTATAAAATCTTCTGGAATTTCGGCAAAAGTGTGTCTGAATGTTAGATCTCTTGGTGGGCTTAGAGATTGTAATTTGCTTTTTAGTGCTTTATTCAAGATTAATGTGCTAGATATAACTCCTGCATTACCGTTGATATAATCACTCCGATTGAGTCAAATAAGAGTGTCGCTTTATATAGTGTTGGTATAAAGTCATCTTCGTCAGTGAGTGTTGATATGGCTGTTTGCATTAATACATGTTTGATTTCTGCTAGAAGTTCGGCATTCATAAATAATGATACGCCTTGTTCAGTCATTATCCTTGTGGTGTGTTGATGTATGTTGTCAAGTTCGTTAAGGAATCTGGTGAAATCATTTTCTTTCAATGCTTCGAAAGCACTCATTGTTGATGTGGCAATACTGCGTGAGAGTTCAGCGTAAAGAGCGCCGCCTATCTCTCTTGCAGCGTCGTAGGTGTTTGAGTCTATGTTAGCTCGCAAAGTGTCAAATGCGTTGGTTTGCGGTAGACTAGCTAAAATATCATCACGATGCTCAGGGTATGCTGCTAAGAGCCATCTTAGTCGAATATATGCTATAACCAATTGTTTCTTGTTAGCGTGTGCTATAATTTCTGCGATTTTATGCTCATAAGCTGGTGTTTCTATTTCTTCTTGCGTAATGCCTTCTGGGCGATCGGTTGACATAGTTATGCTCCAGTATGTTTATGTAATACCTGTTATTTTAGCACATGGTTTTGATTTAGGAAAAAATAATTATCTGGCATAATGTTAAGTAATGCTTATATAGCCTAAGGAGAGTTGTGATATGGCCGATAAAATTATTTGGTTTGAAAAGCTTGGGATGCAAGATGTGCCGACGGTCGGTGGTAAGAATGCATCACTAGGTGAGATGTATGGTGCTTTAAGTAAAAAGGGTGTAAAAATTCCGAACGGTTTTGCAACTACAGCCGACGCTTATCGAGAATTTCTATCTCAACATGATCTAGATAAAAGAATTGCCAAATTATTAAGTGGGTTGGATGTTAACTCAGTAACTAAACTCAATAGAGCTGGTGGCAAAATTCGTAGATTGATTATGGCGCAGCGACTGAGTCCTGAGTTCGGAAAAGAAATTATTGAGGCCTGGAAAACGTTAAGCCAGGGAGGAAAAAAAGAAGTTGCAGTAAGGTCATCGGCAACAGCTGAAGACCTGCCGGAAGCATCATTTGCAGGTCAGCAAGAAACCTACCTTAATGTGCGTAACAGTAAAGAGCTGTGTTTGGCTATAAAGAGAGTTTTTGCCTCTCTTTATACCAATCGTGCTATTGCATATCGGGTGCATCACGGTTTTGCGCATGAGAAAGTAGCTTTATCGGCTGGCATTCAACTAATGGTGCGTAGTGATTTAGGTAGTAGTGGTGTTATGTTTACGGTTGATACTGAATCTGGTTTTAGTAACGCTGTCTTTATTACCGCTAACTTTGGCTTGGGGGAAACAGTGGTGCAGGGTGCAGTTAATCCAGATGAATATTATTTGTTTAAACCTGGTCTGGAAAATAATAAAAAATCGCTTTTAACCAAGAAGTTAGGGTCAAAATCTATTAAAATGGTTTATGGTAAGCGCGGTACTAAGATAGTTAAAGCTAAGCGTAGAGATCAAGAGCGATTTGTTTTGACTGAAAAAGAGGCTGAGGTTCTCGGTAAATATGCGCTTGCGATAGAAAGTCACTACCAAAAAGCTATGGATATTGAATGGGCAAAAGATGGTAAAACTGGTGAACTATTTATCGTGCAGGCAAGACCTGAAACTGTTAAAAGTCGTGAACATAAGCCGATTGTTGAACAGTATTTATTGCAGGAGAAGGGTAGAATATTGGCAGAAGGACGTAGTATTGGTCAAAAAATAGGGCAAGGTAAAGCGCGAGTGTTAGCTAGTATCGCTGAGATGAATAGGGTCAAGCCGGGTGATGTTTTGATAACTGATATGACCGATCCCGACTGGGAGCCCATTATGAAAAAGGCATCTGCCATTGTCACTAACCGAGGCGGAAGAACTTGTCATGCTGCTATTGTGGCACGTGAACTCGGAGTGCCAGCTGTTGTCGGTTGTGGGGATGCAACAAGTCACATTCCAGATGGTATTGATGTGACGGTCTCTTGCGCGGAGGGAGATAATGGTTTTGTATACCAGGATCTTCTTAAGTTTCAACATAAAAAAATTGCTATCGATAAGATGCCGGAGCTTAAAACAGAAATTATGTTGAATGTCGCTAATCCCGAGCAAGCTTTTGCTGTTAGTGCTATTCCTAATTTTGGTGTGGGTTTGGCGCGTTTGGAATTTATTATCAATGATATGATTGGGGTGCATCCCAATGCAGTGCTTAATTTTGCAACTTTGCCGAAAAAAATTCAGAAGGAAATCGCGGAAAGATCCGCTGGTTATTCTGACCCAACTGAATTTTATGTGGGTAGGTTAGCAGAAGGTATGGCAATGATTGCGGCAGCTTTTTATCCGAAGCCTGTGATCTTTCGCGCTTCTGATTTCAAGTCAAATGAATATGCCAATTTGCTGGGTGGTGAATTATATGAGCCGCAAGAAGAAAATCCGATGATTGGATTTAGAGGCGCATCTCGTTATGTGCATAAGAACTTTGCTAAAGCTTTTTCGTTGGAATGTCGCGCAATAAAGCGTGTGCGTGAACAGATGGGATTGAGTAACGTTGAAGTGATGATTCCATTTGTGCGAACAGTTGCGGAGCTTGAGAATGTGTTGCAAGTTATGAAGAAAAATGGCTTGGAGAGAGGGAGGAATGGTTTGCGCGTAGTTATGATGTGTGAGATTCCTTCTAATGTGATTTTAGCAGAAGAGTTTTTAGAGCATGTAGATGGTTTTTCCATAGGATCTAATGATTTGACCCAATTGACCTTAGGGCTTGATCGTGATTCATCTTTAGTTGCTGATTTGTTTGACGAGCGTAATGAAGCGGTTAAGCGCATGCTAGAGAAGGTTATTAAAACTTGTAATAAGTTGGATAAATACGTTGGTATTTGTGGTCAAGCGCCATCTGATTATCCGGAATTGGCTAAGTGGCTCAGTGATGTAGGTATTAAAACCATGTCCTTGAATCCTGATTCAGTAGTAAAAACTTGGCTTTATCTAGGTAAGGAATAACCGCTATCTGTTTATGGAAAGGTGGGGTGAGTGGTCTGGAATGTGCTTGTTACTAAAAAAAGGATAAAAAAATAGCGAGGTCCTTTTCCTTCAACGCTGCCGTTTCTTTTCCCCCTTTTGTTTCTGTTTCCGGCTTTCT
>JAFGXA010000032.1 GCA_016936855.1 Gammaproteobacteria bacterium | reverse complement strand
TTTTAATTGTCTCTGGGTCCTGGCGTTCGCCAGGATGACGCAAAAAAGAGCCAGGATGACGCAAAAAAGAGCTAAAATTCTGGGTGAGCAGTTACAGTTTTTTGTAACTGTTTGGTTGAGAAGAAGATTAACCTGGAGGCCAATTAAAAGTGCGGCCTGCTAAAAAGTGCATGTGAACGTGGAAGACAATTTGGCCGGCATCTTTGTTGCAGTTAAAAATTGTTCGATAACCTGGCTCTGAAACGCCTAATTTTTTAGCGAGTTCGCTAGCTGTTAGCAGCATTTCACCTAACAGTATTTTGTGACCTTCGTTAATATCATTTAAGGTCGAGATGTGTTCTTTAGGGATAATTAATTTGTGGATTGGTGCTTGAGGATTTATGTCATCAAATACGAGTATATTATCGGTTTCGTGTATTATGCTAGCAGGAATTTCCCGGTTAATGATCTTACAAAATAAGCAATCCATTATATATTCCTCATTTTAATTAGAAAGATAAATGGTAACATTAAAAAGAATGCAATGGTAATGGCATAGTAACTATCGACAAAACCAAGCATGCTGGCTTGTTTGCCTAATTCTTGCCCCAATTCTTGAATAGCCAATGGGTTGTGCAAAGTTAAATGATGAGCTTGTAACCAAAGCTTCAAATTAGGATTTAATTTAGAAATATGTCCGCCTAATCTGTTCCAGTTGACTTGTGTTTCTCTTGTGGTAATCGTGCTAAAGACTGAGATTCCAATGGATGCTCCCAGCATGCGAAAGAAGCTAAAGAGTCCTGATGATTCAGCAGTGGCATCTTTAGGTAGGGTGGTAAAAGCATAAACTGATATTGGTACAAAAAAGAGTCCCATTCCAAATCCTTGTATAATACTAGGCCAAACTATATGTGCTATATCAACATATAAGTTGTAATTTGCCATGAGTAAAGTGCCATAGGCCGACATGAATAAACCCAATAGCAATAGAGCCTTTGCGTTTACTCTTTTCATAAGCGTTGGAGCTAGCATCATGCCTATAGCACTGGCGATACCACGTGGCGCCATAACTAGTCCTGTTAGTGAAACGGGGTAATTCATTAAGTGTTCGAGCATTATAGGTTGCAATACCAAAGCGCTAAACATGGCGCCGGCATATATAGCTAGCATTATGGTGCATAAAGCAAAATTGCGATTTTTGAATAACCTGATATGAATAATGTTATTTTGTTTATGTAGCGCGCGATAAATAAAGATGATTAATAAGCTTATAGCTCCTAAACAAAGTAAAGTAATAAAGTTTGAGTCAAACCAGGAACTTTGGTTGCCTCTATCTAGAAATACTTGCAGACAGGCAACGCCTGCACCCATTAAAATTAATCCCAGCCAATCGATATATCTTTTATTGCGCTCTGTTTCAGGAATATAGATAAAAGTTAATAATAGACTTATTAAGCAAACAGGAACATTTATATAAAAGATCCAACGCCAAGAAGCGTATTCGGTTATATATCCGCCCAAAGTTGGGCCCAAAACAGGGGCAACCATGATGCCGATTCCCCAAATAGCCATGGCTTTTCCTTGTTCATCTTGACTATAGATGTCTCGCAAAATGTACTGTGATAATGGCACTAGTCCTGCTCCGAAGATTCCTTGCATAATGCGACAGCTAACCATTTGCCAGAGAGATATTGTCATTCCTGAAAGCATGGATGCTATTAAAAAACCGCTTATCACAATTATGAGCAGCATCCTTTGCCCAACTCTTTCGACCATTAATCCTGTTAGAGGCATAGCGACTGCGGATGATACAACATAAGAGGTTAAAACCCAGGTGATTTGCTCAGCATTAGCTCCTAACGAACTCATCATATGTGGTAAAGATACATTCACTATAGTTGAGTCTAGTACTTCAATGATGGCTACCAACATTATGGTGGTAGTGATTATAAGTCGATTTTTTCCGTTCATTAATTGATTTTAATGTTTACTGTGCAACTTGCGCCAACGCGGAGTGGATAGTTTTGTTTGTTGTTTTCTATCAATATTTTTACAGGAAAACGTTGTGTTACTTTAATCCAATTACCTGTGGCATCTTCTGGCGGGAGTAAAGAAAAAGCACTACCGCTGCCAGAGCTTATGCTTTGCACGATTCCTTTGAAAGTAACATCAGGATACATGTCGAGTTTTACTTTGGCTATTTGTTGTGTTTTGATTTTTTCGATATCAGTTTCTTTGAAATTGGCATCAACCCACCAGCGTTTGTTTTCTATTAAGGCAAATAGCGGTTCTTGTTGGGTGATAATTGCGCCTTTGCGTAAAGTGAAATTTACCAGGGCGCCATCAGCTGGCGATATTATTTTTGTGTAGGACAAGTTTAGTTTCGCTTCGGCAACATTGGCTTTGGCCAAGCGGAGCTTGGCGTTTTGTTTACCCATTTTTCCTCTTTCTGACAAGGCTTTTTGTAATTGATCTTGAGCGGCTTTGAGGGCGGCATTACTAACTTTTAATTGATTAGTTGCATCATCACCTTGGGATTTGGAGTACACGCCTTTTGTTACTAGCGATATAATGCGATCAAAGTTTTTTTGTGCAAGTTTTTGTTCTGATGATCGCTGTTGCACCAAATCTTGAGCGGTGTTGACAGCGTTGGTAGCTGCTTTGATTTCTTGTTCAGTATTTGCCAATGTTGCTGTCGCTTTTTTTAGCGCTATAACAAATGGCCTTTGATCAATAGTAAATAACAATTGACCTTTTTTAACTACTTGATGATCTTGTGCATATATTGCTGAAACAGGGCCGCTTACCTGTGGAGCTATTTGGATTATGTTAGCATTTACATAAGCATCATCGGTGCTGATATGAGTTTTTTCATATTGCCAATAAAAAAAACCGGCTATTATTGCAATAGCTAAGCCAGCTGCGGCTATTAATTTTCCATAAACTTTCATTGTTGAGAGTATACCAGGAGTTGGATAAAAAGCGATATGCTGTCTGTTGGTGTTTTTAACAACTTAGGTGTTGAGTTAAGGAGGTCACCCGGTCAAGCCGGGTGATAACTTTGGTAATGATTGGTGATGTGCTTGTTTTTTTAAACAGCAAATTGTGAATTATCTAACCAGTCATGATTTGGATAATAGGCCACCAATACAGAACCGTTTTTAATGGTATTTACTACTGGTTTTAATTTTTCTTCTGGCAAAGCAGGGCATCCCCAGCTACGACCAATACGCCCATAGCGTTTAATCATGTTGCGACTAACATACCAAGCGCCGTGCATAACTACGTGTCTTTTTTCGGCGGTATCATTAAATCCCTTTTCTAGACCATCTATTTTCATGGCATAACCATCATGTCCGTAGTACGTTCCTTCAGTTAAGAAAGTGCCGATGCTTGATTCGAGTGAACCATCTCTATCAGAGAAGTGTCTGGCATACAAAGCGCCACTATATTTGCCATGAGCAACTAGTGAGTTGTACAAGACTTTGTCATGGTCAAGATCTATTACCCATAGTCTTTTTTGATTGGATGGCATGGTGTAATCGATAACGGTTAGTATATCTTTTTTTATTTTGCTGCCAATATCAGCCTTTGCTTCTTCAAATTTATGTAACGCTGTTTTTAATACTTTAGCTTTTAAGTGTGGAGCTTGCGCTAGAATTAATTGAGATTGCTCATTTGCCATAGCCTGCATAGAAGCGCCTAATGAGCATACGAGCGCTACCGCAGAGACGATAAATTTTCGCATAATTTACATGAACCCTTTAATTTACTTTTTAACTATTATCATCCCTGTCGCACAAAAAAACCATGCAAGAAAGCTATGTGCACAATCACAGCCATCCGTGCATGGTATTATTTATCCATAAAATATTTAATATATATTAGTACCAAAATCATTGGCACTATGGTCACGAGCATAGCCTATAATTTCAGGAATTCCATTTTTTTTCTCTTCTATTGAATAAATACGTTGCCAGTCTATTGCAACATCATGATTTTTCTGTATATTTTTGATAAGGGAATCTATTGGTGTATAGTTTAAATCGGATGGTTTTTCGTCATGACTTACCGGTTCGTGACACTCTAGGTAGAGTTCATTATGAAGCCAACCGACTTTATTGGCATGATGAATTAAGTGGACAGGGGTTCCTAAGTCAACATGCTCGAATAGATATTCAATAGCATCTGCTTTTAGGCGAATGCAGCCGGAACTATAGTATTTTCCTACAGTGTGTGGCGCATTAGTCCCGTGTATTAGATAACCAGGTTTGTTTAAATATATGGCGTATTTACCTAATGGATTGTCAGGGCCCGGTTCGATAAATTCTGGCAAAAGTTCACCTTTGGTTTTCAGCACATGTTCAGCTATTGATTTAGGGATGCGCCAGATCGGATTGGCTTGTTTATCACGCACGCTAGTTGCGGTCGTCGGTGTGCGCCAGCCAGAGCGTCCTAGACCAACTGGAGTAGTGTATACATAGCCATCTTTGGTGAAATAATACAGACGCAATTCTACGGTATTAATAACAATGCCATCGCGATATTTAGGTAAAATATATTGATTAGGAACTAGTATTTCTTGATTTAATCTCAGCCTATATGGGTTAACGTTCGGATTTGCTTCTTCTAATTCATGAAAGCTAACGCCATACTTCTCGCGTAATTTATTGAATGTGTCCCCACGTTTTACGGTGATTATTGAGTTGTGACCTATGATGTCGTCCCCTGGGGCTGGCATCTTGTAGATTGCAGCTAAGATGGTTGAAGAAAACGCGCAGCTGATAAATAGGGTTAGTAGTTTTGTTTTCATAGTCTGCAATGATAACACTAATAATTTGTAGAACGAAGCCTGGCGGAGAGGCAGGGATTCGAACCCTGGGAGGGTTTCCCCTCAACGGTTTTCAAGACCGCCGCTTTCGACCGCTCAGCCACCTCTCCTTTGAGAGCGGTATATTAGTATAATTTTTATAGCTTTACCATATTTAATCAGTCATTCTTGATTTTTCAACTTAAATTCACAACAAATTCTCATCAGGTAGCTATGTTGAAACGATATTGTTAAGCCTTGCTTAATAATATACTTGTATAATGGTCAAAACCGTATGTGTTAAATTTTATGATTGAAATTGTGAAATAGATAAAAAATTACTAGAGATTTTTATGAATATAGCTTCAGAGTTATTAGTTAGTCGTGTTGTTGATTATGATGACAATATAGCTACTTTGGTTGAGGCGCTCAATAGTCAGTCTGCTACTGTTGATGAGAAAATGAGCGCCCATAATTCGTTTTTTGAATTATTCGAGAGTAATGAAGCTCTTGATTATTTGCCGTTATCTATAGCATCGAATCTGTCAATGATAATGCAAAACACAGACTATAAATTTAGTGGAGGTTTGCTAGAATTTTATAATTTAAAATTAGTAATTAAGAAATTTACTAACAATGAAGATGCCATTGATAAAATATTTTCTAATCTTCTATATTGTGGAAATCCAATCAACGAAAAAGTTCTTTTGGATATTATTTGTATATTAATGCAGGAGTCTTTTGTTAGCGAAAGAAATATTGAACCCATAAACTTAGTAGTTCAGAGTATTATTAAAAATACTAAGTGGGGAATAATTTCTGATTCGGTTTTACAATCCATGTTTGCGTTATTAAAGGTATTAATTATGCATCAACAGTGTCGTGAAGATGGAGCTTGTTTGGTGCGTGCAGTTTTACCTAAATTAGCAGACGAAAAATCAAGATTCTTGGAGTCAGATAATGTGCGCATGATATTGACTGAACTCTGTAGACTTGGTTATCTCTATGAAGAAATTATTGCTCTTACTGCGCTGAAAATACTAGATTTTAATATTCAGGACTTACGCGAAAAACATTTTAGTTTCCTTATTTTTTAATTGATCTATCATATAATTTCTCATTAAATTTTGTTTTAGTTG
>JAFGXA010000031.1 GCA_016936855.1 Gammaproteobacteria bacterium | reverse complement strand
ATGATGAAGAGTTTAGAAAAAAACATCACAAATTTTTATGAAAGATTGGATTATCTTTTGTTAAAATATTAATCTAAAATACTATAGCTAATGACCCGCATGAATTAATCGTATTTATTGGTAAAACCGGCGACAAAGGAAATTTTGGTTACGGCCGCTTAGGATACTCTTTTGCCTTAAGTGAAAAAGGTAAATATGAGTTTAAAGAAGAGGTCTTTATTAAGGTCCAAAAAGACATTGGTATAGAAGATCATTTAAAAAGAAATCGCCGTGAAGCCGGTATAACACAAGTTATCCATCCAACAACTAGATTTTTTGCAACAAAATCGCAGGATAGCAAAGATAAAACATATATAGTTATGCCATTTTTAGATAAGTGCCCAGTTAGGGAAATAGAAGCCATCGAACAAGATACAACATTAGATGAAAACCAAAAATTATCACTACGATTAATATTGGCAAACGGGATGCTGCATGCAACTAGAGATGTGCACGCATTAGGCGTAATCCACAGAGATATAAAGCCAGAAAGTTTTCGAATTAATCGCGACGGAGTAGTTCGCTCCATTGACTTTGGTTTTTCCTATAAATTGCGAGATGATGAAACTTCTTATGCAACTGATATATTAGCCGGTACCGCAAGATATATTCACCCCAACCTCTATCGAGGAGGAGAAAAGTCATATAATTTTGCAACTGATTACTACGCCTTAAGTATGACAATCGCAATATCGATATTTGGCAAAGATATTGCAACACAAGCAGTAATGCCCCAAGTTTGCATGTATAACTTATTATCATACGATGTCATTGCCAAACTAAAAGACATAAAAAATAAAGATCCTGGTATAAACAAAATAATTAATAGCCTGTGTAAAGCACTTATTGAGAATATGGATGTATTTTCAGAAAATCCTAGAATATTTCACGCTTACCAAAAAGATCATAGAAGCGGGTTAATACCCTTGGCGCTAAACGTGATAAAAACTCGTCCTACAGAAGAAAGCATAAAAAGCGAGATAAAAACTGCTCTTGAAAATTTAGTAACTCTTGAAATGGAGTCTACAAATGAGGCTTATGAAAGATATAAAGAGTTAATGACAAATCCCATTGATTTTGCTTGTTATATGGAGCTGTGGGAAAAGAATCAAGATTCATCAGAGCAATTAGCTGCATTCTCAGAACCGCAACTATTCAGAATAATTATGATCCTATACAGGCTAGCTCATCACCCAGCAGAACTCATGGATGAAAAGATACTATCTAACATGGATAAATTACTTAATACAAGCTTAGAAGCAGCAGAACCAGATGATGTCGATAATTTGTATAGAGATCTTTATATCAGATATAAAAGAGAGGGAAGATCTGGCGCTGATAGCATTCGTGAAATCGTTGAGACTACTATAATACCTTCTCCTGATATTAACGATATAACGCTAAGCCCCTCCCCAACCCCTTAAGCACAAATAATTTTCTAAGGCATGATCTGTTATACTTATGTTATAATGACAAACGAACACAAGAGAGGACGGTAACATGCCAAAAAAAACTCAGACAACAGGAAATAAGTTCCATTTCGAAAAAGCCTTAAATGAACTAGAGCAATTGGTTAACAAAATGGAGCAAGAGGACTTAGACCTTGATGTGTCTCTTGAAAATTTCGAAAAAGGTATGAAATTGATTCAAGAATGCCAAAATGCTCTTCAGCAAGCAGAATTAAAGGTAAAAACCGTAACAGAACAATAGTATTTACCATTGATAACTCTGGAAATAGCTAGTCTTCGCCGTAAGCCTCTCGAACAATATAAGAAGTTTTTTCCAAACTATCAAAAACATTATATGAAATGCCTCTAGTTCTTTGTGTTGCAATAACATTGCCATATCGGGCAGCTTTTACATAATCATTTTTCGTTCTAATCAAGCCAAACGTGAGCCCTGCTATAAATGATTCATTTTTGCCCGTGGTGTCTTCTGGATTAGTTGGCAAAGCTATTGATTCTATAAACTCAGATTTTACTTCACCATTTTCAGAAAAATAAACTAGAGAACCTTCGTCCCCAAGTGTGATATAAATTGCCTTTACCCCGTAATTAAAACAGTGTGTTACAAACTCCAATTGCTCTTCTTCTGTTAAGTCATCACTATTTTCTAACTGCTTTAAAGAAAACTCTTTGGCAAACCAACTATATTTAACCTGTTCATGGCTCAAAACCAAAATATCGATATATGGCAAATAAAGATCTCGATCAACCCAAAACTTATTAACACGATCCCCCAAAGAGGTCATTGCCATAGTCACACCATGAGCATTAAAAATAACTGATGATTCACTATTGTTTTTAATAAAATGCAAAGTATCAATAGAAATTTCATAATCAGTAACTGGCATACAGAGAAAATAATCGCTATCTAATAAGTGCTTAACATCGTCTGGCATAATGGGATTCATGAAACCGTATTGTTTTTCCAAACAACGGTCTTTTTCTATATATTTCAGCACCATCACATCACCCTGATCCATATCAGAGTTAATATGCAATAACTCAACGCCAGGCAAACCCTTTAGAATTGTTTTAATGGTTTGCCTATCTCTTTTTCTGACGTGTGCCACGGGAGTAATTCTAGACTTACGCCCTAATAATCTAGACAGAGCAATAGTCGGATATGTTAAACATCCATAACGATCAATCTGCTGGTTGTTTAAAGTGGTTATATGGTCATATGGTATTGGTCCTAATAAAGTTATTTTATTCTGCATTCTCACTTTCCCCATAAGCGGCAACTCTTATTTTTTCAGTTTCACTAAAATCCTTAAATACATCAAAAGTCTTACCTTGAGTACGCAACGCACCCAACACATTGGCATATTGCGCAGCTTTTACATAATCATTAGAAGTTAATACTCCAAAGGCTAATCCTGCTGCAAACGAATCACCACAACCTGTGGTGTCAATTACATTATCCACTCTCACAGCTGGCACCAATTTTTCTTCCATCTCCCCTTGATCATTAAGATAAAAAATCAAGCAACCCTCAGCATCTAAAGTCACACAAACTAGTCTTACTCCCATGCGCAGACAATGCCAAGCAAAGGGCGGTAGATCTTCCCTAGTAAAAGCATAGTCCCTCTCTAAATCTTTAAGTTTATACTTATTGTGAAACCAGCAGCATTTGGCTTCATCTAAATTCATTTTTAAAACATCGATATAAGGCAACCAACGATCACGATCAACCCAAAATTTCAACAACCGATCTCCTAAAGTCGTCATCATATTGGTTGGACCATGCGCATCAAAAATTACGGGAGCATCTCTATTGTGCTGCTTTAAAAACCTTAGAGTCTCTAATGCTATTTCAAATTCAGTGACAGGTACTACAACATAAGCATCACAATCAACCAATTCCTCAACATCTTTGATAGTAATTGGTGACATAATACCAGACTGTTTTTCCAACCGTTGATTCTGGTCGATAAAACGCAAACAAATAACATCTCCTTGATCGTCATTATCGGTAATATGCGAAAAATCAACATTTGAATATTGAGCTAAAATCTTTTGCACCGCAGGCAAGTCCTTCTTGCGCATATGAGCAACAGGAAAAATCTTAGAGTTATCCCCCAGCAAGCGTGACAAGCCAATAACTGTGTGATTAATAGCCCCGTATTTTTCAACAACCTCTCCGCGATACGTAATAATCGTATCGCGCGGAATGGGCCCTAAAACTGCAACTTTATACTGAAAATCCATAGTCTAAAAATGTAAACCAATGAAGAGATCAAGTCCACTATTTCTATTTTTTAATCTTCACTTAAGAAACATAATTTACAATGGCAGTTCCTTATTACTTTATATAACGGAGAATACATAGTGAGCAATCGCATGTTTACAGAAAAAGCAACTAAACTTACATCCAAACAACTAAACAGCCTAGGGATAAAAGCTCGTAAACAAGGCAATCTTGAAAAAGCCATTGAATTATTTGAGCTGGCTTTAAAGAATCTTGAGTCAAATACACTTCTTGAAGAAAATGACGCAGTTAAAGGCGTTGCTGTCATAACACTAAGCCTCGGCAACGCCTATATGCAATACGTCACCATGGACTACTCAAAAAAATACAGTTCTTATGAGTGCGTAAAAATGAGTGATTACTTAATAAGAAAAGAAAGATATAACAGAGACACTGGACTTTTAAAAACACTAGACAACCTATTATTCTCAGCTCATATACACAACAGAATATTTGATGATGATTTTATATGCGCGATTCACTATTTTTTACATAGCTTAAAAATCAGAATAGAAAATAATCTTGATTATTGTGATTTAATATATAAAAAACTCTCCATTTTATTAAATATACCAGATACAAGATCTATCATTAGCCTTGCTTCAGAGCAACCCACAGAACAACCGCCCAGTCAACCACCAAAAAGAACTTACGATTATCTAACTTTAGAGCCTGCAGAACAACAATCTTACATATACATACCCCAAGGAATGATTGGTCGCTATTCAGCGTATTCAGCATCGTTTGGCATTGCGGGATTAATTACAGACAACATTCACACATGCATAGCGTGCATAATGCGCTCTAGAGATGGCAAAATCTCACTAAGTCATATTGATTCTACAAATGATTTTCGTTTGTTACAAAATGAAATTGCTTGGTTAGGTGACTTAATCTCAATTTCTCTTGTATTTAAAAATGATATATTTTCTGATGAAACCTACAGAGTTGATGATAAACTCCTAACCCCCTTATCAAGCTTCCTCAGCAAACAAGCCCCAGAGTTAACGATAAACAAACATTTTTTAAAAATCTCAACTACAACTAAACAAATTCAAAGCACATTGGTAGTAAAAGAAAATGATGACGAACTGCTATCACCCTCAGAAGCAAAAAGACTCCATACATTACATCACCCATTAAGTGATTATTTGTATGGCGCTACAATAATAGAGACAGATGCAAGACTGCTTATTCAAACGCTTGCCGGTTGTATTGAAGGGTTAAAAATATCGCAAAATGATCTAATATTAGCCTTTGATGGCGTATCTTGGGTAGGACAGTGCCTGATTGATAAACGTTCACTTCTCTCCAAATCTGATCCATCCTACCATAACTACGTTATGACTGGCTTGCTACATAAAAACATATCGACCATTCACGCTATAGCCAAACTTTACAAGATTTTAAGTAAAGCTGAAAGCAAACACCCCGTCGCACACAAGCTAATGATGGCTATTAGTTGGGCAAGAGACGCCCAAGACGACCCAACAACAAGAGTTAGAGAAATTCTAGATAAAGCTAGAATAATCGATGACGAGCAATTGAGAATATTATTAGATGAAATTGATAGCGCGTTATTACCTAAAATCACAGATAATAAACCCGCTTTTAGTCCTTAATTAATAGGCAACTCAAGTTCATACAAACTATTCTGCACTGGGCTGAGCAGCTAACGAATTGCCTATATAAGAATCATCTTTCTGCCCAGCAGCCTCAAGCGGCCCATCGCCTCCTAAATCAATTCCATCAGGATGAGGCTCATCACTAAGTTCATCCATCTCCACACCATAGTCTTCATTTCTTTCACTAACGTGCTCACCCTGGGGAACCACGTGAAGATTGCCACCTCCAGCGTGATAATCAGTCGAACAAACCAAGAACACGGCAAAAACCCCGAGCATTGTTTTCCAACGCCCGAAAACATCAAACATAATATCAACGCTTGATGAAGACTCTGTAAAATCTACAGCAAACAAAAGAAACCGAAACCAATGTGGCCTAACAACATCTCCGTTGGCAACCATAAATAACTCCAAAGCTACGTTTTATCCGCAAATCACCTAATAAATCAAAGTCAACGCTATGCTATCTTTACTTCTTATCCTCAGTGATTTACCAAAAACGACACCTGCAAACCTTCCTTATCAGACAGAACCTAAAAAATGTAGCAGAATTTTACATAGAAAAAATAACCTGGCCCACAATTTGATTATTATGAAATATGCGTTTTACTAAAAAATTATTTAATATTTTATTAATAATGATTTGTTATTATCTTCCGCATAATAAAATTTTAAATTGAACTAATTATGTCAAAAGAACACAAAAGAAAAAAAGACAAGAAAAGACAAGTGTCAAAAAAAAGAAGAGGCACCGACATTACAACTCTAGCGCAAATAACTGAATATGAAGTGCTCATTGACGAGATAAAATCTCTTGCATTAAAAACACATACTCCCTACCTGAACTTTCTCTTTCTTCGCTCTTTATCAATCTCTTTTCTTTCTCTTCTTCGCAACTCTATACTGGACGTGCACTTGGAAAAATTTGCCACAAGAATGTTAGTGCGCACACAAAAAACTGAAGCCGCTGCTATTACTTTTGAACGTCTAAGCGAATTCCTAGCTTTCACACTTGATAATTTAAGTATTATGGCTCCTAATGAAAAACGCTCAGATGTTATAAAAACAGGTTGTTCAGCTTTACTTCCGTTTGCATTAAGTATAGGTGCGAGTGTTGATTTGGATGCTTGTGCTGACTATGATTTCTCACGCGTTGCATCACTAGAAAACATCCGGGAATTTATACAAGATCTTATCTTGGGCGTATATGGAGTTTTGTCAGGACCAGATTCAGGACGAGATTGGATGTTGGAATCAACCGAAATTATTCTTAAAAATTACGAAGCACAGATGATTTTGTTTCCCGGCTTTATTCGTTATATAGCAGCTTTGGGGGTTACATATCTCACAGGATGGGTGGGGCGAAAGATTATATTCAACAGATTCCCACTTGGTATTTGTGCTAGAAATGACAAAAAGCTACAAGAATTAGTTAGAAAGCAACAGTATAACGCTTACTCTCCTACTCATAGTAAACTTACTAGTGACATAATAGTATTAAGAAAAAAAAGAGATAAGACGCGTTCTAACTTTAAAACCACTCAAAATGCAATCAGATTGACGCTACTGTTCTTATTTTTAGCCAATAAGTTTTTACCTAAATCAGAATTAGATTCAGATTTCATTGAAAAGCTATTTGTTAGTACATTGTTATCGCTTGGTGGCACCGCCTTGCTTGATCTTGCTAGCGATACAAAAAACGCGATAACAAGTCGTATTATGAATAAACGCATCAAAGATACGATTAAAGCTTTGAATGCTTTTTCTAAAGAGATAAAGCAGAGCAAGTGGACGTTAATTCCCTCTCAAGACCCGCAATTATCTAGATTAGTTTTGGAGGTGAAAGCTCGCAGAGGGCTTAGCGATAGGAAAATTACCAACATTATAATGCTTGCTTTCATTGCAAATAAGATAGACGCTCTACGCGTTAGCAGAAATGAAATAAGTGTTGCTGCAACTACTAAAATACCACTTGATGATTTAGTCAGCAAATTCAGGGAAAATTCAAGTCATTATCGCAATAGATTAGCTATACTAGATAAAATAAAACAGTTACCTATACAAATACCAATAGAATTTTATGAGACTATAGAGACAAATGATTTAGGTGATTATGAAATCTTAATCCCTACTCCTACTGATGAGAGTGAACAAGAAGAGTTACTATCTTTGTTATATGCAAATTTTGGTGAATCTAAAGTTTCTATGGATGATGAATTCATAACTATTATTGGTTGTGAAGAGAAAGAAGCAATAACTGAAAGCAGAATAGAAGAATTACCAGATAGATTTTTTTTACAAGCAGAACGCCGTCTGATTGACCCGAAAAGATCTATACAGGACTTACGCGAAAAACATTTTTCTGAAGTTATTTTCAGATAATTTTCATTTTTCCGCATAAAGTTCTTGACAGGGTTTTT
>JAFGXA010000030.1 GCA_016936855.1 Gammaproteobacteria bacterium | reverse complement strand
TGATGAAGAGTTTAGAAAAAAACATCACAAATTTTTATGAAAGATTGGATTATCTTTTGTTAAAATATTAATCTAAAATACTATAGTACATAAATTACTAACGCATATCTGGGTTGTTTTTATTCTGCAAGATTTTTAATTATATCGTTTTGTACTTTTTCTACAGCTTGCATGCCATCGATCTTATGATATTTTGGTGCATTGTTAGTGCGAGAAAGTTTTTGATAAAAATCGATTAATGGTTCCGTTTGCTCGTGATACACATTTAATCTGTTTTTTATAGTGGTCTCTTTGTCATCATCGCGTTGTACTAGCTTCTCGCCAGTCACATCATCAAATCCTGGATTTTGTGGTGGATTATGTGTGATGTGATAAACGCGCCCTGATGCTAAATGGACTCGGCGACCGCTCAAACGTTTAATTATATCGTCATCATTGGCTGTTATTTCTATAACATGATCTATCTGAATATTTTCTTTTAAGGTAGCTTCAGCTTGGGCAATGGTTCTCGGGAAGCCATCGAATATAAAACCATGTTCGCAATCTTGCTCAAGGATTCTCTCTTTAATAAGAGAGATAATTATATCGTCAGATACCAGCTCACCTCTTTGCATGATGTCTTTGGCTTGTTTGCCTAAAGGAGTTTCATTTTTAACAGCGTTTCTTAGTATTTCTCCAGTTGAAATTTGTGGAATATTATAATGTTTGCTCAAGAATACTGCTTGGGTGCCTTTGCCAGCACCGGGGGATCCGAGAAGAATAATACGCATTTGTTGTGATCCTTAAAATGGTAATGGAATAAAATAGAGAGCCAGCATGGCAATGCCAATTAAGAGCGTCATGAATACCTGACTTAAATGAATGTGCATCGGGTTTTTACGATGTTTACGGTAAAGCATTAGGGCGCTTAAAATTAGGGCGCAGCCCGTTATTACGCATACTACTTGAATGATGCCATGGATAGCCAATTCTTCGCCAAATAGATTGCTAGCTATATTGCCAAAAGTTTGTGCCATTATTCGACCCTTATTCTGCCGTTTAAGTTAATAATTATTTTCTGTATGAAGCCATTCGCATTATAGTAAATCGTAGTTGCGCGCGTAACTCCTCCTAACGGTGTGAATTCTACATAATTTTTAGCACTAAGGCCACTTGTCGTGATTTTTCTTAATAATTTGCCTGTTTGGCTCACTGAAATGGTGGCATGTTGCAAATCAAAACGCACTTTTCTGTCCAATAAAATTGCTTTAGTGCGGGCATATTTAAGGTTGTGTACACAATTGGCAACAATGGTTAATGCTGTATTTTTGTGGATTAAATGTTTCCAACTTGGAATGGCTGCTAATAACAAAAGTGCTGAAATTAAGATAGTGATTAAAAGTTCTAAAATAGTGAATCCAGAATGTTTATGCCGCGTCATTATTTACTTTAGATTTAATTTTTAATCTTGTTATTACATTACCTTCAACTTCTAACACTTCAATTGGATATCCTGCTATTTTGAGCCACATGCCAATAGGCGGTACCGCTTCAAAATACTCAATTACAAGACCACTTAAGGTGTTAGCTTCTGTGTTAGCTGGTAAATTTAGTTGCATACTGCGATTAAGATCACGGATTTGATAATTGCCATCGATGATTAAATCCCCATTTTTATCGCGATAAATTTCTAGTTGTTGTCGATTTAGTTCTGAACTGAATTCTCCAACTATTTCTTCTAATATATCTTCCATAGATACTAGTCCCAAAATTGCACCATATTCATCTACAATTAAAGCGATAGAAACTTGTGCTTTTTGAAAACTGACTAATTGCTTACTAAGTGGAGTTAATTCAGGAATGAAGTAACTCTCATCTAAATTATCAATCAAAGTTTTTTTAGTGAGTCCGTTGTTAATTAATAATTTTACAATTCGGTGTAAATGTAAAATACCTATGGTGTTTTCTATTGTGCCGTTATAGGCTAAAAGATGTGGGTGTTTGTTGGCTTTTAATTGTTTTAAAATTTCTAGCCAGTCAAGATCGAGATTTATTCCGACAATTTTATCCCTTGGCACCATAACATCGTTTACCGTAATTCGATTCAAATCCAAAATACCAAGCAACATATTTTGATCTTGTTTGGCTATTTTGTCAGTTTGATCTCGTAAAAGTGAGCGTAGTTCATCATGAGAAAGTGCGTCTGATTCCAGTTTTTTTGCTCGTATGCCACATGTTTTTAGGATTCCTGCAACTAAAATATTTACAGCCCAGACTACTGGATAGAGTATTTTCAGTAAAAGATTAAGAGGGTAGGCGACAAATAGTGAAAGTTTTTCCGCATGACTTGCGGCAATGGTTTTCGGGGTAATTTCTGCAAAGATAAGTAGCAATAAGGTGAGAATGATAGAAGCTGGCAAAATGGCAGCATCACCAAATAGTTGTACGGCAATCATAGTGGCAAGGGCTGATGCTATTACGTTGGCAAAGGTATTGCCAATTAAGATAATGCTTAGCAGTTGATCGGGTTTTTGTAGAAGCTTATAGGCAAGTTTGGCTCCTCGATGCTCTTTGCGCGCTTTATGTTTCAAGCGATAGCGATTGAGCGCCATCATGCAGGTCTCTGAGCCAGAAAAGAATCCTGATAGCAGAATAAAAAATATAAGCCATAAAGCCAAGTTGTTAATCGCAAGCATCTTTATTTCCCGGATAAAATCTATACGGTAAATATGTTATCACTATTTAAGGATTGAAATCGATACGGGGTTTTTAAGTTTTTTCACCAAAGATAGCGCGGCCGATGCGGATGATGGTTGCGCCTTCGGCGATGGCTGCTTCATAGTCATCGCTCATACCCATACTAAGAGTGTCTAGTGCGATCCCATTTGATTGTAATTTTTTTTGTAATTCTGCAAGTTCTCTGAATTTTGCGCGCTGTGAGTTGAGGTTAGGAGAGGGTTCAGGAATGATCATTAAGCCGCGTAGCTTTAAGTTTGGTAGTTGCATGATGGATTGGCACAGAGGTAATGATTCTGATGGAGCAACGCCCGATTTTTGTGGGTTTTTTTCTAGTTTAACTTCGATGCAGATGTTAAGTTTCGGTAAATCTGTTGGGCGATAGTCGTTGAGTTTTTTGGCGATTGTGAAGCTATCAACGCTGTGTACCCAAGAAAAATTTTTAGCGATTTTTTTGCATTTATTAGTTTGGATGTGTCCGATAAAGTGCCAAGTAACATTTGGGTTGTTGATTGTATTTATTTTATTTAAAGCTTCTTGCAAATAATTTTCTGCAAAATCTTTTTGACCGGTTTTTATGGTTTCTTTTATTTCTTCAATTGATCGAGTTTTGGTTACGGCGAGTAATGTTATAGAGTCTTTTTCACGTGAATATTTATTGCTTAATTCGGTTATTTGTTTTTTTATTTTAATTATGTTGTTCATAATATGATACATGTGCCAAACAAGGCATATTTGCCAATCGAAAACTCACCATTTAACGACATCATCATAACCCCAAAAATGGACGCGATAAATCGCGTCCCTACAAATGCCAATTACTACCAAAGTCATCACCCGGCGGTCATCACGCGGTTTAACCGGGTGAGACCGCGTGACCCTCACCCGCCGCATGGTGCCATTTAATGGCCGCCTCTACGCTTCAGCCAAATTGCCCTTTATCTCCAACCAGCTGCGACGGTCTTGTGAGCGTTTTTTTGCTAGCAACATATCCATTAATTCCTGCGTTTTGTCTTCTTCATCAATGTTAAGTTGCACTAATCTTCTGGTATCAACCGCCATAGTGGTTTCGCGTAGCTGTAATGGATTCATTTCACCCAAACCTTTAAAACGTTGGATATTAATTTGTAAGCGTTTATTTTCAGCTTTTATGCTATCTAATATACCCTGTTTTTCATCATCATCTAGAGCGTAATAAACCTTTTTGCCAGCATCAATTCTATAAAGTGGGGGCATAGCAACGTAAACGTGTCCTGCTGCGACTAGTGCACGGAAGTGTTTTACAAATAATGCGCATAGCAGAGTTGATATGTGTAAGCCATCAGAGTCGGCATCAGCCAAGATACATACTTTGCCATAACGCAGATTTTTTAGATCATTGGAGCCAGGGTCAATGCCAAGCGCAATAGCAATATCATGTACAGTTTGGGATTTTAGAACCACATCGGATTCAACTTCCCATGTATTTAAAATTTTACCGCGCAGAGGCAGAACAGCTTGCGTTTCCTTATCACGTGCTTGTTTAGCTGATCCGCCAGCTGAGTCGCCCTCGACTAAAAAAAGTTCTGATTGGTTATAATCTTGACTCAAGCAATCAGCCAGCTTGCCTGGTAGGGCAGGACCTGTCGTGATTTTTTTTCGCGTAATTTTTTTGGCTAAGCGTAAACGTTTTTGCGCGTTATTTATTACTAAATTTGCGATCTCTTCACCAATGTGAACATTTTGATTTAACCAAAGACTAAAGGAGTCTTTAGCAACCCCAGAGACAAAGGTTGCGCATTGGCGTGAGGATAATCTTTCTTTAGTTTGGCTGGCAAATTGCGGTTCTTGCATTTTTATGGAGAGAATGTAATTGCAGTTGCTCCAAATGTCATCTGAAGTTAATTTTACTCCCCTTGGTAAGAGTTTGTGCATATCACAAAATTCACGCATTGCTTCTAAAAGGCCAGTTCTAAGGCCGTTAACGTGGGTGCCTCCTTGTGGGGTTGGAATTAAATTTACGTAACTTTCAGCGACAAGAGAGTCTTGTTCTTGGGTCCAGACTACTGCCCAATCTGCTATTTCATTGCTGGATTTGAAACTCGCAACAAATGGTTCTGCCGGAATATGTTCGATATCTACCAAGTTAGATTTTAGATAGGCTTTTAGACCATCAGCGTAGTGCCAAACTATTTTTTCATTGGTTTGTTCGTTGGCAAAAGTGACTTTTAGTCCGGGGCATAGGACTGCTTTAGCGCGCAGTAAGTGTTTCAGATGGCTTACCGAGATTTTATTGGAATCAAAGTATTTGGCATTGGGCCAAAAGCGAATGGATGTTCCTGTTTCTCGAGGTTTTGCGCTATCGATTACTTTTAAGTCGGATGTTTTGTGGCCATCAGCAAAGGTTATTTTAAATACTTTAGCATGTTGTTTGACAATAACTTCTAGTGTTTCAGATAGGGCGTTTACTACAGAGATACCAACACCGTGCAAGCCGCCTGAGAATTGGTAGCTTTTTTGTGAGAATTTAGCGCCAGCGTGTAGTTTAGTTAGAATTAATTCTACGCCTGAAATTTTGTGTTTGGGATGAATATCAGTTGGCATGCCGCGGCCATCATCAGCAACTTCAATTGATCCGTCTTGGTATAAAATAACATCTACTCGTTTGGCAAAGCCAGCAATTGCTTCGTCCACACTATTGTCGACGGCTTCCTGCACTAGGTGGTTTGGGCGTGTGGTGTCGGTGTACATGCCTGGACGGCGACGTACTGGGTCTAAACCACTTAAAACTTCTATTGCCTCAGCGTTATATTGATTGCTCATGCGCGCATTGTAGCAAAGTCATTTAAGCAAGTCTTGGAATTTGGTTTATCACTCAATTGGCTGATACTAAAGACTAATTATTTTTATCGAAAATTGCTTCTAATATTTTAATAAAATCTTAATCTTTACTATGTAGAATGTAGGTGTATTTTAATTTAAAACTATTTGACTTTTATTTAGCTCTAACAGAGTAAGGGGAGTTGTGCAATGGGTGCTGAATCTGAAGAAGACAACTTGCTTTCTTATGAAAATGAGGATGATAAACCTCGAAAATGGTATCAAAAAGCGCCAGTATCTTGGTTGGTTGCAATGTATCATTACGTATTCCCCAAGGATACTCGTCGTATTGAAACCAGCACAAATAAAAGTGAGTATGAAGTTTATCAAGCTGCTTGGTATCACAGATTAGCTGATTGGGTTGTATTAGTATTTGAAGAGCCTCAAGAAGCTTTGAATATGTTGTTAGGCTGGGTATTTCTAACTGGTAAAGTCCTTCCTGCCGCGGGTTTGGTAGTTTTAAGTGTTAAAAAAAGTCTCGACGATACTGGTGCTCATATTCCTATGCACACCAGGATGGTTATCTATGGGATCGCATTTGTTGATCAATTAGTAGCTTGTTTTTTTTCACGTGGACCAGGAATTTTGGGTGCATTTGGGGTTGATTTTAACGAGCAATTTAAACATAAGCATCATAGCTTTTTAACATGGATTGGTTTGATTTTAAGGTTCTTGGTTTTTAACGTCGCGGCCAATCTTCTTATGATAGGTTTGCGTTTAGCAATAGGCGTAATTCCTCTAACCTTTTATCTTGTTGCTCTGACTTGTAAAACGGTGTTGAGCATTATAAAGCATACTGCTATTTTTTTATTTAGTATTCTCAGGTTTGTATTTGATGGCGATTATAGAAAGGAAATTCTTGATAAAATAAATAGATTAACGCTTGAAGATATTGCTTTTTTCTTTTTTGGTTATATGGCTTCGTGTACCGCTGGATTCACTGCTTTTCTGGGAGCATATACACTATTAACTACAGTTGCTACTGCTGTAGGTTTTAGTTTCGGCCCGTTTCTTTTCCCTCTCTGTTTATTGTTAGGGGCGGCTGCAGTAATTTCCTATTTGCACTTTCAATCTGATGAAATAAAGAAGAATGTAGGAAAATTGAAGAAATTTTTTAGTGATGATGATGAGAAATTGACAGTTCGTAGAAAGTGGTCGTTGTTTGGTACTTTTTTGTGTGTAACAGGGGTTGCCGTTTTAACTATTTTTCAGGTTGATAAGGCGGTCAAAAGTTTCAGTTCTTTAGCGGGGCACTCAGCTGTTGGAAGTTTTATTTCCCATTTAATTGCAGCGCATGCGGCACTGGGGTTTTTAGCCTTTGGTGGGCACATAATTGGTATAGCTGTTTTGGTTATGGCTGGTATTACGATCGGTAATTTAATTCTTACGCAAGGTGCACGTTTATTTACCTTGCTAGAAGATTTTCGTGAAGGTTTACGGCAAAAGATGCCTGATGGTGTTGAGTTAAAAGGTTTTATGCGTATTGTGAGAAACGCATTAACTGTTGAGTGTGTAGTTGATTCTACAGCTTACGCGCTTGGTGGATTTGCTGGTGGTTATTTTCTTTTAGCACCGCTTATTGTGAATCCTCATTTTATATTTATTGCCTTTGCTTTTGGTGTGTTCTGTGCTGTTGGTGCTTTGTTATTATCTTTGGCATTTACTGTCACTAGGTTTTTTAAAAATACTACTGAAGCCTTTGATAATACAGGAATAGCAAAATATGGTACATTGATTTGTGGCGCTGAGCAAGACCATAAATTAGTAACGGCCAAGAGTGATAAATTCAAACCTAAGGCGCTTGAAGTTGGTAAAAAAACCATGGGTAATAAATTAATCACTGTTGAACATTCTCAGGATTTTGATGCTAGATATAAATACAGTATTTTGCAAATTGATCTGAGTCATGGCGCTAGAGTTGAATTTGCCATGAGTGCAAATCAAATATCGAAACGGCTTGAGCGATCCTCTGAAAATCATAAGGTTGATGGTGAGGATGGGCGTGCTGTAGAAAAGGTTGGTTTGGGAAATACCAAATGCGCTGTTTATCTTGTTCACGCTGATGATGAAAAGAAAATTGATATTTCTTTAAAATCTCGAGCTTCTTTTATTGCGCAAGATGGTGAATCGATTTACGTGCGTGGTAGTCAAGATGAAATTGCAAAATTATTAAGTCATATGCGATTTTTTGCGCCTAAGGGAGGGGAAATGGTTGAAGAAGCTGGTGGGACGATTTTGTCTGATAGTAGCGATGAGAGTCAAACTGATGCTAGCACTGCCATTAATGATGATTATGTGAAGTTTAAGTATTACGACGTTAATGATTCACAATTTAAAGATGTTGTTGCTGTTCCGGCATAATATAAACAAATAAACGCAGGTGCGGTGTTATTGGGGTCACCCGGTTAAACCGGGTGATGACGGTGCTATTAATAAGCGTAGGTGCGGCGAATAAAAGGGCGGACACAGTGGTCCGCCCCTACATGTGCAAAACACACCATTTTTCAATGCTTGACGGGTGTGGTTTTCTCCTCTAGGATTTAATCCCGTTTAAATCAAAACGGGAATTCATATGACGCGTTACATTTTTATCACGGGCGGGGTTATTTCATCTTTAGGCAAGGGTATTACAGCAGCATCTTTGGGTGCTATTTTAGAAGCCGCGGGTCTTAACGTTACACTTATTAAGCTTGATCCTTATATTAATGTTGATCCTGGAACTATGAGTCCATTTCAACACGGCGAAGTTTTTGTAACAGAAGACGGTGCTGAGACTGATCTTGACTTAGGACACTATGAAAGATTTGTGCGCACCATGATGACCCGGAATAATAACTTCACCTCTGGTAGAGTATATCGTGATGTTATTAAAAAAGAGCGGCGAGGGGACTATCTGGGTGGAACAATTCAGGTTATTCCGCATATTACCGATGAAATAAAAAGCAAAATTAAAATAGGCGCTAAGGGCTATGATATCGCGTTAGTTGAAATAGGCGGCACGGTGGGAGATATTGAATCCTTGCCGTTTTTAGAAGCAATTAGGCAAATGCGTTTAGAGTTAAGTACTGAAGAAACATTGTTTATTCACGTAACTTTGGTGCCATATATCGCGGTAGCAGGAGAAACCAAAACCAAACCAACCCAGCACTCAGTAAAAGAGTTACGCTCAATTGGTATTCAACCTGATTTATTAGTATGTCGTTCAGAAGAGCCTTTGGCTGAAGACTCCAAAGAAAAAATAGCTTTATTTACCAATGTGCACGTTGGCGATGTTCTGTCTTTATATGATGTTAAATCTATTTATGAGGTACCAATTGTATTGCGCGATCAAGGCTTATTGGATCAAGTCGCAACTAAATTAAAACTCGGTAGGCGAGTTGCCGATATGCAGGATTGGGAAAATGTATTGGATTTGGAAAAGGCTCAACAAGAGGACGTAACCATAGCTATGGTTGGTAAATATATTGATCTCACTGATGCTTATAAATCATTAAATGAGGCTTTGAAGCACGCCGGATTACATACTGGCACTAGAGTACACATTAATTATATAGACTCTGAGGAATTGGAGGCTAATGGGATTGAATTATTAAAAGATGCCGATGCGATTTTAGTGCCAGGTGGTTTTGGTACGCGCGGTATTGAAGGCAAAATTATTGCGGCCCGTTTTGCGAGAGAAAACAATGTTCCTTATTTGGGCATTTGTTTGGGTATGCAAATTGCCGTTATAGAATATGCTCGAAATATTGCTAAAATGCGCGGTGCTAACAGTAGCGAATTTGATAAAAATACTAAATATCCAGTAATTGGTTTAATTACTGAGTGGCAAGATAGTGATGGTTTGTTTGCTAAACGTAGTCAAAATTCTGATATGGGTGGAACGATGCGCCTGGGCGGGCAAGTCTGTAATCTCGAACAAGATTCAATGGCACACAAAATTTATAATAAAGACGAAATTATAGAAAGACATCGTCATCGCTATGAAGTAAATGGCAAATTAATTGAAGAACTAATTGAAAAAGGCTTAAAAGTATCTGGTCGCTCCGTTGATAATAAATTAGTAGAAATTATTGAATTGCCGAATCATCCATGGTTCTTGGGCTGTCAATTTCATCCAGAATTCAAATCCAACCCGCGTGATGCACATCCTTTATTTGTCAGCTTTATCAATGCAGCAAAAGGTGTTGCCCTAAATCTTTAATCAGGAAGTTTAACTGTATTTTTTAGGCGTCATCCTTGCTCTTTTTCGCGCATAACACCGCACATTTGTTATTTATTGGCAAACAACCATCGTGCACGTTCATCACGGGCGGACACAGTGGTCCGCCCCTACAGGTGCCATAAACATCTACGTGCTTGAATGTTTTGGCTATGTGTTAAATAAGGCCTTAGAATGACCTCAATTCGGCTCTGCTAGTACTTTGATGGTAATCCTCAGCTTGCCTATTGAAGAAACCAATGCGTTTTGTGGTGGTGCGCTCCATAGTGCTAAAACTATGTTCTCCAAGGCGATTGCCTGTTTGTTTTAGGTTAAAGTTAGGCATGTTTCCAATAAAAGATTTGCTGTATTTGATGGCATTGGTTAAATCCTCAGCGCAATCGATAATGCGAATTTGTGTGATATCGCTATCTAGGGTGCTTGTGGCTGATAATATTAGCTCGGCTAGTTCATTAGCTTCAGTAGAGCTAAGTTTATCGCCCCTAATATGCCCAATAATAAGCAGTTCTAAATTTTCAGCATTAGCTTTATGGAAAGCTTTTTTTAATTCATTCAAGCTTCCTGCTTTATCGTTACTATTAACTAAAATGCTATTTGTTCTAATTAACAGAATCAAAGCATCTTGATATTGATCACGTAGAGTAATGGCAGCATCGAAAACTTTAGTGTCATTTTTAATGTTATCTGTTAAAAGTCCTATAATTACCTTTCTATTGCTACTCATGATTTTTATCCTCTTATTTGTCCCGCCGCCTGTTTATGCTCTCAGGCGGCGGATTGATTTGGGTTCATGTGTAAGTTGTGCGTCTTACGATGAGAATAATAGTAGGTAATTGTTACAGTAGAATGTGAATTCAGTAACAAATAGGTAAAAATATGTAACGAATTGTAACGTCTAACTAAGTGGCAAAATAATATCAATTTTGAGGCCACCATGATCGCGGTTTGCTACTTCAATAGTACCGTTATGGTTGGATACAATGGATTTTGCAATAGCAAGTCCGAGACCAGTGCCACCTGTCATTTTCGACCTTGATGGCTCTAGACGATAAAATGGATCGAAGATTTTTTCTAATTCTTGTTCAGGCAAACCAGGACCTTCATCTTCAATAGTAATAATAACATTTTGCTCTTTATTCCTAATGTTAACGTGGGCGGTTTTTCCATATTTTATAGAGTTATTGATTATATTAGTAATGGCTCGTTTCAAAGTCACAGGGTTGCCAATAATGCGTTGATGTTGTTCACTGCTACTAAAGTTTACCGGTTTCTCCATGTCCGTTGCATCATCACAAATTGATTTTACTAAAGAGACAATATCTAACATGCTCATGCGTTGACCTGCCAAGTAGTTTTGTTTGGTAAGCATGATAGTGTCATTGATCATTTCTTCAATTTCATTTAAATCATTTATGAATTTGCTACGTTTATTTTCATCTTCAATTAAATCAGCTTTTAATTTTAGTCTAGTAATCGGAGTGCGCAAATCATGTGACATGGCAGCTAGTGTTAATTTGCGCTGGTCTAATAAGTTGCTGATGCGTTGTTGCATTTTATTTATAGAAATAATTAAATCTTGCACAATTTGTGGACCGGCAACTGGCAACATAGTTGGTTCTGAATCAATGCTGATTTTTTCAGCTACCGTTTTCAGGCGCAGTAATGGTCTACGAAAGTGCTGAATGATGAGTAAATAAGTTAAAATCACTAAGAAATTAATGATTTCAAATGCTAATAATATCCATCTTATAGTCACTATCTGTGGATGTAATGTCGCTTTTACATTTAACCATTCGCCATTATCTAAAAGATAAGACATGGTGATAAATTGTGGCTCTTGAGCCGCATATTTTGTTAGATCCCCTCTGATTTTTTGTAGGTCGATATTTTCAGTGAAATTCGAGCCATAATAACGAGGAGAGAATTTTGGGTTATCAGTTAAGTCTACGTTTAAGTAAGGGTTTTTAATGGCGTCGATGGCAGGTTTAATGGTGCGTTTTGGTGAAAAAGTGGCAACTCTTATGATGTTAACTACTTCTTGAGCAACATTGCTATGGATTTTTTTGTGATTCTCGTGATGAAAATCGAAGTAATATGCAAAGAGGATTAGGTGGGCTATTAGTAAAATAGCGACAAAAAAAGCAATTTGTATACTTAAAGCATTTTTTTTAAGACTTATTTTCATGAGACTATTTTCACCTCTGTTGCTAATATGTATCCGCCGCCGCGAATGGTTTTAATGAGTTGTGGATTTTTGGGATCAAGTTCGATTTTGTGACGTAAGCGACTGACCTGAACATCTATGCTGCGGTCGAATGCTTCCATTTCCCTGTCTTTAGTGAATTCTAGTAATTGTTCTCTCGTTATAACGTGACCTGCATGTTCTAAAAATGCTAATAATAGGTTGTATTCGCCAGAACTGAGAGAAATTTCTATTTTGTCGGGAGACAAAAACTGACGCGTTTTAGTGTTAAGTTGCCAGAGAGAAAATTGATAAATTTTGCAGCAACTGCTTTTCGTATCAGGCAGGTTTGTGCTGCGACGCAGAACAGCTTTAATTCTGGCTACTAGTTCGCGCGGATTAAATGGTTTGACTACATAATCATCAGCTCCAGCTTCTAATCCTATAATGCGATCAGTTTCTTCATCTATTGCAGTTACAATAATGATAGGAATATTGGATGTTTTTCTTAATTCTTGGCAAAGTTCAATACCGTTAGCTCCTGGCAGCATAAGATCTAACAAGATAAGGTCAAAGGTCTCTTGCTGGATTTTATGCAACATCTCATCGCGATTTTTAGCGCTTTTAACTAAAAAATCGTATTTAGTTAGATATTCAGTTAGTAGTTCACGGATCTCTTGGTCATCGTCTACTACTAAGATGTTAGGTTTTGCCTGCATAGACTATCCTTGTTTAGCTCTAACCATTGTAGAGCAATAATGCTAATAGCATTGTTGATTCGTCCTGATTTTACCGCATTGAAGGCGTCCGCGCTAGAGCAGGTATGAACCATAATATCCTCATTATCCTTTTTGATGCCGTGAATGCCATGAGCTTTCGTGCTATCTACCAATGCGCAATACACTTGAACCTTTTCAGTTGAGCCGCCTGGACTGGAAAAGTAGTCATAAATTGGTATGAGTTTTTGGATCGTAAGGCCTGCTTCTTCTTGGCATTCCATTATGGCAATTTCTTCTTTGCTGTTGTTTTTATCAATAATGCCGGCCACTAACTCTAAAGACCAAGGGCTGTCATCACGATTTATGCATCCAATTCTAAATTGCTCTATTAACACGACTTTATCTAGTTTTGGATCGTAAGGTAAAACAGCAACGGCATCATGACGGGTAATGAGTTCTCGAACAAATGGTTCGCTCCAGGTGCCAGCGAATAGCTTGTGTTTTAAGGTGAATCTGGTAACTTTGAGGAAGCCTGATGAGAGCTGCTCCTTCTCAAATATTGCCATGTCTTCATTGTTAAACGTAGGTGGTTTAATGCTCATTTTTGTTTCCCTAAATGGTGGTGCTGTGCATGCGCCTATTTTTGCACCGTCATCCCGTAAAAATCACCGTCATCACGTAAAAATCACCGTCATCCCGGGCTTGATCCGGGACCTCCTGAACATCGCACCTCATATATTAACGGCACACTACTACGTAGGTTAATCATGGGCGACCAGCCGGTCGCCCCTACATTTATCTTTTTGACATCGACTGCACAGCAGTCAATGCAATCGTAAACACAATATCCTCGGCAGTACAACCACGTGATAAATCATTGGCTGGCTTATTTAGTCCTTGCAAAAGTGGGCCAATGGTTATCGTATTAGATGAGCGTTGTACACCTTTAGCCATAGGGTTGGCAGTATTTAAGTCTGGGAAGACGAACACGGTTGCGTGTCCTGCTACTTTGCTATTTGGTAATTTAGTTTTAGCAACTTCTGGTACCAAGGCGGCATCATACTGAATGGGCCCTTCAACAGGTAAGTTAGGCCTTTTTTCTTTAACGATTCTAGTTGCTTCTTTGACTTTATCAACATCTTCGCCATGGCCAGAGTCGCCGGTACTATAACTGATCATAGCAACTCTTGGTTCAATGCCAAATTGTTTAGCAGTTTCTGCTGTTTGAATAGCAATGTCAGCCAACTCTTCAGCATTAGGTTTGATATTAACCGCGCAGTCAGCAAAGGCTAGTACTTGTTCTGGTAAGCACATAAAAAATGTTGAAGATACAAGTTTCGCATCAGGTTTGGTTTTGACCAATTGTAGGGCAGGGCGCACAGTGTTTGCTGTGCTATGAATAGCACCTGATACTAAACCATCAACTTCATCTAGTTGGACCATCATGGTACCCAGTACGACATTGTCTTCTAGTTGTTTTAGAGCGTCTTCTGGGGTCAGACCCTTGTTCTTGCGGATCTCTACCATTGGTGCTACATATTTTTCGCGAACTTGGGATGGATCTATTATTTCTACTTTGCTGGAAAGCTGAATAGCGTTATTGCGAGCAATTTCATTAATGCCTTCAGGGGTTCCCAATAAGATAGGGGTTGCCAAGCCGCGTTCAGCACAAATATGGGCTGCTTTGATAGTGCGCGGTTCTTCGCCTTCTGGTAGAACAATGCGTTTTTGACCAGCTTTGGCTTTCACGGATAATCTATGTCTGAATGCAGCTGGTGTTAAAGCAGGGGTGAATTCAGGTAAATTTTCAAGCCAGTCAATGTTTAAACTTGGCAAGATGGTATCTAATACAGTTTCCCCTCTAACCATTGGTAAGCAAGCTTGTAGTGGTAAATTTAAATCATCAAAAATATAGTGGTGTTTGAGAGTTGCCAATGGATCTGCTGCACAACCAGCGCAAGAAGCGCCACATGTTGGTAAATCATACTTATTAACAATACAGCCAGGAATTACGCGATTTTGATATATGGTTTTTGCCATGGAAAGCATATTGTCTAGCTGGTAAGCATTCTCTATTGATAAAGATATTACAGGCACAACATAGGCTTGTACTGATCTTGCTATAGCTTGATTTAATCTTTCAGCAAATGGTTTATCAGCGCTGTAGCTTAGTGCATCTATTATTAAATAATCTTGCGCTGCAGATTTTGCTTGCACGGCCGCATAAAGTTCTTCTTCTAGATCATCTAGGCGGTTATGAGATAGCATCTCAACAATGTGGTCTAGACCCAATTCAATAGGGTTAAAGATAGTTGAATTTTTGCCGGCTTGTTTTAGATTTAAATTTAAGCCATTAGCAATAGTTGTTAAACCAACTTCACTGCTAGCAGGTGCTAACATTATAATTTTTGTCATTTTGATGTCTCCTCATGCAGCTTTGTTTTTTATCCGTCATTCCCGCGTAGGCGGGAATCCAGCAGGGAATGGATGTAGCTGGATGTTACAACAATAAACTAGTTGTTGGCAAAGGGTGTATTGAAAAAAATGTATAAGTTCAGAAACATATGAGACTTTTGGTGTTGTTATAGCAAGCGAGTGAGCGCGCCATCAGAAGCGCTAGGCGAGCGAG
>JAFGXA010000029.1 GCA_016936855.1 Gammaproteobacteria bacterium | reverse complement strand
GGTGCAAAGGTGATACGTTTAGAATCGCCGTACGCGTCTTTATACTTAAAACAGTTTAAAGATTCGGCACAAGAGCAGGGGTCTTTGGAAGGGTTGGATGTTGATACTGTTTTGAATGCCATGAAAATAGGGTTTTAATCAATGTCTGATGCAAAGAAGACTCGCGTGCTTTACTTACCTTCGACCCCTTTAAATCTACTGGTTTCAGTCGCCCATGCAACCGCCTATAATAATGAACAAGATGCTCAATTAGTCCTTATTGATCAGAAGTCATTAAACAAAAATCCATACTTTAGTGCCTTAAAAGAGTGGGGCGAGAGCCCTTTTGAGCAGGTTGATATCTTGCCAGGAAAGGCTAAGGGACTTCATAAACTCGCTGAACGTAAAGTTAATTTTTCAAAATTGGTGAATATAGCCCAATCTTTTAAGCCCAACGTGATTGCGGTTGGCAGTGATCGCCGAGTTGAATTCCAGTTTTTAATGCAGTATTGCCGTCATAAAATAGGTCAAGTGTCAGGTTGGTATATGGATGATGGTTTGTACTCTTATGCCGGACGTCCTTATAAACGGATTAAAGATAATGTTAATGGAGTATTAAAGAAACTTGTTTATGGTTTATGGTGGCAAGAGCCACCAACGATAGGCGCTTCAAGTTGGGTTGAACAGGCCTGGTTGTTTAGCCCAATACATGCTATTTCCGCTTTACAACAAAAAAAGATTGCCCTGATTAAACCTGAATGGTTTGATCAGCGACAAGTTGCAAACTTTAGTGAGCGAGTTTTACTTCAGTTTGGTTTAGATCAAGCGGTTAAAGAAAGTATTCAATCGGTTGACCTGTTTCTATTAATTCCACATCCTAATAATATCGAGAAGATGACAGGGTATGAAAAGCGCATAGAACTGTTCCTAACAGCGTTAAGTCAGTTGGGATTAAAGGTAGCGATTAAATACCACCCGCGTTCACAAGGCAAGGATACCTTAAACTTGGCCGAACGGTATGGTGCGTATGTACTACCCAATAACTTAGCCTTTGAATTTGTATTGCCTCTAATTAATCGCCGAGCGTTTATTGTAGGTGATGTGAGTACGGTTCTTATGACCGCTAGGTGGTTACGCCCTGATGTCACAACCTTAGCAGTACTCGCTGAGCATGACGAATTTGCTCAACGATTTAAGTCCATTATCAGTAGCTTTGAAATACCCGTTCTGGAAAGTTTTGATGACGTTTACATTAGAATAAATAGCGCGCATAAGTAGTCAGTAGAGTGCTTTACCCAAATAACAAAAGGTTCAAACGATGCAAGCCTTGCAAGATAAATTAGTAGCACCAATCTCACAACGGACATCATTACTGTTTTTTATAATGACTTTTTCGGCCGTCGTGCCACTGTATTTTGAATCCGTCCGAGTGCTTGCCGGCTTGGTTTTTTTGGGCATATTAGTGACGTTATCATTCAAGTCCTATCAGACCAAAAGCTATCAAATTAGTAAGATGGAAAAGGCATGGATATACGTGGCTGTTATTTATGCTGGTTTTTTTATATTCAATTATTTCCTTCATACCCCTTATTCTAAGGATGGTGAATGGCGAAACGCAGCTCCTATTTTTATTCTATGGTTCTCATATTGGTACTTCTTAAGTATTCGTTTAAATCTACAAAAACAGCTTATTAATTATGTCGCATTGAGCTCAATTGCAGTTGCAGTCATACTTTTCGCGGTGGAGCTGATAATCGCCGATAGTTTAGTGGGCTACCGATTTGGCTTGGTTAGCGATGGCTCACGTGGACTTGCCGCCACTGGCTTTATATTACCGATAACGACGGTTCTATTAACTGTTTTATGGTTACAAAATCGTTCATGGTTGTATTTTGTTTTACTGTTAACAGGTTTGCTATTATCAGGGCTAAATGGTTCAAGAACAGCGTTTATTATGGTGATGATTCCAATTCTTGCAGGATTGGCTTTTCTACTGATTTGGAATAGGACATTTTCAAAAAAAATAAAAGTATGGGCCATCCTTGTAATTATGCCATTGCTACTAATGACCGCGTTTTTAGCCAAAGATAAAATTAAAGATACATTTACGGATTTTTCGGCAATAGAAAAAGGACAGTATATGAGTTCTATGGGACTCAGGATGGCAATGTGGGATACTGGGATTATCGCGCTGGAAGACCATTGGTTATTAGGGGTCGGGCCTAGTGATTACAAAATGCATATTGTTTCCGTAGTCAATAAAATGGATTATTCACCTGAAGTGAAAGGATTTATTTCAGGAGTGATGCAGATTCATAATCAATACCTAATGACGTCAATTTTATCAGGAGTAGTGGGTCTCATGAGTTTGTTCTTCTTTTTAGGCTACCCTGTTTGGGTGTTTATGCAAAGTTTTAAAGAAGGTAATGAGATTGCTTCGGTAGTTAGTATTGGATTGATCATAGGTATCGTTTTCGTAATGTTTTTCGGAGCGATATTTACCTATACTTATACAACCATTTTTTACATGCTGGCCACAAGTTCTTTGGTGAGTTTTTTTGCAAAAAGTAGAGAGCAATAAATTGATACATGTAATTTGTCTTAAGTGGGGAGATAAATATGGCCCTGAATATGTTAACCGTTTATTTAAAATGGTTACTAAACACCTGTCAGAGCCTTTTGAGTTTCATTGTTTAACTGAGAATAGTGATGGCATTGATTCCAACGTGATAATTGAACCTATTCCTGATTACGACTTAAAAGGCTGGTGGTATAAGCTCCTGATATTTAAGGACAGTTTTTTAGGGATTCCCAAAGAAGATAAGATTCTGTTTTTAGATTTGGATATCGTCATCTTAAATGAGCTAAACAGTTTAGTGACCTATAGCGATAAGTTTTGCATCTCTGCTGACACTAATGAGCAAAGTTACAATAGTTCCGTCATGTGCTTTCACCCCGGTCAGTATCGTTTTATTTGGGAGTCCTTTATCTGTCAAAAAGACACCATTGTTGCAGATTTACATGGTGATCAAGATTGGATTGAGCATGTTTATAAAGATGCCGTTATTTTCCCCAAGAGTATCGTTAAATCTTTTAAGATTGATTTAAATTCAAAAACCAAATTTTCGTTTGGAAGTCCAGGCCGTTATTTTAGAAAAAAATTCCCAATACTCTTGCCTAAAGGGATGGTTGAAATGCCTACAGATGCCGCGATTGTTCTATTTCATGGCAAACCAGATCCTGTTGATGTTATGAATGGCCCTTATGATAAGTATAAGCAAGCCTCTTGGGTTAAAGATGCTTGGAAAATTGATTAGTTTTAAAGGAAGTATTAGATGAAGTTTTTTAAAAAAACATTTTGTAAAACAAATAAAAATTATATGTGTTCCTCTATCGAAGATTTGTTGGAATTGCTTTTTGTTAACGCTAGCTGTTTAACCATGATTCAAGTTGGTGCTAATGATGGTGTACTTTGCGACCCTTTGAGGAAACATATTTTAAAAAAAAATTAAAAGGAATCATGCTTGAACCCCAAAAAGTTGTTTTTGAAAAACTGAAGGATAATCATAAAAATTCAGAAGGCTTGAATTTTGAAAATGCTGCCCTAGGTGAAGATGAAGGTATGACGTCTCTTTTTAAGGTCGATGAAAGCCTAATATCACAGTATGGAGACTTATCGGGTGTAGCTTCTTTCGATCGTAATCATGTCCTTAATGAAATTTAATCAAATAAGCGCAGACTAACCTTTACTTAGAATAAAAGCGCTCAGGATTACATCAAAGAAGAAAAAGTGAATGTTGTTTCTTACGGGTCTTTAATTGAAAAGTATCAGTTAAAAGAAGTTGATATTTTAATGATTGATGCGGAGGGCTATGATTATGAGGCTGTGTCAATGTTTCCATATGAAACGTTGTTGCCAAAAGCTGTGATTTTTGAATACAAGCATTTAAGCAAATCATTACAGCGAAAACTTCAAGAAATGTTGGAGGAAAGAGGGTACTTACCTTTTTTTACAAAAAATGATGCTTTGTTTATTCATGTTAAAAAATAAATACTCTAATAATTGAAGAGGGTCAATTAGACCTTAATTAAACAAGTGGGCTCAATTTTTGAGTTTTAACCAGAGATAGATAATGAACCAAATGAAACCCAGTCAGGATTTTTTTGAACCGCACCAGCGCCTGATTATCAAAAAAGAGTTTGATATAAAAAGCATTCAGAAGATCATTGTCGTTGGTGTTGATCAATTGGGTGGTTTAATGATGAGTTCGCCTTTTTTCCGTGAATTAAGAGCGGCTTTTCCCAATGCTTATATCGTTAATTTAGTGGCGCCACTCACGTTTGGCGCGATGCAAAATTGCCCCTATATTGATGAAGTTTGGAAGTTTGATAAGAAACAGAGTTTTAAAATTGCTAAAAAAATCAAAGATGATCAATTTGATTTGGCCTTATTAGTGGCAGGCTCTTTAAGAGCGGCCTTAATCGCTTATTTAGGCAGAGTACCAAATCGGGTCGGTTTTGATAATGATGGTAGGGGGAGACTACTAACGGTACAGCTACATCAGGAGTTTTCTTCTCGATATCGCCCTGAAAATATTTTTGATGTGTTAAGAGCGATTGGTATCAACCCACAAGGGGTGTTTGAGCGTGAGGTCTGGTTGTCTTCAAAGGATATAAACTATGCTCAAATTTGGGCAGATGAAAATTTAAAAAAAGGCGAAAAAGTACTCGTTTTCAACCCCTTTTCTACAGACCCTAAAAGACGTTGGACTGATTCTGGTTGGCAGTCCATGTTAATTGGAATTAAAAAGATGGGTCTTAAAGCTGTTATGTTGGTTGCGCCTAATGAGGTTGCAGAAGCCGAATCTATGTTACAACAATGGCAAGTAGATGATGTACATGTTGAAACGCATTCGGTGACCCATACAGCCGCCATTCTAAACCATGTGTCTTATGTTATTGGCCCTGAGTCTGGGTTCATTCATATGGCATTAGCGGTAAATAAACCACATGTGATAGCCTTGTTTAATGTCCTTCCACCCAAATCCACTTTTCCAGTGAGTGACGATCGCCATTGTGCCTTGATTGAGGATACTCTACCTTGTTGTCCATGTTATCTATACAAGTTTAAAGATCGCTGCCCAAATGATTTAGTTTGTATGAGTCAACTGGGTGCTGATAAGGTTTTAAATGCGATTAAAAATTTTGAAGAAAACGATATCCAGAAAGTTGACTCGTGAGATTATCATGCAATTAACTTGCCCAAATCAGGTTGTTTTCCAATGAATAAAAGCTTGTTGATGGCTACGGATGCCTCCATTTACGAAATTTTTCCAAATATGGTAAATATGCCATTATCTCAAGCTGAGCTGGCAAGAGTTGTTCGCGATGCATTCAAAAAGAATAGTGCCATCACCCTTCGTGCCGGTGGTACTTCATTAGGCGGCCAAGCCATCGGTTCGGGTATTGTTATTGATGTTTCAAAGCATCTGACTAGTATTCTTGATTACCGTCCTAAAGAAAAAGAAATTGATGTTGAACCGGGAGTAATTCAAGATGATTTGAATGATTTTGTAAAGGCAGACGGGCTACTTTTTGCACCGGATACATCTACCTCTAACCGAGCCATGATTGGTGGCATGATTGGCAATAACTCTTGTGGCTCTTATTCGGTTTATTACGGCACGACGCGTGAACACGTTAAGTCTGTCGATGTCATTTTAGCGGATGGTTCGGAGGCGACTTTTGAGTCATTAACCGCTAACTTATTATACGAAAAGCTTAACCTTCAAACCTTTGAAGGCAATATCTACCGAACGGTCTTTAATTTACTCGAACGTCACGGTAAAGAGATTCTTGAACATTTCCCGCATCCTTCCATCAAACGCCGTAACACTGGTTATGCTTTAGATGAGCTTTATCGTTTTCATCAACCCTTTAATCCTCAAGGTAAACCCTTCACTTTAGCCCCTTTAATTTGTGGTAGCGAAGGCACGCTTGCTGTGATTCAGCAGGCGACCTTAAATTTAGTAGAGTTGCCTAAACACCGTCAGTTGATTTGTGCACATTTTGATTCGGTTGAAGCGGCTTTAAAAGTGGTCCCTAGTTTATTAGAGTTTGAACCGGCCGCGATTGAGTTGATTGATAAAGCAACCTTAGATGGCGCTAAAGCCAATCGACAACAGCAGCAAAACCGCTTTTGGATTGAGGGCGATCCTTTAGCCGTCTTGGTGATTGAATTGTTCGATGAAGAGGCTGAATCTTTAAAAGCACGTTTACAAATTCACCAGGCCTGGTTGCTTGAACATCAGGCGTACTCAGCCCCCATTATTTCAACCCAAGACTCGTCAAAAGTGTGGGAGGTGCGTAAGGCTGGTTTGGGATTGTTGATGGGCAAAGTGACGCGTAAAAAAGCGGTAGCCGTCATTGAAGACGCGGCGGTTCCAGTGGCGGATTTGTTTGCGTATTTTAGCG
>JAFGXA010000028.1 GCA_016936855.1 Gammaproteobacteria bacterium | reverse complement strand
TACTTCTATCTATTCGTCCCATATATCATTTCCTCCTCTAGTTCTTTAGTTTACTAAATTTGGAACCGAATTAATGAACTTTTACAAGGATGACGTTGCCAAAAACTAGCTATAATACCAATCATAGTGATGCCATAATTTACTTCGCTGTTAACTCATTAAAAGAATTTTCTTTTAGCCGTTGCTTGGTTCGGGAGTGTTAAAATAACGCCATCAAGCAAATTCTTGTTGCGTTGCAGATATGTACAGATATGGTGTTGCCTCATCATCCCAGGCAGGAAGAGAGAAACAGTTTATCCCCAGTTCTTGGTATTGATTAGACAGATGCAAATGACCATAGATTAGTTGGGTTGGATGGTATTTGTTTTTTAAGGCTAGAACCTTTTCTCGATTTAATTTTTTAATAGTGCTGGTCTTTTTGCGATTAGCTTCAACGCTTATTTTCCGCATTTTATTGGCAAGTTTTTGTCTAAACATAAGTGGTAAAAGGTTGGTGAATAATCTCTGAAAAAGCTGATTATAAACGACTTTGAGGTATATGTTGTGGATTAGAGAATTACTGCACTCTTTGTTACCGTGCAAGAGTAGGGTGGGGTTTCCATATAGATCTATTAAAGTTGGATCATATAAAAGTTTTACACCGGTGTCTTTTGCAAATTGTTTGCCAAGCAGAAAGTCGCGATTACCGGGAAGTAGGTAGACAGCGTGTTGAACTGTGTGGTTTCTTAGTGCTTGCTTGATGATTGTAATGAATTCATTTTGATCATCATCTCCCAGCCAAATATCAAAAAAATCACCCAAAATATAAAGAGCGTCAGCCTGAGATGCTATTTCTGCTAGAAATTTAATGAAGTTTTTTGTTTTTCGAGGAGCCGCAGCTAAAAGATGCAAATCAGCAATAAAAATTACATGTGGCTCTAATATTTCGTTCATTACTTATTTTGCTGTAGTAGGCGCCAAGTATCTTTAGCAATAGTTGCTTCTTCATCAGTTGGGATAACGTGAATGGCGATTTTGCTGTTGCTTGTGTGGATCTCTGATTCGTTAGCGTTATTTTTAGTTGTATCAAGTTCAGCGCCCATCCATTTAGCATAGGCACAAATTTTTTCACGAATTGGTGCTGCGTTTTCACCAATACCAGCTGTAAAGACTAATGCGTCTAAACCTTGCAGTTCCATAGACAAAGTTCCGATCCATTGAGCAACTCGGTAACAGAAAAGATCTACTGCGAGCTTTGCGTCTTTAGAGTCTGAAGCCAATAGGTCGCGCATATCAGGGCTAATGCCCGATACGCCTAATAAGCCAGAGTCTTTGTAAATTAGTTTAGTGACTTCGTCATAACCCATGTTGTGTTCTTTCATAAGGTAGAGAATAACGCTAGGATCCATGCTGCCAGTACGAGTACCCATGATAAGACCATCAACAGCGGAAAAGCCGATGCTGGTGGCGAGGCTCTTACGGTTTTCAATAGCAGCCATAGTGGCCCCGTTACCTAAGTGCATCACAATTATTTTACCATCGACTATTTTTGGAGCTAAATAATTCTCAAATTGATCGACAACATAAGCATAGGATAGGCCGTGAAAGCCATAACGACGTACACCTTCTTCAGTTAACCATTTTGGTAGAGCAAAGAGTTGTGATAGCTCGCGCGCCGTAGTGTGAAATGAGGTATCAAAACAAGCTACTTGAAATAGCTTAGGGTATTTAGCGAAAGCTATTTTTGCACCCTGGATATTGTAGGGCTGATGTAGCGGTGCTAATGGATTTAAGGTCTCTAAAAATTTAATTACTTCATCATTAAGGACCACTGATTCAGTGATCTTAGTTGCACCGTGGATCATGCGATGACCGGCGGCAATAAGTTCGATATTGTTATCATGCAGCCAATGTAATATAGAGTTAAATGCGTTAGCATATGGGCTTTCGCCCTGTTGATACATAGCAATCAATTTTTTATCGCCGGTTTTGAGATCTTTGATCGACATTTGAGGCTCTAACAAGAGCTTGTCTATGAGTCCCGTATAACGTTTTTTTGGTTCGTTATGTTCAACAGCAAAAACTGCGAATTTGATGGTTGATGAACCAGCGTTAATTACCAATATTGCTTGCATTCTTTTTCCTCGTTAATAAACGGCAACGTTGTTAATTATTATCAACGTCATCCCCGCGAAAGCGGGGACCTCCACCCGCTGCACCTCTCGCGTTGATATTTACGATGCCAGTTTTTTGTATAAATTCCAGCGCCTTGCGACATCTTCTTCAGCTAAAGCTATAAGTTTTTTGGCTCGTTCTGGATTCGATCTTGCCAATACTTGATAGCGGTTTTCATTTTTAATGTAGTCTTCAAAGGCAACAGTTGGCTCTTTTGAATCCAATTGTAGAGGGTTTTTACCTTCCTTAATTAGCTCTGGATTGTGGCGATATAGTAACCAATAACCAGATTTTACTGCTTTATCTTGCTGTTGCATGCCTTGCTGCATATTAATACCATGGGCTATGCAGTGACTATAAGCTAGAATCAAAGAGGGGCCATTATATGCTTCTGCTTCTTTAATAGCCTTAATTGCCTGCATTGGATTGGATCCTAAGGCAATGCTAGCAACGTAAACATCTCCGTAAGACATCATCATTAGGCCCAAATCCTTTTTGGCTTTTGGTTTACCGTTGGCGGCGAATTTGACTACGGCACCTCTAGGAGATGCTTTAGATGCTTGTCCACCAGTATTAGAGTAAACTTCTGTATCCATGACCAATATATTGATATCGCGGCCACTGGCCATAACGTGATCAAGACCACCAAAACCAATATCATAAGCCCAACCATCGCCACCAAACGACCAAACACTATGTTTAACTAAATTGTTGGCTAAAGTTAGCAAGTGTTTTGCTTTTGGAGAGTTAATGGTAGCTAATTTTTGTTTGAGTTCAGTTACTCTTGCGCGTTGCTCACTTATCTCAAGATCATTTGTTTGCGGTGCGCTAATTAAGGCTGACACTAGGTTATCGCCAATTTGTTGAGAAAGCTCTCTTAGTAGCTTTTCAGCCTCTTGTCGATGCTGATCTTCAGTTAATTGCATACCAAAACCAAACTCAGCATTGTCTTCGAAGAGTGAGCTTGACCAGGTTGGCCCCATCCCATCTTTATTTAAAGTCCAAGGCGAAGTTGGCATATTGCCACCGTACACTGAAGAGCAGCCGCAAGCGTTAGCTATTAATAAGCGATCGCCATATAACTGAGAGATTAATTTTACATATGGAGCCTCACCACAGCCAGCGCAAGCACCACAAAATTCAAATTGCGGTTCAATAAACTGAATGTTATTAACGGTGTAAGATGTAATGTCGTTTTTATTAGCGCTTGGAAGGCGGTTAAAAAATTCAACGCTTTCTCTTTCTTTATCTAAAATAGACTCGCGATTTTCCATGTGTAATGCTTTGTCTTTAACAGGACAGTTTTCAACGCATAATTTACAGCCTGTGCAGTCTTCTAAAGAAACTTGAATAGTATATTTTTGTCCGGCAGCATCTTTGCCTTTAGCATCAACTGCTTTAAAGTTCTCAGGGGCATCTTTTAGTAAATCAGCATCATATTTCTTAGCACGAATTACTGCGTGAGGGCACACTAAGCTACATTTACCACACTGGATACATTTTTCCATATCCCATACCGGTACCTCTAGCGCAATATTACGTTTTTCTAGTTTAGTAGTATTGGTTGGGTAAGAGCCATCAGGTGGTAACTGGCTTACTTTGAGTTTATCACCATGGCCTGCCATCATTGGAATAATTACGTCTTTGACAAGTTGAGGTTGATCACCATTAACAGCCTTAATTGATGCACAGTCAGTCGTTGTTTTTGAGCCAATTGGTACTTCATGTAGATTAGCTAAGGCGTTATCAACTGCAGCAAAATTCTGCTTCACAATGTCGGCGCCTTTTTTACTGTAAGTTTTTTCAATAGTAGTTTTGATTTTTTCAATAGCATCATCTTTAGATATGATATTTGCAAGAGCAAAAAAGCAGGTTTGCATTATGGTGTTGATGCGGTGTCCCAAGTTTGAATCTCTTGCTACTTTATATGCATCGATGCAATAGCACTTTACTGTTTTATCAATTATTGCAGATTGTAAAGAGCAGGGCAGCTTGCTCCATGTTTCATCTGGTGAATATGGGCTATTTAATAGTAATACAGACCCGTTTGCTGCGTCTTTTAACACGTCCATTTCATAAACAAAATTGAATTGATGTACACCAATGAAATTTGCATTAGTTATTAAGTATGCGGATTTAATAGGTTCTGGACTAAAGCGTAGATGTGATACGGTTTTAGAGCCAGATTTTTTTGCATCATACACAAAATAGGCTTGTACAAAGTTCTCAGTCTCAGAGCCTATAATCTTAACCGTATTTTTGTTGGCGCTTACTGTGCCATCCGCACCAAGACCGTAAAAAATAGCTTGTTTTACTTTGTCATTTTCGATGTTTATAACATCTTCATAAGCAATACTTGAATGTTGGATATCGTCATCAATACCTATTGTAAATTGGTTTTTGGGGGTTTCTTTATCTAGTTCATCAAAGATAGCTTTGATCATACTTGGAGTAAACTCCTTACCGCCAATACCATAGCGACCACCAATAATTAATGGCAGCTTAGAATTGGTGCTAGTAGCTCTTTGTAAAACAGCAGTTGCGATTTTTTGATAGAGAGGTTCACCGCCGGCGCCAGGGTCTTTGATTCGATCCAGCACTGCAATTTTTTGACAAGTTGCAGGTAATGCCTTGAAGAAATGTTCGGTAGAAAATGGTTGGAATAATCGAACCTTTAAAACACCAACTTTTTCTTTGGTTTTGTTTAAGTGGGCTATTGTTTCTTCAGCAGTGTCGGCGGCTGATCCCATGAGAATAATAACTTTCTCAGCGTTAGGGTCTCCATAGTATTCGTATATTTTATAATAGCGACCAGTTAATTTGCCAAATTGATCCATGCAATCTTGCATGATTTGCGGCATAGCATCGTAATATTTGCTAACTGATTCACGTTGTTGGAAGAATATGTCGTTGTTATAAACAAGTCCGCGCACTATAGGATTTTCTGGGTGCATACGTCTTGCTCTAAAAGCAAAAATGGCTTCATCATCTATTAGTTGTTTTAGAATCTCGTCATCAACATAATTGATTTTCGAAACTTCATGGCTAGTTCTAAATCCATCAAAGAAGTGCACGATAGGTATGCTAGCTTTAAGCGTAGTTGCCTGAGCGATAGCTGCAAAATCGTGTGCTTCCTGTACGTTATTAGAAGATAAAAGCGCAAAACCAGTACTACGCACTGCCATGACATCAGAGTGCTCACTGTAGATGGTCATGCCTTGTGGAGCCAGAGCGCGTGATGCTACATGAAAAACAGTGGGAGATAGTTCGGCAGCAATACGATACATATTTGGTATCATTAACAGTATGCCTTGCGATGCGGTAAAGCTGGTTGTTAATGCACCAGTTTGCGCTGCACCGTGAATAGCTCCTGCGGCTCCCCCTTCGCTCTGCATTTCCACTACGTCCGGAGTATCACCCCAAATATTTTTTCTATCCTCAGCCTTCCAAGCATCAGATAGTTCACCCATGCCTGATGCTGGGGTGATTGGGTAAATAATGCAGATTTCATTCGTGCGATATGCCACGTCAGCTGCAGCTTCATTAGCATCAATAATACGGATTTGTTGTTTTGCCATGCCTTTCTCCGAATATTTAATAAAATAGGGGCAAGGCGCGCCTTGCCCCTACAATAAACACGATAAATCGCGTTTTATTCTTCGCCTTTGTAGATGCCATTAATCACATTAATATCTGAAATGCGTTTTTTGGCGATATTATTAGCAGCAGCTACTGTGCTAATGCCTTCTTGGTCAGCCATGTTGTAGATATTGAGCAGTGTTGTGTAAATATCCTCGATTTGCGCATTTACATGTCCGACACCACCACCTGTGATTTCAGAATCAACGCTTATAAGACCACCTGCGTTGATAACATAGTCTGGTGCTTGCAAAATACCTTTACTACGTAACATATCGCCATGTTTATCTTCATCCTCTAGCTGGTTGTTAGCAGCACCAGCAATTATTGAGCACTTTAGCATTGGAATTGTGGTGTCATTTACAGTAGCACCTAATGCACAAGGAGCATATACGTCAACATCTTGTTTGTAGATTTCATCGCCTTCTACTATAGTTGCATTAAACTCTTCGGCAGCGCGCTTTAAACCTTCTTTGTTGATGTCTGAAATATATAAAACAGCACCAGCTTCGTGTAATTCTCTGCAAAGATTAAAAGCAACGTGGCCTGCAGCACCTTGTACAGCAACTTTAACACCAGCCAAGCTGTCACTACCTTTTTGCTTTTTTAGTGCAGATTTAATTCCAACGAAAACACCATGAGCGGTAAATGGAGATGGGTCGCCTGAACCGCCAAAGTAGGTTGGAAGGCCTGTTACATATGGTGTTTCTTTATTGATCCAAACCATGTTTTTATCTGAAGTACCAACATCTTCAGCTGTTATATATCTGCCGTTTAATCCATTTACAAATCTACCAAAAGCACGAAATAGTTGTTCAGTTCCAATTTTCTTAGGATCACCTATAATAACTGATTTACCACCGCCGAGGTTAAGTCCTGCGACCGATGCTTTATATGTCATGCCGCGAGATAAGCGTAGAACATCGTTTAACGCCATTTCTTCGTCAGAGTATGGGTAGAAGCGACAACCACCAAGCGCTGGTCCTAATTTTGTATTGTGTACCCCAATGATAGCTTTAAGTCCAGAATGTTCATCTTGGCAGAAGACTACTTGCTCGTGATTGTTAAAACTTTTTTGGGTAAAAATAGTCATGGATTTATCTCCTTTTCTTTATTATTAGATGTGTTGATCGTAAGTGATAATTTTTCAAAAAACAAGGAAATTATTTTTGCGAAATTCATTGGTTTTGCGCTTAATTTTAGTATAATTTGCCGTTTGGCTATCACCATACATGTTATCACCGCGAAGGCGGGGATCCAGAGTGAAAAAAGAGGTAAAAAATGATTCAATCAATGCGTGAGAAAATGCAGGGAATTATAGCTGCTATTATTGTTGGTCTTTTATGTGTGACTTTTGCTTTATGGGGGGTGCAATATTATTTGCATTCTGGTTCGGGAGACAATCAGGCGGCAAGCGTTAACGGGGCTAAGATAACTAAACAGCAGTTTGGTATTGCATATCGTCGAGCATATCAACAACTTATGATAAATAGCAAAGGTAAGTTAACTCTAACCCAAGAACAGCAAAAAATATTACACGCAAAAGTGCTTCAGCAAATGGTAAATAAACTAGCTTTATTTCAAGCGGCATCAAAAATGGGATTTGATGTTGGTATGGAGCAAGTAGATGCTATTCTCTCTGGCATGCCTGTTTTCCAAATAGCTGGTCGATTTTCAGAACAACGCTTTCAGCAAGTTTTAGAGCGCATGCTTTATTCTGAAGCTGAATTTATGCAAGATATCAGAAAAGATGTAATTACACAGCAATTGAGAGCTGGTATAGCCATGAGCGATTTTTCTACCAAATATGAAGCTAAAAATGCGGTTCGCCTACTAGAACAAAAGCGTGATGTTGATTATCTTCTATTACCTTTGAATAATTTCAAACATAAAGTTACGGTTACTCCAGCAGAAATAAAAGCCTATTATACTACTCATGAAGCTAAATTTACTCTGCCTGAAAAGGTTGCCATTCAATATTTGGAGTTAAAGCAGAGTGAATTAAAGCTTCCTTCATCACCAACTAATTCTGCATTGCACCAATTTTATGATAGCAATATAGATCTATATTCACATCCTGATCGTTGGCATATTAGTAAGATTTTTGTTCGCTTTCCGGCAAATGCTACGCATGATGACAAAAAGGTGGCGGAAACAAAAATAGAAAAGCTTTATAAAGAAGCTAAGACTGGAATCAATTTTGATAAGCTTGATATTAACTATGGTCATCCAATATGGGCTATCAAGCAACAATTGAGTGCTGATGTTTTAAAGGCTTTAAGCACCATGAAGGCAGGTAATATATCTAAGCCAATTATGCTTGACAATGGTTTTGTTATCGTCAAATTGCTTAAAAAAGAAAAAGCGCAAACTTTAAGTTTTACTGCTGCGAAAAATAGAGTTTTAAAAGCTTATGTGCAGCATAAATTAACAGAGCTTTTTGATCAGAAAAATGACGCTTTATCAGATCTAACTTATACCAATTCTGATACCTTAAGACCAGCTGCTAAAAAACTAAATCTTAAGATAAAAACTACAGATTTTTTTACTAAAAAAGGTGGTAAAAGTGGCATTATAAAAGATAGTAAAATAGTTACTGCCGCATTTGGTAGTGCAATATTACGAGATAATTATAATAGCGATCCAATCGAAGTGGCGCCGGGGGATATTGTGGTTTTGCGAAAGCTAAAATATGCACCACAAAAACTTTTGCCATTATCCAAAGTACAAAATGAAATTAGCGATCGGCTCTTGGTTAAAAAGGAATTAGTTGCTGCAATAAAATCCGGCAAAAAATTACAACAAAGTGGCTCTGATCTTGCCTCTTTATCTCAACAGGAAAAAACCCCTATAAGACAAATTCGTGATCTAACTTTATCCAATGCTTCTAGCAAACATTTGGACCCAATATTGGTGCAAAAGATTTTTAGCTTACCAAATGAAGCAAAACAGCAATTATTTGGTATTGCGCTACCAACAAAAGGATACGCTATAATCAAACTGCGCGATGTTAAATTTGGTAGCTATGCCAAATTGTCACAAACAAAGCAAGATATCATTCTAAAACAAATGGCCAGAAGTAATGGTGAGTTGCTTTATGACCTGTTTCTGCAAGACATTGTGGGGAATGCCAAGGTTATTAGCTCACCCGGTCAAAGCTTGCCCCGGACTTGATCCGGGGCCGTGTTAAGATTGCTTGCGCGTTGTTGTTCTTGGTTTGCCGCCACGGGAGCCACGCCTATTAGCTGCTGTTTGGCTTTTTTGTGGTGATTTATTTTTATTTCCGTAATACGGTCTTCTGTGTTGTGTATTTTTTTGAGTAGTTTCTTCCTGTGGTTTTTCAGGGGTAAATAATTTTGTTTTTATTTTACCTATAAAACTACCAATTAATGGTTTTTTCTGGATAGGACTTGGTTTGTTATGCCTAAGCTCTGTTATCGCAGCTTTTTCCATTACTGATTCTTTAGCATTTTTGTCCCTGAAATCCGGAACATCAAATTTTGGTGGTTGCAGCAATTTATAGCTTTTTATATCCCTTTTACCCTTCGGCAAATCGATTGTTTTTACTCTTCGTATTTTATATTTAGGAGTGTTAATAAATTGATTTGGAATAATTATTATTTGTATTGAATGCCTTGCTTCGATTTCACCGATAACATGACGTTTTTCGTTTAGAATAAAAGTGGCCAAATCGGTTGGCAAATGTATTTGAACTTGAGCAGTGCCAATTAATGATGCCTGTTCTTCGGCCAATCTTAAGACCGATTGGGCTAACGAAGTTATACTACGAATGGTTCCTTGGCCATCACATCTTGGGCAAGGAACTTGTATGTTAGTGTAAATTGCTGGGCGAAGTCGCTGTCTCGACATTTCCATCAAGCCAAATTTAGTAATGTTGCCAATACGAACGCGTGCGCGATCACGACTTAGCGCCTTCCTTAATCGATTGGTAACCTCTCGTTGATTTTGTAACTGCATCATATCGATAAAATCAATTACAATAAGACCACCAATGTCGCGTAATCTTAATTGCCTGGCAACTTCATCAGCTGCCTCTAGATTGGTGTTGAGAGCGGTTTCTTCAATATTGCTACCAGCTGTGGCTTTCGAGGAATTAACGTCGATACTAATCAAGGCTTCAGTTGGATCAATAACAATAGACCCTCCTGATGGTAGGCGTACCTCGCGTTGAAAGGCAGTCTCGATTTGCTGTTCAATCTTGTAAAAGCTAAATAGCGGAACTTTATCTTGATGAAGCTTTACATGCTCGGCGAACGCAGGGCGATAATGGTTCAAATAATCAACGATCTTGTTCATTATGTTCGAATCATCAACGATAATGTCTGTGAGGTCGGGACGCAAATGATCGCGTAAAGTGCGTGTTACAATATCGCTTTCACGCAAAATAAGGAATGGGGCGGAGCGCTCTTTAGCCGCATCTTGGATGGCTTTAGAGTGATGAAGCAGGGCGTCTAAATCCCACTGTAACTCTTCTATACTCTTACCCATACCGGCTGTTCTTACAATAACCCCCGTATCCTCAGGGATTTTAAGTTGACTTAGTATGCTTCTTAGCTCGTCTCTATCTTTTCCTTCTATGCGTCTTGATACACCACCGGCTCTCGGATTATTTGGCATCAGTACTAGATACGAGCCGGCCAGGCTGATAAAGGTAGTAAGGGCTGCTCCTTTATTACCCCTTTCTTCTTTGCTGATTTGAACGATAATCTCTTGGCCTTCTTTTAAGACATCAGTTATTTTTATTTTAGATATCGGTTCGTTATTAGCTTCAGTGGTTATGAAATAATCACGAGACACCTCTTTGATGGGAAGAAATCCGTGGCGTTCAGCCCCATAATCTACAAAAGCAGCCCCTAGACTTGGTTCCAGTCTTGTAACTTTACCCTTATAGATGTTGGATTTTTTTTGCTCTCTCTCAGGATCTTGAGTGTTGAAATCAGCAAGTTTGCCGTCTTCAATAACGGCTACGCGCAACTCTTCCGCATTAGTTGCGTTAATTAACATTTTTGACATATTGTAAAACCTTTTTTTAATGGCGCTCAACTGCTTTGCAGGTTCGCCGACAATAAACTATTTATCTTGTGTCTTTATCACGAGACTTGGCATAATAGCATCCGCTTCGCTGGACATCAAGCATATGTTTGGCGTTATTAAATACTGACATATAGACAATATAAAATTAAAAACAAATGGTTAGAGAAAACAGATTAGGCAATTTGTCTGCAAAAAAATTAATAGCTTTTGCAAATGATGCGGGGCAAAGATTGGACAATTTTTTGTTAAAAACATTAAAAGGTGTTCCAAAAACGTATATATATCGGATTATTCGTACAGGGCAGGTAAGGGTAAACAGCAAAAGAATAAAGGCTGGATATAAGTTGCAGGAATACGATGAAATACGAATTCCGCCGATGCGCAGAGCTGAGAAAACCTCTGAAGATATTCCAGGAGAAAAATTACAAACGCTGCTTTCGAATTCTGTTATTTATGAAGACAAAAGTTTGCTCGTTATAAATAAACCTGCTGGCATAGCCGTACACGCTGGTAGCGGTATTAAGTTTGGGGTGATTGAAATCATGCGAGCGATAAAATTGGAATTTTCTAATTTGGAGCTTGTACACCGTTTAGATCGCGATACCTCAGGTTGCTTGTTATTAGCTAAAAAGCGTTCGGTTTTGGTGGATCTGCAGCAGCAATTTCAAAACGATAACATAAAGAAAACATATTTGGCGTTGATAAAAGGGCCGTGGCAAGGAAAAGGTAGGGTTGTTGATCAGCCGCTACATAAATATCGCAGCCAAGATGGAGAGGGCTTGGTTAAAATTGCTCCCAGTGGTAAGAAATCTATTAGTGAATTTATCCCAGAACACACTGCTGAGCTAGCTTCTCTAATGAAAGTTATCTTGCACACAGGTAGAACTCATCAAATAAGGGTTCATGCGGCGTTTTTAGGTAGACCAATTGCAAGAGATCAAAAGTATGGTGACCGAGAATTTAATAAGAAGATGGCATTCTTGGGTTTAAAACGTATGTTTTTACATGCCTACGAACTACAATTCCTTCACCCTGTAACAAAAAAAACCATAGCCATCAAAGCCGAATTACCTCTGGATTTGCAAATGTTTTTGCGAAAGTTAAATCAACGTATTCATGACAAAAACCATGATAAAATTGACAGTTAAAAACATAAACATTAGTATGCCATCTTTTTACAAACTAAAAATTATAATATAGGTAACAATAATGGCTGTACAAAAAAGTAAAAAAACAAGATCGAAACGTGGAATGCGCCGTGCTCATGATGCATTGAGCATATCTACTATATCTGTGGATAACAATACTGGAGAAACACATCGTCGCCATCACATAACCAAAGATGGTTTTTATCGTGGTCGACAGGTGATCACTCCTAAGGTAGAAGAAAACGAGTCAGCATCTGAAGAATAGAGTGAGCATGAAAAAGGTCACAATCGCGATTGATGCAATGGGCGGAGATTACGGTGCTGCTGTAACCGTGCCAGCTGCCATTGCTGTGTTGAAAAAGCATAAAAATCTGCGTTTGATTTTAGTAGGAGACGAAGATTTTCTTGAGGCTCAAGTAAAGTCCCACACTAAGCGATCTTTACGTCGACTAACTATTAAACATGCCTCAGAGCAGGTGGCTATGGATGAACTGCCATCTAAAGCGTTACGTAAAAAGAAAGACTCTTCAATGAGAGTGGCCATCAATCTCGTGCGTGATGGTATCGCTAGGGCTTGTGTGAGCTCTGGTAATACTGGAGCCTTGATGGCAACTTCTCGTTTTGTTTTGAAAACTTTACCGGGAGTAGATAGGCCTGCACTTATATCATCTCTACCGACCAGGATTCCTCATAAAGGAGTTTATATGCTTGATCTTGGAGCAAATATAGATTCCTGCGCAGATCATTTGTATCAATTCGCGATTATGGGGTCCGTGATGACTAGAGCTTTGCATGGAATTAAAAAACCTAAAGTAGGGCTTTTGAACATAGGCGAAGAGGAGATTAAAGGTAACGATTTAGTTAAGAGAACAGCTCAAATGCTCTCTGAATCAAAGGAAATTAATTTTTACGGTTATATTGAAGGTAATGACATATTTAAGGGTGTTGTTGATGTTGTGGTTTGCGACGGTTTTATTGGTAATATCACTTTAAAATCGCTCGAAGGTTTATTGAAAATGGTTGGCTCTTATGCAAAAAAAGCTTTTTTAGGTAGTTTCTATGGGAAATTTGCAACTATTATCGCAATACCAATGTTGAAAAAATTAAAAACCAATTTAGACCCAAATAAGCGCAATGGAGCTAGTCTTATAGGTCTAAAAGGTGTAGTAATTAAAAGCCACGGTAGTGCCAACGTTGAAGCATTTAAATGCGCAATCGAAGAAGCCATGCTTGAGGCGGAAAATGATGTGCCACGACTGATTGGCGACAAAGTTGGCAAAATATTAGTGGAGGAATCATCTATTGAACAACCTATCGTACGCTAGAATTGTTGGCACCGGTAGTTTTAGCCCTAAGAAAATTTTAACTAACAAAGATCTAGAAAAAATTGTTGATACAAGTGATGAATGGATTACTGAGCGCAGCGGTATAAAGCAGCGGCATATTCTTTCTGAAAATGAAGTGTTGGGGGACATGGTTTACGATGCGGCAGTTAATGCCATAGATGCAGCTGCTATTGATAGATCGCAAATAGATTTAATTATCGTAGCATCGGCAACTAATGAGTACAGTTTTCCTAGTGCGGCCTGTATTCTACAAAATAGACTCGGTATTAAAAACATCCCAGCTTTTGATATTAACGCCGGATGTACTGGTTTTATTTACCAACTAAATATTGCCAACCAATATATTCAAAATGGTAGTGCTAAATGTGTTTTGTTGGTTGCAGCTGAGGCACTATCGAAGGTAACCGATTGGACCGATCGTGGCACTTGTGTATTATTTGGCGATGGGGCAGGCGCTGCTGTATTGGTCGCCGACACTAAGCCAGGGATTCGCTCTGTTACCATAGGCGCTGATGGTTCTTACAAAGATTTGCTCTACGCTAAAGATGCTATGTATGTTGAAAAAAAAGACGCTTTGGTGCACATGGCTGGTAGTGAAGTGTTTAAGGTTGCTGTAAAAAAACTTGGTGAAATAGCTAATCATTCGTTAGAGATTAACAATCTCCCCATTGAAAAACTTGATTGGTTGATACCTCATCAGGCTAATATGCGTATTATACAAGCAACTGCAAAGCGTATTAATTTGCCTATGGAACGAGTTATTGTCACTATTCAAGATCAGGGAAATACTTCAGCATCATCGGTGCCGCTTGCTCTAGATACTGCGATTAGAGATGGTCGTATAAAGCGTGGACAAACATTGTTGATGGAGGCATTTGGTGCTGGCTTTACTTGGGGTTCCGCACTGGTAGATTACTAATATGCAAATAGAATCAGCTAAAAAAATTGCGATTGTTTTTCCTGGTCAGGGTTCACAAAAAATCGGTATGTTGGCTGAATTTGCAGAGAAACACACCACCGTTAAAACAACATTTGATGAAGCTTCAACTGTATTGGGTTATGACTTATGGGATTTAGTTCAAAACGATCCCAACAATAAACTAAACCAAACAGAATATACTCAGGTAGCTATGCTTGCGGCAGATATTGCTGCATGGCGAGTATGGTGCGAACAAAATCAACAAATACCAAGCTACTTAGCTGGGCATAGTCTTGGTGAATATGCTGCTCTAGTTGCTGCAGAATCTTTGGATTTCAAAGACGCAATTACGTTAGTATCTAACCGTGGCAGGTTAATGCAAGCCGCTGTGCCAGATGGCATAGGAGGCATGGCTGCAATCATTGGGTTGGATAATAAAAAAATATCGCAATTGTGTGATGCGGCTCGTGAAAACGAAGCTTTAAGCCCCGCCAATTTTAACTCAATTGGACAAACTGTAATTGCTGGTAATTTAACTGCAATTAAAAGAGCTGTTGTGTTATCTAAAGAGTATGGTGCTAAATTAGCAAAAGTTTTGCCTATGTCTGTGCCGTCGCATTGCGAATTACTTAAAGATGCCGCCCTTGAATTTGCTAAAATTTTGCAAAAAACTGAAATAAAGATACCATCAATGCCAGTTATCCATAACCATGATCTTAAGATACATACTGATCCAAATGATATACGTAACGCGTTGGTCAAACAGCTTTATAATCCAGTCAGATGGGTAGAAACAATAGAGTTTTTTGTTAAAGAAGGTATTAGTGAAATCGTTGAGATGGGGCCGGGCACAGTTTTAACGGGGTTAAATAAACGGATAACAAAACTCGTACCGACTGTTAATTTTGTTGATTAAAATGGCAGTGGTGCCGTATTAATGAGGTCACCCAGTCAAGCCTTGTGATGACTGTGCTGTCAATTAGCAAACGAGATTTGTTTGGCACATGTAGGGGCGACCCTATGTGGTCGCCCTTGCGCAAATTGGCGCAATGTTTTTGCAGTAAGGTAACATTGGACAAACACAGGAGAAAAATATGACATTAGAAAACAAAGTTGCATTAGTAACCGGTGCAGCCAGAGGTATTGGCAAGGCAATCGCTTTAAATTTGGCAAAGCAAGGTGCCATTGTTATAGGAGCTGATATTGGTCAAGAACAAGCCGATTTAATAAGCAACTACCTAAAAGAATATGGATATAATGGTGAAGGTATTGTCATGAATGTTTCCGATCAAGAATCAGTGCTTGAAGGGTTGAGTAAAATAAAGGATAAATATGGTTCCGTTTCAATCTTAATTAACAATGCAGGTATAACCCGCGACAATCTTATGTTGCGTATGAAGCCTGAAGAATGGCACTCTGTAATTAACGTGAACCTCAATTCTGTTTTTTACACATCTCAAGCATGTTTACGTGATATGGTAAAAAATCGTTGGGGTAGAATAGTAAATCTAGCTTCAGTTGTTGGTTTAATAGGTAATGCAGGACAAGCTAACTATACAGCAACAAAAGCAGGTGTTATTGCTTTTAGCAAATCATTGGCTCAAGAAGTTGGACCAAGGGGTATCACTGTTAATTGTGTGGCTCCTGGGTTTATTGAAACTGAAATGACATCTAAATTATCTGATGAACATAAAGCTGCATATATGGAAAAAATCCCATTACGCAGAGCAGGATCTGTTGATGATATTGCTAATGCGGTATCATTTTTGGTATCTGATGAGGCTGCTTATATAACTGGCTCCACCATTAGTGTAAATGGTGGAATGTTTATGCAGTAAAATTGTGGAAAAGTAAGTTAATAAAAAGCTTGCAAGTTAACCACTTTTCCTTAAACTAGACTTATTTTTTAACTATGAGAAAGAGGAGATCTATATGGCTACTATTGAAGAGCGCGTAAAGAAAATTGTTGCGGAGCAACTTGGTGTTGACGCAAAAAATATTGTTAATACTGCGTCTTTTGTTGACGATTTGGGCGCTGATTCATTGGATACAGTAGAATTGGTTATGGCATTGGAAGAAGAGTTCGGTGCAGAAATTCCTGATGAAGAAGCAGAAAAAATAACCACAGTTCAAGGTGCTATTGATTACATCACCAAGAAGACAGAAGAAGAAGGTTAAAGGTATTAAAACTAAATAAGGTTGTGCTTAAATGACTAAGAGACGTGTCGTTGTAACAGGGGTTGGAGTTATTACTCCGCTGGGTCTTAATGTTGATACTATGTGGAAGGCTCTGCTTAATGGAAAGAGTGGAGTTACCCCGATAACCTGTTTTGACGCTTCTGATTCTCCAGTCAAAATTGCAGCTCACGTTGAAAACTTCGATCCAACAGGGGTTTTGGAACCCAAAGAGATTAGAAAGAATGATGTTTTCATTCAGTTTGGTGTGGTGGCTGCAGCGCAAGCTATTCATGATTCTGGGCTTAATATTGAGAATGAAGATGCTGACCGTATAGGAACCATTATGGGTTCTGGAATCGGTGGCTTGCCAGTATTGCAGGCAAGCCAAGCATCTCTGATGCAAAAAGGGATTTCTCGTGTATCACCGAGTTTTATTCCTAGCTCTATTATTAACATGCTACCCGGTCTTGCCAGCATAAAGTTCGGTTTAAAAGGCCCTAGCTTTTCTATAGTTTCTGCTTGTGCAACTGGTGCCCATTCTATTGCTACTGCGGCGCGATTAATTCAAGTCGGAGATGCAGACGTTATGGTCACTGGCGGTGCTGAAATGGCAACAACACCACTTGGTGTTGGTGGTTTTGCGGCTGCGCGCGCTTTATCTCGCCGCAATGATGAGCCAGAAAAAGCCAGTCGTCCTTGGGATAAGGATCGTGATGGCTTTATCATGGGCGACGGAGCTGGGATGTTAGTGTTGGAAGAGTATGAACATGCTAAAGCTCGTGGAGCGCATATTTATGCTGAGCTTGCAGGCATTGGTATGAGTGCGGATGCTTATCATATAACAGCTCCAGATGCTGCTGCGGATGGTTCTTCAAGAGCTATCAAACACGCCTTAGCCAGTGCTAAATTAAACACAAACGAACTCGATTATATAAATGCTCATGGTACTTCAACTCTAGCTGGTGATATAGTCGAAGTCAGAGCAATTAAAAATGTCTTTGGAGAACAGGCCTACAAATTGCCAGTAAGCTCAACCAAGTCAATGACCGGCCATATGTTGGGAGCAGCTGGAGCAGTGGAAGCTGTTGTTTCGGTGCTTGCTATTCAAGATAAAGTAGCGCCTCCTACTATTAATCTTGATAATCCGGATGATGAATGTGATTTGGATTTTGTTCCTCATGTTGCACGAGAAATGAAGATTGATACTGTTTTATCTAATTCGTTAGGGTTTGGTGGGACAAACGTAGCTTTGTTATTCAAGCGAATTAAGTAATGGGGTTTTGGCGAAGATTTTTTTTATCAGTTCTGATTTTAATCTTGATTCTGATTGCATCTTTTTGGCTTTATTTTTTACATAGACCAATAGTCCCTAAGAATGCCAAACCAGTTAAAATTGATTTTTTACATGGTGAATCGTTAGACCATTTTACAGCGACATTGGTCCGTAAAAAAGTCTCCATCAGCCCTACCATGTTTAAGTTATTAGCCTATTTTAATAATGTAACTCATAGTGTACAAGCTGGCAGATATATTTTGGAGCCTGGAATTACTCCTGAAGAGTTGCTTAACAAACTTGAAAAAGGGGAAGTGATTTTAAGGCATTTTACTATTATACCAGGACAAACTTTTCGAAGAATTTTGCACAATTTAGAGGTTAACAAACATCTCAAACACAAATTGGTGCATCTAACAAATCAAGAAATTATGCAAAAATTGGGTTATCCAAACAAGAACCCAGAAGGGCTCTTCGCAGCTGATACGTATTTATTCAATCCCGGTAGTGCTGATATACGAATTTTACAGGCAGCCTTCGATTTGGAAAATGAACGATTAACAAAATTGTGGAGTGATCGAGCCCCTAATGTTATTTACGACTCTAAATATGAAGCATTGATTGCTGCATCTATCATAGAAAAAGAAGCTAACTTATCGAAAGAGCGTTCAATTATTGCCGATATAATTCAACGTAGGTTGAAGAAAAATATGTATTTGCAGCTTGATCCAACAGTTATTTATGCGCTTGGAAGTAAGTTTTCCGGTGACTTGTCACGCAAAGACCTGCGAATCAATTCTCCTTATAACACCTATAAAATCAAGGGGTTACCTCCAGCGCCGATTTGTTCGCCAAGCTTAGCCAGTATTGAGGCTGTAATGCACCCTAAGGCAAATAACTATTTATATTTTGTCGCTAAGGGTGATGGTTCGCATAAGTTTTCGATAAATCTGCAAGGCCACGATGCGGGTGTTAAAAAATATCAATTGGGTAAGAATAATGACTAAAAATTACTTTATAACAATTGAAGGAATTGAAGGGGCTGGAAAAAGTAGCGCTGTTACTGTCATAGAAAAATTTCTGCAAGAAAAAAGATTACCATATGTACTGACCAGAGAGCCTGGTGGCACTAAAATAGCAGAACAGATAAGAAATCTGTTGCTAGAACACAATAGCGAACAGATGTGTTCTGATGCAGAGTTATTATTATTGTTTGCTGCACGTGCTCAACACTTACAGCAGCTTATCATTCCCGCGTTAGATGCTGGAAAATGGGTGATTTCTGATAGATTCACCGATGCAAGCTATGCTTATCAAGGAGCGGGTAGGGGAATTAGTTGGGATAGAGTTAGTGCTTTAGAAAACTGGGTGCAAGGTGATCTTCGACCAGATATCACCATATTGCTTGACATTGATCCGGAAGAGGGCTTAAAGCGGGCGGCTAGCGTCAATGTGCTAGATCGAATAGAAAGCGAAAAAATAGAATTTTTCCGTGAAGTGCGCGCTTCATATTTGCGACTTGCTAGAGAAAATCAAAAACGTTTTCAGGTGGTTGACGCGACACAATCGGTTGATGAAGTCGGAAAACAGATAATAGAGATATTAACAGCTTTGATGTAAGGTGACGGTGTTTTTGATTGGTTAGGTGCGTTGTTAAAAATGAACATGGCGATACATAAAAAAGAATGGCAATTGTTAACAAATTTATTTGCTACAAATAGATTACCTCATGCTCTACTGTTTACAGGAACAATAACTGCTGATAAATATAACGTCGCTTTAAAATTTGCTCAATATATTCTATGCCAGAAACCATTAACTAATAATGCTTGTGGTGATTGCAAGTCATGTCGTTTATTTACTGCTAAGAATCATCCAGATTTGTTATTATTAGAACCGGATGCGTCAGGAAAACAAATTAAAATTGATCAAGTCCGAGCATTAATAAATATATTAACAAAAACATCACATCAATCTGGTTACAAAATCGTAATAATTAATCCTGCTGATGCACTTAATATAGCTGCTAGTAACGCCTTATTGAAAACCTTGGAAGAGCCTTTAGGACAAACTTGCATAATTCTTTGTAGTTCTAATGAAAATAAATTAATGGAAACTGTACGTAGTCGTTGTCAAAAAATAAGATTTTCAGCACAAAACGCTAATAATTTTATTGCTCAATATGATCAAATTATTTTGAATGAGTTACTGGCTGACTTGGATTCATTAATCAAAGAAGAAATAACTTTCGTTGCTTTTGCAAAAAAATATGCAAAAAAAGATCAGATAGAATTAATTAACATTCTACAAATAATTTGCAGAGATATGTTGTTATTAAGGCTGGACCCAGAGGCAAAGAAAAATTTTAATCATTTCTCTGAAGAACAAATTTTACAGTTAACAAAACTTGCTAACCATTTTAATCCAGAAAAGTTGATAAAATTATTTGATTTGCTAATTGAGAATAAAAAATCACAAGAACACAATATAAATCAGGAGTTATTCTTAACAGAATTTGGTCTATTATTTTCCAGGAGCACAGAATGCTAATCGATTCCCATTGTCACTTGAACTATTTGGAACCAAAAACCGATTTGGGTAGCATTTTGGAATCAGCAAAAAAACATGGTGTGAGTCATATTTTAAATATTTCTGTAACGTTAGAAGAAGCTGAAGAAGTTATCAATACAGCATCTAACCATCAAAATGTTTATGCAGCAATTGGTGTTCAACCAAGCGAGGAAGTTTCCAAAGAGCCAACCGTTGATGAATTACTTGAGCTTGTTACGCGTAATAAGGTGGTGGCTATTGGCGAATGTGGCCTAGACTATTATTACGACAATATTGATAAAAAGTTACAGCTTGAACGCTTTATGGTGCATATAGAGGCAGCTTATAAAAGTCAAAAGCCATTAATCATTCATAGTAGAGCTGCACAAAATGATACTTTAGGTTTGCTAAATAGCAGGCAAAATCTATCAGGTGTAATGCACTGCTTTACTGAAAGTTGGGAAATGGCCAAGGCAGTATTGGACCTCGGTTTTTACATATCTTTTTCTGGTATTGTGACCTTTAAAAATGCCAGTGACTTGCGGGAAATAGTAAAAAAAGTACCGATGGATCGCATATTATTGGAAACTGACGCTCCATATCTTGCCCCAACACCAATGCGTGGTAAGCAAAATTTACCAGAATACCTGCGTTATACTGCTGAAGCTATGGCTAATTTAAAAGGTGTTAATTTGCCAAAATTGGCAGATCAGACATCGGAAAACTTTTTTAACTTGTTTAATGTAAAATAAAAAAGGCGCGGTAACCCACGCCTTTAATAAAAAACTCAACACTAAGACTAGCTAGCAAAGATGTCGCTATCGCCGAGTACCTCTTCAGCGGCAGGAGCGCTTTGTTTTGGTTCTGGACGCATGCTATCTTTTAGCATACGCTCTGCACCACGAGCCTTGTCAAGTGCAGCTACATTACCGGCATACTTACTGCCAGCATCAGCAAAAAGAGCAGGACCATGAGCGTTTTTATCGGCTTGCTCCAGGGTTCTGATTCCTGTGCTCAAAAGCGCCTCGGCCTTACTTAGCAATTCAACAACCCTGTCATGTTCGGTATGTGTGTATTGTGTGCTCATAACTATCACCTCTCTCACTGTCTATTGTAACAGAACAATATTAAGGAACTATTAAGAAAAATTAATATCGATGTGTTTTAACTGGTCTGTTAGAATGCCCAAATGTTTAAACCATTACCAATCTATATTGGATATAGATATACACGCTCTAAAGGACGAAATCATTTCGTTTCCTTTATGTCTCTTGTATCAATGCTTGGTATTGCGCTAGGAGTTGCAGTATTAATAACGGTTTTATCAGTAATGAATGGTTTTGATTATCAAATAAAGCATCATATTTTTAACATGGCTGACCAAGTAGTTATAAGTAGTGATAGTGGGATTATTAGTGATTGGCACAAACTAAGTGAAAAAGTTAAAAAGGTTAAGGATATCGTAGCCAGCGCGCCGTTTATCGATCAACAAGCTATGCTTAGTGCTAATGGAGTAGTGCGCGGAGTAATGTTACGCGGCGTTTCGCCTAAAGAAGAAGCCAAAGTATCAATTATTGGCAAAAAAATGATTGCCGGTCACATGTCCTCTCTGCAGAGCGGTAAATTTTCTATCATAATAGGCGATGAGCTGGCTGAAAACTTAGGCTTGATGGTAGGGGATACGGTCATAGTCGTAGCACCGCAAGCTAATTTCACGCCAATTGGTATTATTCCAAGATATAGGCGCTTTACTGTAACTGGTATTTTTCATGTTGGCAGCGGATTTGGTTTTGATAATGGCGTCGGTTTAATCAATATGAAGGACACACAAAAACTATTTGAAATGGGTCAACATGTTACTGGATTAAGGTTAAAAATCAATAGATTATATGACGCGCCTCAAGTATCATATGAGCTTCAAAAAATTCTTTCTAGCAATTATGTGGTTAGCAACTGGACAGGTAGATATAGCACATATTTTAAGGCCATTCGCATGGAAAAAACTATGATGTTTGTAATCCTAATGTTTATTATTGCCGTGGCAGCCTTTAATTTGGTTTCCGGATTGGTGATGAATGTTACGGACAAAAAAGCGGATATTGCTATTTTGCGCACCATGGGGGCTAGTCCTAGAGTAATTATGTTTATTTTTGTGGTGCAAGGTGCGATTGTTGGGTTAATTGGTACGATTTTTGGGATTATTGGCGGAATTTTGCTAGCTTGGAAAGCGCCGCAAATAGTCAAATTTTTAGAGCAAATTCTACATACCCACTTTATTTCTGCCTCGGTTTATTTTATTGATTATTTACCCTCGAGACTTGATTTTTCCGATGTTTTACATGTGGCATTAATAGCTATGTTCTTGTCTTTATTGGCGACTATTTATCCAGCTCTAAGAGCTGCCAAAATGGAAGTTGCGGAGGCACTGCGTTATGAGTAATTTAATATTAACTGCAAAAGGATTAAGTAAAGTTTTCGATGATGGCGCTAGACAGATTGAGCTTTTTCACAATTTAGACCTAGATTTAAAAGCTGGTGAAATGGTTGCGGTAATTGGTCGCTCTGGAGTTGGAAAAAGTACTTTACTACACATGTTAGGCGGCCTTGAAAAGCCTACTATGGGTGATATTAGCATTGCAAATAAGAGTTTAGTTGAACTATCTTTAAACGAAGTTGGCAATCTTAGGAATAAACATCTTGGTTTTGTTTATCAATTTCATCATTTACTAAGCGAATTTAATGCGTGGGAAAACGTTGCTATGCCTCTTTTGATTGCTAATAAATCTTGTAAGTTAGCCAAAAAAAGAGCATACGAATTGCTTGATATGGTTGGTCTTAAGGAGAGACGCGAGCATCAAGTAACCAAACTCTCTGGTGGTGAGCGCCAACGCGTTGCTATTGCAAGAGCTCTTGCTAATGATCCCGATTGCGTTTTGGCCGATGAGCCAACGGGTAACCTCGATCAAGAAACGGCACTGAGAATATTAGATCTAATTAAGAATATTAATTCACGATTTGGCACGTCTTTTTTGATCGTAACTCACGATCCCGCACTTGCAGCGAAGTGCCATAGAGTGATAAATTTAGATGCATGTACAAAAAACTAGCAGTTTGGCGTATTGCAGCTATTGCCTCATTAGGGGGGCTTCTCTTTGGTTTTAATACCGCGATTCTCTCTGGTGCCGTATTTTTCATTAAAAAAGAATTTCACCTAAGCATTACTTCAGAATCGACTCTTTTTAGTGCTATATTATTCGGGGCTTTTTTGGGAGCTCTCGCCTCTATTCGTCTAGTTGATATTGTTGGTAGACGCAAATTACTGTTAGCTAGTGCTGCAATATTTATTGTTGGTTCATTTTGGAGTGGTAGTGCGTCCGCTGTGGTTCACTTGCTTAGTAGCCGTTTTTTAATAGGTATTGCAATTGGGATCTGTTCTTTAGCGGTTCCCCTTTACATAACAGAAATTGCACCTACCAATATTCGTGGCGCTTTGGTTGGTATGAATCAATTGTTTGTTACCTTAGGAATACTGCTAGCTTATTTGGTTGACTATTACAATACGAGTTGTGGTCACTGGCGTATTATGTTGATGTTTGGCTTGGTGCCTGCAATAGTTTTCTTATTGGGTGCAACTTTATTGCCAGAAAGTCCACGTTGGTTGCTACAGCACGGTTGGTATAATCGTGCGCGCAAAGCATTGAAACAGTTGGTTCCCGATGGCAACTTTGAAGCCGAATTTATGATTTTACAAAGTAGAATCAAGAGGTCTGGAAATTTACGTAATTTGCTAAAACATTGGTTATGGCCGGTTATTATTGTGGTGTTCGGTCTTAGCATTATTCAACAAGTAAGCGGAATCAATATTATCTTCTACTATGGTCCTGATTTTTTGCGCAGTATAGGTATGCACACTTCGAAAGCAATCATGTTAATTAGCGTAATTATTGGTTTTATAAATGTTTGTGGCTCTGTGACTTCAATGTTATTGGTTGATCGCATTGGTCGCCGGAAATTACTAATTACGAGTTTAATTTTGATGGCCATGGCAAATTTATTTGTAGCCTTTAGTTTTCATTATTTCTTATCTATAAAAATTAGAGAAATATTTAGTATTACAGCTATGATAGTTGGTGTATCCGGCTTTGCCATTGGTTTAGGACCTTTAGTATGGCTTATGATGTGTGAATTATTTCCTACTATAATTCGTGGTTTAGCAGTAAGTTTAGCCGCTGCCACTAACTGGTTAGCTAATATGTTGGTAATTTTTAGCTTTTTACCTATGGCTCATTTTATTGGTAATTTTTATTGTTTCTTAATTTATGGTCTTCTGTCCTTAGCTGGTATCTTTTTTGTGTACAAATTAGTCCCAGAAACCGCAAAAATAAGTCTTGAAAAGATTGAATCTAGACTTAGAACAACCATCACCCACCATCTCGAGTATTAATTTTAAGCTTTTTGTTGCATATAACAATTGGTTGTATAATTATGTTTAGTAAGGAGCTTACCTGAGGGGAGCTACCGAGTTTTTGTCTTAAAAAATTAAAAAGAGGACTTGATCATGCGACAGGTACCCATTTTCTGGATATCACTTTTTGACCAGATTTGTATCACTATTTCTTTCCCATTACTAACTTTTATTTGTTTTGACAAACAATCTAGTATTTTTAGCCCAGCCACAACACATGCGATCAGAAGCTTATGGTATGGTGTATTTTGGGGCTTGCCTCATTTCGTTGCCATAATGTCCGCGCCAATTTTGGCAATATTATCGGATAAATATGGTAGAAAAAAACTCATGATTGTCGGTGCTCTTGGGGCTTTGGGGTTTTCTATTTTTATAGGTATAGGCGTCATAAATGGCTCGATTTTATTTATATTATTAGGTAGTTTAATTTGTGGTTTGTGTGTACGTACAGAACCAATTGCTTTGGCATCAGTTGCAGATCATAGTCATGAAAACAACAAACTAACTAACATGGGGGCTTTGCAAATATTTATCTCCATAGGCGCTTTTATCGGTCCAATAATATGTGGCTATTTTGCTAAAAAATATTTTTTTGCAGAACTAAATTTTGCCTTGCCTTGTTTGATTGGCGCAGTATTTGGCATATTAACTGTATTAATTACTTGCATTTTTTTCAAAGAATCTAATAATGGTAAAACAGAAAAATTAGAGGTCTTAGTTAAAATTAAAAATTTTTACAAAAACCCTGTTATCAAAAATATTTTTTTACTACTTATTTTTAGCCAAATTGGTTGGCGTCTTTATTATCAATATATAATGCCTATTTTGAAAATAGAGTATCATTTTACTAATTATTCTATCGGTTTTTTCACAGGTCTCATTGCTATTTGGTTAATTGTTGGCAGTAGTATTGGAATTAAACTATTAGATAAATATTTTGCCCCCCCCAAAATGATAACATTCAGTTTATTCTTTATGTTTTATGGTTTGGTTTCTGTGCTATTATTGCCATTAACAAATAATCATTTTTTAGTGAATGCTATTATTTGGAGTTCTTCAGTTACAATTGCAATTGGCGATGTAATACTGTACTGCATAATTTGCACATTACTTTCAAATGCTGTTGATAAAAAAGAGCAGGGCGCAATTATGGGAATAAGCTTTATTATGATCTCAATTGTTTGGTCATTGGCCGGATTTTTGGGTGGCCTTTTGGAGGCTGTATCGATTTATCTGCCAATCGTCTTTGCTGCGATCAGTATGGGGCTTTTTTTGTTAAGAGGTCTTTACATGTTGCTTTAAAAATTGCGATCGTGTATCTTTAGCCCTTTTGTTACAGGCGCGTAGCTCAGTGGTAGAGCATCACCTTGACATGGTGGTGGTCGGTGGTTCGATCCCACTCGCGCCTACCATTTTTTATGAGGTTTGATAATGCCGGTTATTACTCTCCCTGATAATAATAAATTGACGTTTGACCATGCTTTGAGTGCGCTGGAAGTTGCCAGCAGCATTGGTGCAGGCTTAGCTAAAGCAGCTTTGGCCGCCAAAGTTAATGATAAATTAGTAGATCTTGATTTTATTATTGAAAATGATGCAAATGTAAACATTATTACCGGAAAAGACAAAGATGGTTTAGATGTCATACGCCATTCAACTGCGCATTTATTAGCACAAGCTGCGAAGAATATTTTTCCTGGCATTAAGGTTAGTATCGGACCTGCTATTGAAAATGGTTTTTATTATGATTTTGCTTTTGAGCGCAGTTTTACACCCGATGATTTAGAAAAATTAGAAAATGAAATGCGTGTCTTAATTAAGCAAGACCTACCTTTATCACATAAAATTGTAAGTCGTGATGAGGCTGTTGCGATTTTTGAGAAATTAGATGAGCCGTATAAGGTGGAATTATTAAAAGATTTACCTGTTGATGAAAAAATAACGTTATATCAGCAGGGTGAATTTATCGATCCATGTCGTGGCCCACACGTACCAAACACTGGGAAGCTGGGTGCGTTCAAATTAACCAAACTGGCCGGCGCTTATTGGCGAGGGGACTCTAATCGTGAAATGCTACAGCGTGTTTATGGCACGGCTTGGAATAATAAACAAGATTTACAAGATTACTTAGATCGTTTAGCAGAAGCTGAAAAGCGCGACCATCGTAAATTAGGGCGCGCCATGGACCTCTTTCATTTTCAAGATGAAGCGCCTGGTATGGCTTTTTGGCATAATAATGGACTTATAATTTATCGACAAATAATTGATTACATGCGTTGTGCATTGCAAGAAAATGATTATCAAGAAGTTGTTACACCTATCTTTATGGATCGCACTTTATGGGAAAAATCTGGGCATTGGGATAAATTTAAAAACAACATGTTTACTACGGAAGTAGAAAATCGTAGTTATGCGGCTAAACCAATGAACTGCCCGGGCAATATTCAGATTTTCAACCAAGGCTTGAAGAGTTATCGCGATTTGCCGCTTAAAATGGGCGAATTTGGTTTGTGTCACCGTAACGAGCCGTCTGGTACTTTGTTTGGCTTGATGCGTATTCGCCAGTTTACTCAAGATGATGCGCATATCTACTGCACTAAAGAACAACTGGAAGCAGAAATCATTAAATTAATAGATTTGGTATACAAAACTTACAATGATTTTGGTTTTACTGATATTGAAGTAAGACTTGCTACTCGTCCAGAAAATCGCATTGGCTCTGATGAGGTGTGGGATAAAGCAGAAGAAGCTTTGGCTAAAGCGTTAGAATCACGTGACATTAAGTATGAACTAGCGCCAGGTGAGGGGGCTTTTTATGGCCCTAAACATGAATTTCATTTAAGAGATTCGTTAGGTCGACAATGGCAATGTGGAACTATTCAAGTCGATTTTTCTATGACCGAGCGCTTAGGAGCGCGTTATGTAGCAGAAGACGGTTCTAAACAAACACCAATTATGATTCATCGTGCTATCTTAGGTTCAATTGAGCGTTTTGTGGCAATTTTACTTGAACACTACGCTGGATTATTACCACTTTGGTTGGCGCCAGTGCAACTTGCAATCATCAATATTACTGATAAACAGAGCCAATATTGTGAGAAAATTGCAAAAACTTTGCAAAATCTTGGACTTAGAGTGAAATTAGACTTGAGAAATGAAAAAATTGGCTTTAAAATCCGCGAACATGCTGTTGCAAAGATACCTTATGTATTAATCGTTGGGGATCGCGAAGTAGAACAGAATGTAGTGGCTGTTCGTAACCAGAAAGGTGAAAATCTTGGGGTTATGGCTTTAGAAGAATTAATAACAAAACTAAAAAGAGAGCTGACATTAAAGAAATGAGAATAAAAGATGAAGTTCGAGTGAATGGTAGAATTCGCGCCCCAAAAGTAAGGTTGGTCGGACCGGATGGTGAGCAAATAGGGGTAATGAGTTCTCTTGAAGCGTTACGTGAAGCCGAACAACATGATTTGGATTTGGTCGAAATAGCCCCTCAAGCTAGCCCACCAGTTTGTAAAATTATGGATTATGGCAAATATAAGTTTGAACAGAGCAAAAAAAAGAAAAAATCTAAACAAATACAACTAAAAGAAGTCAAAATGCGACCTGGTACTGATATTGGGGACTATCGGGTTAAACTAGATAAGGCCATCGCATTTTTAGCCCATGGTGATAAAGTAAAGTTTACTATCCGCTTTCGCGGAAGAGAAATGGCGCATAAGGATTTGGGCGCTGAAATGTTGAATAGAATAAAAGAAGACATTAGTGAGCATGGAGAAGTAGAACAAACTGCTAAATTAGAAGGCAGGCAGATGATTATGGTAGTAGGTCCTAGGAGAAAATAATGCCAAAAATGAAAACAAACAGAGGTGCTGCTAAGCGCTTTAAATTAACGGCTAAAGGGCGAGTGAAGCATCGTTCCACTGGCTACAATCACATTTTGACCAAAAAAGCGCAAAAACGTAAGCGTCAATTGCGTAAAACAGGAATGCTTTGTGAAGCTGACACTGTGTTGGCCAAAAAAATGTTACGTAAAAAGTAGTTTTATCAGGAGTAAATAATGCCAAGAGTAAAAAGTGGAGTTCCAGCTAGGGCTCGTCACAGAAAAATTTTAAAGAAAGCTAAAGGCTACTACGGTGCTCGCAGCAGAGTCTATCGCGTTGCTAAGCAAGCCGTTATAAAAGCTGGGCAATATGCATATCGCGATCGCAAGCAGCGCAAACGTCAATTTCGAGCTTTGTGGATTGTTCGCATAAACGCCGCAGCTAGAGAATGCGGTGTATCTTATAGCCAATTAATTAATGGCTTAAAAAGAGCGTCTATTCTGATCGATAGAAAAATTTTATCCGATATTGCAATTGTAGATTTTGCAACTTTTCAAGCAATAGCCGAAAAGGCTAAAGCTGCGTTGTAGTTTTTTTAAAGCACCGTGCGGTGTTATAGAGGTCACCAGATCCTGGCTTCGCCCCTTGGACTATGCCAAGGCAAGCAAGCCGGGTGATGACTTTGGTAATACCAGATAATGTGCTAGATTAAGCTTGATAATAATTGTGCCATTGATTTGCAATGTGATTTATTTGGCACATTTAGGGGCGTACCACTGTGTCCGCCCACGCTTGATTGGCTCGGTATTTTTTGTGGATTGGTAATGTTCCGATAAAAATAAAATAACGATTTTCTGATGCAAGATAAATTAACAAATATTTTACGAACAGCAAAACAGCAAATTGCAGCAAGCGATGATCTTACTGTTCTTGATCAGTTGCGGGTTCAATATCTTGGCAAAAGTGGAGAACTTACTAAGATTCTAAAAAATCTCGGCAATTTAATTCCAGAAGAAAGGCCAAAAGTTGGCGCCAAAGTCAATCAAATCAAAACCCAACTAAAAGATCTTCTTACAGAGCGGCATACTTCATTACAAAATGCAGCTTTGGATAAGAAATTACAAAACGAAAAAATCGATGTTACCCTTCCAGGGCGTGGTGGGCATCTAGGCAGTGCGCATCCTGTGACTCAGGTCAAAAATCGCATGATTGATATCTTCTCGCGTATGGGGTTTTCAATAGTTGAGGGGCCAGAAATTGAAGATGAGTACCATAATTTCACAGCGCTGAATATTTCGGAGCATCATCCAGCGAGGGCTGCTAGCGACACTTTTTATCTAAATGATGATCGTTATTTATTACGCACTCAAACATCTCCAGTACAAATTAGAGCAATGGAGAAATATGGAGTGCCAATTAGAGTCATTACTCCAGGCAAAGTTTTCAGACGTGATTACGATGCGACTCATGTTCCAATGTTTCATCAAATGGAAGGTTTATTGGTTGATGAAAAAACCAGTTTTGCTGATCTTAAGGGACTATTGCATAATTTTTTAAATGAGTTTTTTGAGCAAGATGTAGTTCTGCGTTTTCGTCCATCTTATTTCCCATTTACTGAACCTTCAGCTGAAGTCGATTTGCAATGTGCAATGTGCGAGGGAAAAGGCTGCAAATTATGCGGTAGTGGTTGGTTAGAAGTTTTAGGTTGCGGCATGGTTCATCCTTCCGTACTTGAATCTGCTGGTATCGATAGCGAGAAATATACTGGGTTTGCTTTTGGTATTGGCATTGATCGTTTTGCTATGCGTAGCTATAAAATCAATGATCTGCGCCTACTTTTTGATAATGATGTAAGATTTTTGGAGCAATTCTAGTGAAATTTAGCAAATCTTGGCTGCAAGAATGGCTTGATGTTGATCTCTCAGCGCATGATATGGCTAACAAGCTAACCATGCTTGGTCTTGAAACAGATTCTATCACTCCTGTAGCAGGAGACTTTACGGGTGTAGTAGTTGGGGAAATAATAACAGCTAATCCACATCCAAATGCTGATAAATTACAGGTTTGTTCAGTATCAATAGACCAAGATGAAGATCCATTGCAAATTGTTTGTGGTGCACCTAACGCAAGATCCGGTATCAAAGTTGCGGTAGCCAAAATCTGCGCAAAATTGCCCGGCGATTTTAAAATCAAAGCCACTAAATTACGCGGTGTAGATTCATTTGGTATGCTATGTTCTAGTAAAGAATTAGGCCTTAGTGACGCCTCTAGTGGTATTTTAGAATTACCAGATGATGCGCCAATTGGCAAAGATCTGCGGGAATATCTGAAGCTTGATGATTGTTCAATAGAACTAGAGCTTACAATCAATAGAGGGGACTGCTTGAGTATTTTGGGTTTAGCTCGCGAACTTGCAGCTGATACTAGTACTAACATTACCCCCCCACCTGGCATCGAACTTAAAACAGCGCATAATGAAACTTTAAATATAACTTTAGATGCTCCTCAACGCTGTGCTTTTTATGCTGGATGTATAATTCGAGACATTAACCCTAATGCTAAAACACCACTTTGGATGATTGAAAAATTGCGTCGTTCTGGCATTAATGCGATCTCGCCTGTGGTTGATGTGACAAACTATGTATTGCTTGAGCTTGGTCAACCTATGCATGCCTTCGATCTTGCAAAAATTTCGGGCGATATTCATGCGCGTTTAGCAAAAGCTGATGAAGAACTTACTTTACTCGATGAGAAACAATTAAAATTAACTGCTAATGACTTAGTAATTAGCGATGATAAAAATCCTTTGGCTTTGGCCGGTGTTATGGGTGGTTTTGATTCTAGAGTTACCGATAAAACAATGGATATTTTCTTAGAAAGCGCTTGGTTTGCAGCAACTGGTGTTGCGCTTAGCGCTCGTCATCATACCCTACATACCGACTCATCGCACCGTTTTGAGAGAGGTGTTGATCCAAGCTTACCAACTAGAGCTATAAAAAGAGCTATTCAATTATTACTTGATATTGTTGGTGGTAAACCTGGCCCCATTAATATTGCCAAAAACGCGAATGAGCTCCCAATATCAAATAAAATTCTTTTACGTTTTTGTCGTATAAAACGCTTACTTGGTATTGATATACCTAAAGATAAGATAAAGAACATGTTAGCTTTAATTGGTTGTGAAATAATCAGTGACAATGAGTCCAGTTTGAAAGTATCAACGCCATTACATCGTTTTGATCTTGTAAGAGAAATCGACCTAATCGAAGAAGTAGCAAGGATCTATGGATATAACAATATTCCGGAAAAATTACCTGAAGTTGAAGTAACTTTTAATGCCCAAAATAAAGAGTTAGATGCTTTGATGCGTGCACATAATCTGCTAATAAACGAAGGTTATCGTGAGACAATAACTTATAGTTTTGTTGATAAAGAACTGCAAGAATTACTAGATCAAGCACATAAACCTATAACTTTAAAAAATCCTATTTCTGCTGATATGGGTGTTATGCGCAGCAGTATTTGGCCTGGGCTCATAACAGCACTACGTTATAATCTGAATCGTAGGCGGCGTAATTTACGTTTTTTTGAATCTGGACTTTGCTTTACTAAAGATAAAAGTGGCAATTTAGAGCAAGAATTAAAACTTTCTGGCCTACTTTATGGTAATAAATATGAAGAACAATGGGCTGTTGATAATAAAATACAAGTTGACTTTTTTGATTTAAAAAATGATCTTAGTAAATTATTTTCATCCTTTAAAATCAATGAAAACATCTCTTGGAAACCAGTCAATCACCCAACGTTGCATCCTGGAAAATCAGCTGAAATTTTTTGCAATGGTAAATTAATTGGTTATTGCGGTGCATTACATCCACGAATTCAAAGCAATCTACAAATAGAAAAAAATGTCTATTTGTTTGAATTAAAATTCTCTGCTATTTATAATACAGAAATAGTGGAGTTTAAGCCTTTATCTAAATTCCCAGAGGTAGCAAGAGATTTAGCTCTCTTAATAGATAAAGAAATGTCGGCCGCATCGCTAATTGAATTAATTGGTCAATTATCTGGACCATTATTGCGGCGTGTGACCATTTTCGATTTATATGAAGGAGACCAAATCCTTAAAACTAAAAAGAGTATTGCAATAAGCTTGCAGTTACAGCATAGTGAACGTACTCTAACTGAGGATGATATCAACGAGATTATGAGTAAGTTACTAGTTGGTTTAAAAGATCATAATGTACTATTGAGAGAGTAGATATGGCAACATTAACTAAAGTAGGATTAGCAGAACATCTTTTCGCAGTGTTAGGAATCAATAAGCGTGAATCAAAAGAAATTATTGAGTCATTCTTTGAGGAAATACGTTCAGCACTCGAAGCAGGTGAGCAGGTAAAATTATCTGGTTTTGGAAACTTCAATCTTCGCGATAAGAGCGAACGCCCAGGAAGAAACCCTAAAACTGGTAAAGTTGTTCCTGTGACAGCTAGGCGCGTTGTTACTTTTCACGCAGGACAAAAACTAAAATCTAAAGTTGAAAAATATGTTGGATCGGAAATTGAAAACGACGAATAAGGTTAATTTGCAACTACAACCCATTCCAGATAAGCTCTATTTCTCTATTGGTGAAACTGGAGAATTATGTGCGTTAAAACCTCATGTTTTGCGTTATTGGGAACAGGAGTTTGTCGAACTGAAACCCATAAAGAAGAGAGGCAATCGTCGCTATTATCAACGCAAAGATTTGTTGCTTATCAGACAAATTAGATCTTTACTGTACGAACAAGGCTTTACGATCGAAGGAGCCAAGGCACAATTACAAAAGGAATCTAATGGTGCGTCAATCTCCAATAAAAACCAGGAAGTTTTAAAGTTTGTAGCAGCGAAATTAGAAGAAATAGTCAAAGACTTATAAGATATCATTTCGGGGCGTAGCGCAGCTTGGTAGCGCGCTTGCATGGGGCGCAAGAGGTCGTCGGTTCAAATCCGGCCGTCCCGACCAAAACCAACGTTCATCCAACTTTTCGTTGTAAGTGCTAAAATTCTTTTTTACTATACTAATATGCTCAATTCTCAACAGAAAAAAATATTAGAAATTTTGGCTTGTCCAATCTGCAAAGGTAAGCTAGCATACCGCAAGGAACGAAATGACTTTGTTTGTAAATTCGATAAGGTATCGTTCCCAATAGAGGATGACGCTTTCGTTTTACTAGAGAAGAAAGCTAAAAAATTATAATATTACTCAAGAGAGTCATTAGATATGAGAGAGTTTCATGTAATAATACCGGCGCGTTTTAATTCTTCTCGTTTGCCAGGTAAACCTTTGCTAGATATAGCTGGTAAACCGATGATTCAGCACGTTTATGAACGCGCACAGCAAAGCGGTGCCATTAGCGTAGTGATTGCAACTGATGATAAGAAGATTGCTGATAAAGCGAGAGGCTTTGGAGCAAAGGTTTGCATGACATCTAGCGAACATCTCTCTGGCACTGATCGCATAGCAGAAGCGGTCGTGGCTCTTGCCCTTGACGACGATGATATAGTAGTAAATGTACAGGGCGACGAACCATTGATTCATCCCAAATTAATCCATCAAGTTGCCACGAATTTAGCGATGCACAATAATGTAAAATCAGCAACTTTATGTGAGGTTATAGAATCTAGTGACGATTTATTAAATCCTAATATAGTGAAAGTGGTTATGAATCATCGCAATTATGCGATGTATTTTAGTCGCTCTCCGATTCCATTTGATCGAGATAATCCACCTGAAGTAGGTAAATCATTAACCACCACTTATTATAGGCACCGTGGTATTTATGCCTACCGTGTAGGGTTCTTATTGGAGTATACAGAGTGGGGAGAATCTCCCCTTGAAGAGCAAGAGCATCTTGAGCAATTGCGCACTTTGTGGCACGGAGCCAGGATTCATGTTGACCTGAGCAAAGAAAAAATTCCTATGGATGTTAATACTCAAGAAGATTTAGATATGGTCCGTGAGATTTTAGAAAAAAGTAATTAGCGTGCTAAAAGATCTCAAAGAGATTGTTCGGTATCCAATTTCGATTGCACCAATGTTGAAATATAGCGATCAACATTCTAGATATCTCTTTAGGTTATTAACTAAAAAAACCTTACTTTATACAGAAATGGTGCACGCAAACGCGGTGCTAAAAGGTGATGCAAAAGCACTATTAACTTTTGAAAAAAACCAACCGCCTATAGCTTTACAATTGGCGGGTTCTGATCCGATTCAATTAGGCAAGGCTACAGCTAAAGTAACTAAATACAATTACACAGAAATCAATTTAAACGTTGGTTGTCCGAGCAAACGAGTACAAGCAGGAGACTTTGGCGTAAGTCTCTTCGCGAAACCTACGCTCGTGGCAGAAATTGTCTCCCAAATGTTAGAAAACTCTAAAGATATTCCGATATCAGTAAAAACAAGATTAGGGATAGATGAATTAAATACTTATGATGATTTAACGCATTTTATTGAGGTTGTAAGTGCGGTAGGTTGCAAAAAATTTATCATCCACGCAAGATTTGCTAAGTTAAAAAACCTTAGCCCAAGACAAAATCGCACTCAATTAGCCTTAGATTACCCAAGAGTATGGAAGCTAAAGCAAGACTTTCCAGGATTAGAAATTATTATAAATGGTGATATTATTAGTATTGCTCAAATAAAAGAGCAGTTAACAAAACTTGATGGCGTTATGATTGGTCGCGCAGCATTTTATAATCCATATTTATTATCCAGATTTGATCAAATCTTTTTTAGTGGTCAAAATCATCCTTTATCTCGGGAAGAAATTGTCGATCAGTATTTGGAATACGCTAGAAAAGAAGCCGCAAAGGGGACTAGCTTAAATTGGCTATTAAGGCCTCTAATGGGTATTTATAAAGGTGAAAATAATGCTAAATTTTGGCGTAAAAAAATTGGTAAATTGGCTAAAATTGGTCTAGACTTTTGAACATGAAGGATGCAAACTTAACTGAAAAATTTATTACCATTGATGGCAGTAAAGTTCATTACTTGGAAATGGGACAAGGCGACCCCATCTTGTTTTTGCATGGTGTCCCAACTTCTTCGCATGTTTGGCGTAATGTTATCCCTCTTATGGCTGAATATGCCCATTGCGTAGCACCTGATTTGACTGGTTGTGGACAAACCTCTGGATCCAATTCAGATCTTTCTCCTGAAGGGCATTTAGCTTTAATTGAAAAATTTGTTGAGAAACTGCACCTTAAAAACTGTACTTTGGTATTGCACGGATTAGGTTCTTCTATAGGTTTTGAATATACGGCAGCTCATCCTGAGAATGTTAAAGCTGTTGCATTTTATGAAGCGCAATTGCAACCAGTGTCCAGCTGGGAAATGCTCTCTCTTCCAATGCAGCATTTGCTATATATTGCTAAATTCAAAACAGTGGATTTTATGAGAAAGCTCTTAAGAAGCATGTCTCTTAAGTTATTAACAGATAAGGAAGTTAATGGTTACTTTTCAAATGGTAATATAGCTGAATCAAGCGCTAGTTGTTTATGGGGTTATGTGCAGAAATTTTCGTCATCCAGCAATAATTATGCCGAAAAGTTGAAAAATTCCGCTGTACCAAAATTGCTTATGTATAACACCCCGGGATTCTTAACCACCATGGATAGCGTTGTCTGGTGCCAAGATAATTTGTCAAACATTAAGCTAGCCGATTTGGATGAAGGCTTACATCTAGCACAAGAAGATAATCCTAAGTTATTTGCAACAGTATTAACCGATTGGTACCTATCTCTTTAGTAATATAAAGTTACTCACATTTTCTGTGGATAACTCTGTGAATAAAATCAAAATGCAGCATTTAATATCCCGTAAATATTACGGTGTGGATAAATTGTTCATTTTTTGACCTTTATAAAAATATCATTTTATATCATATGGTTATGCTGTAAGTCATTGGTCTATATGGACAATAAAAAAATATTTTTTATTGTCTTGACAACACAAAATATACCTGTGAACAAAAAATAAATAACTTATACAATAAAAACGGTATAGCAATACCAAATGTTAGTTTTGCATAATAATGTAATGTATCTTTTGCCAATTTTAGCGCTATTAAGTTTATTGCTTTGCCCATCAGTCCATCAACTTCCCAAGCAACTAGAAAATCATCCTTTATTTGTTAATGTACACATAGTTAATGTTCCAATAAAGCATATTGATCATATGACATTTAATGCTATATTGAAGAAAAATATGCATTTGGGATTAACAAAATCTCTTTTGGTCAAACTCAGCTGGTACTACTGTCATCAAAATATTAGACCAGGGGATCTCTGGCATTTGAAAATAAAACTAAAAAAAGTCCATGGTTTTCACGACCCTGGTGTATTTAATTATGAGAAATATTTAGTTGAGCAAGGAATCGGCGCTAGTGGCTATGTGGTAAATTCTTTTTATAACAGAAGAGTAAAAAGTAAGCCTAGTATTCTAGATGAAGTTAACCTATTACGTCTCAAGTTAGCTAAAGAAATATTAGGCCATTCGGCAAAACCGGAAAGTAGAGCTGTATTGGTTGCTTTGGCCCTAGGTTTGCGTCAATACTTAAACCAACAATCATGGAATGTTTTCCGTAATAGTGGTACTGCCCATTTAATTGCAATTTCTGGATTACACGTAGGCCTCGTTTTTGCTTTCATGCTATTTTTGATGCGTTTTATAGTTGGTTACTACTGGGCCATGATTTTATCTTGGCTTTTTGTAATTGCTTATGCTTTTTTAGCAGGTTTCTCATTACCAAGCCAACGAGCGATCTTAATGTTAAGTATCACTATTTTCCTTATTTTAAATAAACGATCAATTAGTATATGGCAAGTTTTATTGATGACCTTTTCTGTTGTCGCAACCTTACATGCGATAACTATTTTTGCAGCCAGTTCAGTTTTGTCATTTTCGGCAGTAACATTATTAATTTATGGTTTTAGTAATCGCGTAGGTAAATCTAATAAGATTTGGCAGTATCTAAAGGCTCAAATACTAATTTTTATTGGAATGACACCGGTTTTTCTCTACTATTTTAAGCAAATTTCTCTCTTAAGCCCGCTTGCTAATATTGTAGCAATTCCATTGACAAGCTTAATTATTATGCCAATTTTATTGCTATCTTTATTTTTATTATTTTTTTATAAACCTATTGCTCTATACTTAATTAATATTAACACCCATGTTTTAAACTATTTAACACTATTTTTAACAAAACTTAATTCACCAAAATGGGCTTTATATCATCATACTCCTGCAAATATTTATTTGGTTTTTTTAGCTATCATTGCTGTACTTATCTTATTTGCGCCTCGTGGATGGCCGGGGCGCGGGATCGCAATTTTTTGTTTTATGCCTATTTTTTTCTATCATAGACCATTTTTAAAAAATGGGGTTATTCGCCTTACCATGCTCGATGTTGGGCAAGGTTTGGCATTTGTGATAAAAACCAGAAATCACACTTTGATTTACGATACAGGACCAAAATTTTCTGCGAATTTTGATGCGGGAGAGGCGGTTTTAGTTCCATATTTGCGTTTTAGAAATATCAAAAAAATTGATAAATTAATTATAAGCCATGGAGATAATGATCATATTGGAGGAGCAAATTCTTTATTAGCAAAACTGCCTGTAAAAAACATTTTAACCAGTGTGCCCAATCGTTTTCATAAGCAACAAGCTCAATTTTGCCATGCAGGAGAAGATTGGAGTTGGGATGGAGTTGAATTCAAAATTTTAAGTCCGATTTTTGGTTTGGGTTTAACGCATAATAACGCTTCTTGTGTTTTACAAATTACTAGTCACAATAAAAAAATCCTTTTAACTGGAGACATTGAAGCTAAAACTGAGAAAATTCTATTAAATCATTATGGAAAAAAGCTAAAAAGTTTTATCTTACAAGTGCCGCATCATGGCAGTGCAACATCATCAAGTTGGCATTTTGTTAAAACAGTTTCACCGAACGTAGCTTTGTTCAGCACGGGCTACTTAAACCGTTTTCACTTTCCTAATAAAAAAGTCCTCAAGCGCTACGCTCGGATTCATAGCAAAATTTACAATACCGCTCAAACAGGCGCTGTAACCCTGCTGGTTAATTAGCAAATAAGTTAGCTATTTCATCTAAATTAATTAATTTAGCATCATCACCATTACGCCTTTTCAGTTCAACAAAATTATTATCGAGATTTCTCTCCCCAATAACGACTTGATAGGGGATGCCAATTAACTCCATATCAGCGAACATAACGCCCGTGCGCTCTTTACGGTCGTCCAAGATAACTTCAACATTGCGCTCTCTTAATTCTTTATATAGCTTTTCAGCGGCTTCTCGTACTCGATAAGATTTATAATAGCTAATAGGAATTATAGCCACTTTAAATGGTGCTATTGCGCTTGGCCAAATAATACCACGATCATCGAATGATTGCTCAATAGTAGCCGCCACAGTGCGTGAGATACCAATACCATAACAACCCATAGTTGGAACAACCGCTTTGCCGCTTTCATCTAAAACATGCAAACTCATGGCCTCGGCATATTTTTTACCTAATTGAAAAATTTGACCAATTTCAATACCTCTTGCTGAACATAAGGTTCCTCTGCCATCAGGACTTTTATCTCCAACCTTGCCTTTAGCTACTTCAACATTAGCGGCATAATCACTTCCGTCACTATAGATTATTTCGTCTTCTCCAGATTGCGCTAGAGCGTGAAATTCATGGGTAATTTTACCACCCATAGTACCACTACTTGCTTCGACGGCACGAAAATTCAAGCCAATTTTTGAGAAAATATTAGTATATACTTGATACATTTGTTTGTAGGTTTCTTCCAAAGACTCCTCTGTTACATGAAAAGAATAGGCGTCTTTCATTAAAAACTCACGAGAGCGCATAACGCCAAAACGAGGACGAATTTCATCGCGAAATTTAGTCTGAATTTGGTAGAGCGTTAGTGGTAATTGTTTATAACTTTTAAGCTCATGGCGCATAAGATCTGTAATAGCCTCTTCATGTGTTGGGCCAAAACAAAAATCACGCTCATGTCTATCACGAATTTTTAGTAGTTCAGTACCAAATTGATCCCAGCGTCCAGTTTCTTGCCATAGTTCAGCTGGTAAAATGGCAGGCATTAATATCTCCATGGCACCAGCCTTGTCCATTTCTTGACGGACTAAGTTGCTAATTTTGTGCAAAACTCTTAAACCTAAAGGCATCCAATGATAGATTCCGGATGCAAGTTTACGAATCATGCCGGCTCGCAGCATAAGCTTATGGCTAGTAAGTTCAGCATTAGCTGGAGTTTCTTTTAAAGTCGCAAGAAGAAAGTTACTGGTGCGCATGGTTGTATCTCACAAAAAAATCAAAAGGGTAAGTCTATCTGATTTTTAGCTTAAATCAAATAAACCTTTTGACTAGAGATCAACATCTTGCATGAAATGTTGACAGTGTAACAATGTAGTTTGATAATGATATTCTAATAAATGTTAACTTGATGGAGATGAAGTTATGTCATTAAAGATGGTTACTGTTTTAGAAAAAGGGAGTGATTCTAAAGAGCTGGGATTGCTACTCGTAAAAAAAGCCAAAGAAAAGCTTGGTGATTTACCTATTGCTTTAGCCGTCTTGTATGTGGCGCCATCATACGATTCGCCGGCTATGGTTAGTGCTGTACGCTCCAAGCTAAATGATGTCCCTTTAATTGGTGCAACAACCGGAGGAGAATTTACTAACGAAAAAATAGCCAAAGACTCTGCAGTTTTAATTTTACTATCTAAGTCTGATTTGTATAAATTTCATGTTGCTATTAGCGGTGAATTAAACGAGCATCCCGAGCAGTGCGTAAAAAATATTTTAGACAAAATCCCTCCAAAAGATCCTGCCTTCCCAAATAGGTCAGCTATACTGCTAAATGATGGGTTGGCTGGTAGGGGGGAAGATGCTGTTATGGCAGCAGGCCTTCTTTTAGGTCCTGAGGTTGCTTTCGCTGGTGGTTCTGCCGCAGATTATTTGCAGTTTGAAAAAACTTTTGTATTTTGCAATGATCAAGTTTTATCAAATGCTATGGTTATGTGTATTATTGATTCAAAGCCTCCTGTACACGTGGCTGTAGATCACGGACATATACCTGTTTCAAAAAAGATGACCGTAACTAAAGCGAAAGATAACATAGTCTACGAAATCGATGGAAAAAAAGCTTGGGATGTTTGGAAAGATAATTTAGCAGAAGAAGCTAAAAATAGTCAAAACCTAGATGTGAATCAGTTGGTTGATGCTAGTGAAATAGGAGCTTTTTTAATACGTTATGAGATGGGCTTATTTGTAAAAGAGGGTGAGTACAAAATTAGAGTGCCCTTGTCAAAAGGAGAGGATGATTCGCTTCATTTTGCTTGCTCAATATTAGAAGGGACTCAGTTTGCAATCATGAAAAGTAACAAAGAATTACAGTTAGAATCATCAAAAAGAGCCGTTAATAAAGCCTTAGCGGAAGTTGATAAGTCAAACTTGGCCGGAGGATTCTTTTTTGACTGTATTTGTAGAATGATAATTTTGGATGATCGTTTTTCTGAAAGCATTAACATATTTAAGGAGTCTCTTGGAAAAGATGTCCCATTCGCTGGCTTTGAAACTTACGGTGAAATTTGTAAAGATAAGCATAAGATAAGTGGATATCACAACACTACAACTACTATAATGTTACTTGCAAGGGATTGATGCCGAGGAGGTAGGACCATGATCATTAGAAAAGAAGTATTGGTTGGTAAGTTTGCAGAAACCATGGGACAGGAAAAAGCTGATGAGCTTATTAATGATACCATGCGTTCTACGGGATTTGCCTCTACAGATGTTTTCAATGAAGATGAAGCATTTGCTATTTTAGACAAGATAAAACAAGAAGAGGGCATTGTGGCAACAGTTGCTTGCTATATATCAGCTGCAATAATGAGTTCCTGCGCATTAAATGAAGAAGAGTTTTCTTGAAAATATTATTGAAACCATTGTGCTTTTAAAAATATGAGATTGTATGCACGCGTAGTGAGTTTGGTTAAACCTTATTGGGTAGCTTTTTCAATAGGTATATTAGGCACAGTATTTGCCTCAACCACTGATGCTGCTATCGCTTGGTTGGTAAAACCATTAGTTGATAAAGGCTTGATAGCAAGAGAGGCTAGCTTTTTAAAGTGGTTGCCGGTTCTTATTGTAATTATATTCATTGCCAGGGGATTTAGTAATTTCCTTGCTAATTACTTTATAACTCGGGTTGGACGTAGTGTCGTTATGGATATGCGACAATTAGTGTTTAAAAAACTACTGTCACTACCGCTGAATTTTTTTGATTCAAATCCCCCGGGACAACTAATATCGCTGATGATTTATAACATTGAGCAAATGGCTACTGCTTGCTCTGATTCACTGCTTATTATATTTCGACAAGGATGCTTGGCTATTGGTCTAATATGTGTGATGTTCTTTATCAGCCTTAAATTAACTCTGTTATTTATAGTAGTTGGGCCAATTGTAGCAATAGTTGTTCACATGACAAGTAAGCGCCTTAAAAAACTTAGTGTTAATGTTCAAAGTTCTGTTGCTGACATTACCCATACAACGAACGAAGCAGTAGATGGCTTAAAGGTGATAAGAACTTTTAATGGCGAAAATTATGAAGAAAATAAATTTAATAAAATTGCTAAATTAAATCGTCATAGAGAATTAAAAGTTGTAGTGACAAATGCGCTAGGCACATCAATTGTCCAAATTGTTATTGCGCTACCCATAGCTTTGGTGGTTGTGGTCATTAACCTTATGCATCTTTCCGTTTCAGTTGGTGGCTTCAGTGCAATGTTAGTTGCTGTAATCCAATTGCTTACACCAATACGCAGGTTAACCAAAGTAAATAGCGCTATTCAAAAAGGTATAGCGGGTGCGGAAAGTGTATTTGAAGTTTTGGATAAACCTAATGAAGTAGATAATGGGGACAAGTTAATTAAGAGGGCAAAAGGTCATATTGAATATAAAAATGTATGTTTCACCTATCCCAATAGCGAGAAAAGGATATTGTCATCGATAAATCTTACAGTGAAACCCGGGATGATCGTAGCATTAGTTGGACACACTGGCAGCGGTAAAAGTACATTAGTGAATTTATTACCAAGATTTTATGATATAGAGCATGGTGAGATTTTACTTGATGGCATAAATATAAAAGATTACCAATTAGGGGATTTACGTAAACAATTTGCCTTTGTGTCACAACATATTACACTTTTTAACGACAACATAGCACGAAATATAGCTTATGCTAAGGGAGATAATGTCGATCTTGATGCCATTAGAAACGCAGCTGATGCAGCATATATACTCGATGAAATAAATAAGCTACCTTTGGGTTTTGATACTATGGTTGGTGAAAATGGTATGATGTTATCAGGTGGTCAGCGTCAGCGTTTGGCTATAGCAAGGGCTATCTTCAAAAATGCTTCAATCTTAATTCTAGATGAAGCAACATCGGCATTAGATACTGTATCAGAGCGTAAAGTACAAGATGCTTTAAATAACTTAATGCACAAATGTACAACATTAGTAATAGCACATAGGTTATCTACAGTAGAACATGCTGATCTAATTTTAGTTATGGATGATGGCAAAATCATAGAGCAGGGTAAACATGCTGAACTCTTAGCAAAGGATGGTTATTATGCAAAACTCTATAAGATGCAATTTAGTGAGCCTTAAACAAGCCCCACATCATCCTGCCTGTTTTGTACGTCATCCTGGCGGACGCCAGGACCCAGAGGCGAATAAAAACAAAAATTAAAATAATTAAATGATAAAAACCCCGAAATTTTGGTATAAAAAAAACATCTTAGCCTACTTACTATGGCCATTATCTTTAATATATTTTTTAGTAATAAAATTACGTTATTTTTGCTATAAAATAAACTTATTTAAAACTTACTATTCAAACATTCCAATTATTATAGTGGGCAATATCACAGCCGGCGGTAGCGGTAAAACTCCTTTTGTCATCTGGCTAACCAAGTTTTTACAAAAACAAGGCTTTAAACCCGCTATAATTAGTCGAGGTTATAAAAGTAGGACTCCTTATTATCCTTATTTAGTAACTGCTAATGATAGTTGGCAAGAAGCAGGCGACGAACCATTACTGATTGCCAAACGCACCAACTGCCCAGTAGTAATCGGCGCCAATCGAGCGGCATCTGTACAAAAAATTCAACAAGCAACAGATTGCAATATCATAATTAGCGACGATGGCTTGCAACATTATGCTCTAGCTCGAGATTTTGAAATCTGTCTAGTTGACGAAAAGATCCAAAACAACTTCCTTTTACCAGCAGGACCTTTGCGCGAACCAAAATCTCGCCTAAAAACCTGCGACCTCATAATAGACAGAAAATACCGAAAGCTAAAATCAATTAAATTTATTAATATGCAACAACGTCATCCCGGCGAAGGCCGGGACCCAGCCTTAATGACAAAACAAAACCTAAATTATTTCGCGAATAAAAAAGTACACGCCATAGCTGGCATTGCCAACCCACAATCCTTCTTCGATACGCTGCAAAAGCTCAAAATTGACATAATCGAACATCCTTTTCCAGATCATCACGTTTTCTTAGAACAAGACTTTAAATTTAATGATAATTTACCAATTATTATGACCGAAAAAGATGCTGTAAAATGCGCTGATCTTCCTATAAAAAACGCCTGGTATTTATTAATTGATATCGAGCCATCTGAAGATGTTATTTATAAGCTACAGCACAACTTAGCAAGTAAAATATCGTAATGACTCTTAGCAGAGAATCCACAGAACAACTTGAGATTACATCAGAATATATAATGGGTTGTATGCTGAATTCAGCAATACTATCTGAGATACCAGAAGATCTTGATATCACTATGATGGTTGAATCAACTCTTGGGCTATTATCTGAAATGCGAACAAATAAAAGAGAGGATAGGGCGCTTTTTGCATTAGATATGGAACGTATGTTTACTCAATCAGATGCTAGATGCTACGAATACTCAGAATCTGAAGCTACAAGAGCTTGCTGGAATGAAATAACAGCAAAAGAGCTAATCTCTAATTACGCAGACACACCTTTTGCTAAGTATTATGATACTCAGGATCAATACATTTCTGGCCCGATAGATTCATTATTAAGATTAAATTTTGGTGGTTTGGTTGTGTTACGTTCCAGCGCCCTACGACGTTCCATTTATATTACAGATAAAGGAACTCGTGTTTGTGGAATATTACATGACTTACCAACTATTAAAATAAGCGATGATGGTCGTGAATCTTTCTATGATAATATTGCTGGTGATATTGTTCTGATTTGGAATTTGCAGAGCAATGAACTAAAGCTAGAAAAAGTTTTTTGTCAAAACACAGCTTTAGTTTCTGCTCTAAAAAAAACAATCGATATTCGCTTAATAAGCAGTGAAGGGGCAGAGCGAAATAGGATCATGAGAGCATTAAGCAGTAATACTCCGCAAACAGAAGAAGTTGATGTTTGCGATTTGTTTACAACACTGCAAGATCAAGGATATTTAATTTATGAATATAGCAATGTTATAGTACGTTTATTTGATATTCCTGGTATATGTCAATCACCTCAAAGCCTCGATACCTATCCACAATACCTCACTTTAATTTCCTTTAACTATGAAAATCCTGCCACTTTAAAATATGCAATTCAGCTTATGGAGCCAACAGATAATCTGGTTGTTATTGTTTACACAACTTTAGGAGAAGTTGAAATTCCTGATGATAATCAAAGAGAAATTTATAGTATTATTGAAGAAGATCTTCCGGGTTTCAGAGAAAATGGAATAATCCTTAGCGTTGATTTAGAATCAACAGAAAGCATTGCGATGTTTAAAGAAATAATGAAGCAGCAGCGGCGTCTTAGTGATATCAAACGACCTTCTGCTTGGAGCCCTAGCTTTTCGTTCAGCGAAGATTCTCAATCAGAAGACGTAAATAAACAGTTGAGTTTTACTGATCTTTAACCAGCTATAACATGCTCTAATTCGTCAGTTGTTTGTTTGTTCCAGCCGCGCCGAGCTGATATTAGCATGCTTATTGCTACATAAAAGATGATGCAAACAACTAACCAAGTTAGAACATCAAGCGGTAGGGATTTAACAATATAGGCGGCAATCAAGACGCCAAATATAGCAAAAAACCCCAAATTTAAAGCGGCTTTTGGACTATAAGCGCGCTCCTTCATGAATTTAATTGAAGAGGCCATCATGGCAAAAGCACAGGCTGCCATCATGATAGGGAATGTGGCGCGGGCAGACATGCCCATTAAATAGAGCATAGCCATGCAAGGCGCAAATAGGCCAATACCCACCGCACCCAAAGCGCCAATAATAGCAATACCAATAAGCGCTACTATTAATTCCCAACCATGCAAACCAATAGCAAAACCACCAATTGGCATTAAATGTAAATTGCCGGCCAACATTACTAATGCAGTTATCATAAGAGCGATGCCCATAACCAATCGCACCATTCTCTCAGAAAATCTAGCAACAACAGCAGCTCCTAACCAACCACCTAATGTGCTAAAAACCACCATACTAATAAATGTCACGGGATCAACCTTAATTGCCTTTACATAAATCAAAGTTTCAACCAAAGCAGCCACCGCAAAAGCAACATTTAAAGTGCCTGGAATGTAAAGATCTCTTACCTGTTTAAAGGAGCGCACAGCGGCAGTTGTAACAGCAAAACTACCTATACCAAGAGCATCTAAAAAATAAGCAAAAAACCCGATTATTGCTGTCTTCCACCAAGCGCAAGTTTTGCTATCATGATCTGCAATAACCATTCTATACTTAAAAAAATTTACGGCAAATAGCAAAGAATAACCGACAATTGCAACACCCGTAATTCCCAAAATAATATCAACAATATGCATAATCAATCCCTCAATTCATAACAATTCTAATTTTATTACCTCAAAGTCATCCCCCGACTCGATCGGGGGACCTCCATAAGTCTGCTCGATTAACTTCAAAAATTATCTACCAATGTTTCGCAACGATGGTTGCTCCACCCAAACAAATATCTTCATTATAAAATACTACAGCTTGTCCTGGCGTAATTGCGCGTTGTGCGTCATTGAATTCAACATAATAATGGTTATTTTCGATCTTGACCAGCCTGCATTCCACATCTTTTTGTCGGTAACGAATTTTTGCTGAGCAATGATAGGGAAGGGCAGGCTCAGCTGCTGTCCAGCAAGCATCAGCGGCAATTAATTGTTTGGACATAACTCGTGGATCATCGTGATCTTGGCTGACGATCAGGCGGTTTTGTTTGATATCTTTATCGACAACATACCATGGCTTTTCTGCGGCATCTTTCATGCCGCCGATTTTCAAACCTTTACGTTGCCCCAAAGTATAAAACATCAAGCCATCGTGTGTTCCAATTTTGTTTCCAGATGTATCAACTATTGCGCCAGGTTTAGCCAAAAGATATTCATTCAAAAATTCTTTAAATTTACGCTCACCAATAAAACAAATTCCGGTACTATCTTTTTTTGCGTAATTACTAAGATTGGCTTTTTTAGCGATCTCCCTTACTTCTTCTTTTGTAAGGTCTCCTAAGGGAAAAATTGCCTTTGCTAACTGCTCTTGCCTTAAAGTATAAAGAAAATAACTTTGATCTTTATTCTGATCCACACCCTTTAACAATTGATATTTCTCAGATGTTTTTTTTACTCTTGCATAGTGCCCGGTTGCTATATAATCAGCACCTCGATTCACGGCATAATCTAAAAAAGCTTTAAATTTGATTTCTTTATTGCACAAAACATCAGGATTTGGGGTGCGTCCTGCGGCATATTCATCTAAAAATAACTGAAAAACTTTATTCCAATACTCATCCGCAAAACTGATAGTTGTAAAAGGAATATCTAGTTCCTCGGCTACAAGCTTTGCATCTTGGTAATCTTGTGGGGCGGTGCAGTAGGGATCACGGCTATCTACTTGCCAATTTTGCATAAAAACAGCGCTAACATCAAAACCTTGATCTTTTAATAAGAAAGCAGCGACTGCTGAATCAACCCCACCAGAGAGACCAACAATTACCTTTGCCATGCTTAAGTTGTTGTTTTTTTAGGTGGCGGAGTGCCGCGATAAGTAATACGACCTTTGGTCAAATCGTAAGGGGTTATTTCAACTGTTACAGTATCTCCGGTTAAGATACGTATATAATTTTTACGCATTCTACCTGAAATATGTGCTACAACAACATGTCCGTTTTCGAGCTCAACTCGAAACATTGTATTTGGCAGGGTTTCAATTACCGTGCCAGTCATTTCTAAATGGTCTTCTTTTGGCATAAAGTTTATTACCTTACGAGCTATTACGAGAGAAGGCATAATGCCTGAAAACAAGCGCTATAGCAAGCCATCCAAATATCTGTCAGCATCTAGTGCCGCCATACAACCAGAGCCAGCTGAAGTTATAGCTTGTTGATAAATAGAGTCTGTCACATCTCCTGCTGCAAAGACACCAGGTATAGAGGTTGCGGTGACATCACCATCCTTACCACCTCTAACGTTAATATAACCATCATGCATATCTAGTTGTCCGGAAAAAATAGCGGTATTAGGTGAATGACCAATAGCAATAAAAAGACCTTCCACATCTAAGTTCTTTTCCACTCCTGTTTTTGCATGGGCCAAACGAATCCCTGTAACCCCCATGTCATCGCCTAAAACCTCAACCAAATTGTGTTGCCAGACCATCGTGACATTTTCTTTAGAAAGCAAACGGTCCGCCAAAATCTTTTCACTACGCAACTTATCACGCCTGTGTACAACAATTACTTCTTTGGCGATATTGGATAAATATAGCGCTTCTTCTACTGCAGTATTTCCCCCACCGATTACAGCAACTCTTTTATTTCGATAGAAAAACCCATCACAAGTCGCGCAAGCTGAAACGCCACGCCCTTTGTATAGCTCTTCAGAAGGTAAGCCTAAATACTTAGCACTAGCACCTGTTGCAATAATTAAAGCATCACAAGTATATTCACCACTGTCCCCCTTAAGCACAAAAGGCCTAACCTTTAAATCGGCGGTGTGAATATGATCAATTACGATATTAGCAGCAAAGCGTTCAGCGTGTTTGCGCATTCTTGCCATTAAGTCTGGACCTAAAACACCGTCTACATCCCCAGGCCAATTATCAACATCTGTGGTCTGCATCAATTGCCCACCCTGCATTAAACCAGTAATTAGAGTAGGGGATAAATTAGCTCTTGCAGCATAAATAGCAGCACTGTAACCAGCAGGACCTGAACCTAAGATAATTAATTTGTGGTGAGTTTTTTGCATAATGCTTGGCATAATAACGAATTTTTTTTTAAACTGGTAGTAGCGTCGACCCAAAAATATAATGTGAGGATTAGATCTTGGAAAAACTGTTTTCGCACAAAAAAATTAGAGAGGCTCTTGCCGTGCTTCTAATTGCTATTGCTTGTTATCTGCTTTTATCACTTATTTCTTATCACATTAATGATCCGAGTTGGTCAAACATAGGATTTAGCAAAAAACATATTTTAAATTTAGGTGGTAGCGCTGGCGCTTGGATAGCAGATTTTTTATTTACTGTTTTTGGGCTTACAGCTTATTTATTACCCCTTTCTTTTCTTTATTCAGCGTGGTCATTCATTTATAAAGAAGAAACACCTTTTGCTGAGGCTGAAAATAACAAATTGCATTGGTTAATTAAAATATTTGGTTGGATTTTGCTATTTATCGCTGCATGCTCTTTATGCAGCATAGTTTTACATGTTCAGCAATTACCAGCTGGTTCAGGTGGGATTTTGGGTATACTCTTCAGTGGTCTTGCCAAAAACGCATTTGGCTTGATTGGAGCCTCTATTATTATGTCAGCTTTATTGCTCATAGGGCTTAGTCTATCTGGCTCACTGTGTTGGCTAACATTATTAGAACTTTTAGGTCGCGCGGTGCTATTTCTTTTAAGAAAAATTGCTCACGCTACAAAAAAACTTCTAGAAAAATTAATTGCTTTTAGAAAAAGAAAAACTATTGTAAAGACACCCGCAAAGAGAGAGAAAAAACGCGCTGAACAGGTTGAAAAAAAAGAAAATAAAAAAGATTTTTTACAAAAAAATGATGTATCACAAAATAATTCTTCAGGGCCATCACTATCTCTTTTGGATTTGCCATCAAGCAACAAACGTGGATATAGCCAAGAAGAACTAGAAAGGCTTTCTAAAGAGGTTGAGATAAAGCTTAAAGATTTTAATATTGACGCAGAAGTTACTGCCGTTTATCCAGGTCCTGTTATTACCAGATTTGAATTGCAACTAGCAGCTGGTACCAAAGTTAGCAAAATTAGCGTATTGGCTAAGGATTTAGCTCGATCTTTGTCTGTTGTTAGTGTGCGCATAGTTGAAGTAATTCCAGGTAAATCTGTTATCGGTTTAGAACTGCCAAATGAATATCGAGAAACGGTTAAACTGCGTGAAATTTTATCTTCTAAACAGTACCGTCACGCTCATTCACCGCTCAACATTGCTCTTGGTAAAGATATTAGCGGACACCCTGTTGTAGCCGATTTGGCTAAGATGCCTCACCTCTTGGTAGCAGGTACTACAGGTTCTGGTAAATCAGTAGGCCTGAACGCTATCATCTTGAGTTTATTATATAAATATTCGCAAAAAGAGCTAAGACTGTTAATGATAGATCCAAAAATGCTGGAGCTTTCTGTCTATGAGGGAATACCACACCTATTAACTCCAGTAGTTACTAACATGAAAGAGGCTGCCAATGCTTTACGTTGGTGTGTTGCAGAAATGGAAAAGCGTTATAGGTTAATGGCTTCCCTCGGTGTTAGAAATATCATTGGCTACAACAAAAAGGTTATTGAAGCTAGACGAAACGGCAACCCTATTATGGATCCCTTGTGGCAAAGTGAGATGGATGGCGAGCAGGAAGAGCTACAAGAACTACCATACATAGTTGTAATCGCTGATGAATTTGCCGACATGATTATGGTGGTTGGTAAAAAAGTAGAAGAACTAATTGCCAGAATCGCGCAAAAAGCTCGCGCCGCTGGAATCCATTTGATTTTGGCCACTCAACGACCATCAGTCGATGTCATCACAGGCTTGATTAAAGCTAACATCCCTTCGCGCATTGCATTTCAGGTCTCATCTAGAGTGGACTCACGCACCATTTTAGACCAATCTGGAGCCGAGCAACTATTAGGCTCAGGAGATATGCTGTACCTACCACCAGGAACAACTATACCAACTAGAGTACATGGTGCTTTTGTTACTGATGAAGAAGTACACAATGTAGCAAGAGATCTTAAAAAGAAAGGTAGACCAAATTACGTAAAAGAGGTTTTGGATGCCTATACTGATAATGGAATTCCTGGCATAGACACAAACTTAGCCGACAATGATGATCCGGAGAAAGACGAATTTTATGATAGGGCAGTGGCCTTTGTTTTGGAAACCCGCCGTGTTTCAATTTCAAGCATCCAACGAAAGTTTAAAATTGGCTATAACCGTGCAGCTCGCATTGTGGAAGCTATGGAAACAGCTGGACTAGTTAGTGCAATGCAATCTAATGGTGGACGAGAAATTTTACTACCGAACGAATAAAACTATGTGAAAAAGAGGTTAATATTTATTATGAAAAAAATACTACTAATCATACTTGCAACCTTTCCTATTTTGGTTCTTGCTAAGAGTCTAACCTTATCACAAGTTAACTGTTGGCAAACTGTAAGCGATAAAAATGGTAAGGTAACCAGCATCGTTAAAACTTGGCAGCACGACCACTTTTTTTATGGCAAGATCATTAAAACGTTTAAAGTAAAAGGTTTGCCTTATACCAACAGATGCACACTTTGCAAGGGTTTTAAGCATAATAAACCAGTAAAAGGCTTGTTGATAATTTGGCAAGGCCATAAAGACTCACCATTTGCCTGGTCTAACTTGCGTATTTTAGATCCACGCACTGGCGATATTTACAAGGCTAAAGCAACTCTACAAAGTAATGGACAAAAGCTTCGTGTGCGTGGTTATATCGGTATACCGCTCTTTGGGCGTACTCAAGTTTGGTTAAAAACCAAGTGCCCAATAAACTAAATTCTCTCAAATATGCTACAATGTTCTCCATGTTTGATGCAGTAATTTTTGATTTTGACGGCGTAATTGTCGATAGCGAACAAGCTCATTTTGAAGCTTGCCACTCAGTTTTTGCAGAAAAAGGCATTAATTTTAGTCGCAAGCAATACCAACAGCAGTATATTGGATTTTCTGACCATGATATGTTTCCCAGGATTTTTGCTGATGCAGGGAAGAATGCTAGCTACCAAACTATCGAGTCGATGATTGCGGAAAAAATAAATATTTATCGAATAATCATTACCCAGAAAAATCAAGTGCCAACGGTCAAGGGGCTTTATGCTTTTGTAAATTATGCTATAGAAAAAAAGAAAAGAATTGGCATCTGCAGCGCAGCTAGCAAAAGAGAGGTTATAGCGGCGCTTAACAAGCTATATCAAGATGGTTTACCGAAATGTTTTGAAACAGTTGTAACTGCTAATGACGTTAGCTTCACTAAGCCTCATCCAGACCCTTATCTTTTAGTTGCTGATAACTTAATGGTAGAGCCAAAAAAATGCCTGGTAATTGAAGACTCCCCGACAGGAATTGAATCCGCAAAAGGCGCTGGCATGCACGTGGCAGCACTAACCACAAGCTATCAAAATCAATTATTACAACAAGCCGACTTAATAGTTCACGACTTTGATGAACTTCTCAGCAAAGCTTTGCTTGATTAACTATTATCTAAAACTTTTTTGCGAGCAGAAGCATGCCTTGCTTGCAGTTCACTATCATTATACAAATCAGTAGTGGCACTACTGGAGTGGCCTGCATCATCACGCACATGGGATATGGGGCGCCCAAACTTGTTTATATCATCGGATATACCAGTGTGCCTTAACCAGTGAACCGTAGCCTCTGTTAAAGCTATGGCATCATCCTCCAAGTTGTCATTCATTAAACTAGCGATTGCCGCATCAAAACAATTTTGTACAACATAACGTATTTCACGAGTACTACTAACTGGCCCCTTACCGATCAACTTATGAATTAACGGTTCAGTTTCGCCGGGCGCGGGTAGAGTAGGGGTGAGATTTCTGCTTTCCCTATAGCGTTTTAAGGCATCCAACATCGAATCACCAACCGAGATGTCACGCTCTTTATTACCTTTTCCAACTGTTTTAAACCACCAACGCCCTTGACTATCTTGGTAAAAATCCCCCATTTTAGGCTCCCATCGATAAGATGCGGCCAACTCAGAAACGCGCAGATATAATAAATAAAGAATTGTCATAATAAAAAGAGTTCGTTCATGTCTAGATGGGTCCTTTTCGGCCAGGCTTTTTGCTGTTTTTATTACGTGATCCCATTGCGCCGTAGTTAAACGTCTAATTTGTCGTTTACCCTGTTTTTTACGCAAAAATCGACTCTTCTGACGTATTTGAGCAATTGGATTATTTTCCTTTAAATCTCCACGCATAAGATAGTTATAAAAGCTACTAAGCGAACTAAAAAGCGCCTGCAAAGCCTTTTGAGATAATTCATAATTTTCTTTTTTAGGTCTCATTCCTTGCTTTACTGCCGATTTTTTAATTGTCACAACAAAAAGTCGCCAATCGGGATTTGGTAATCTTTCACCACTTTTATCGATAAAACGTGCAGTTTTTTTTAATCCTACCCAAGAAGCGGGCGGACTTTGACAAAATTCAATAAACTTTTCGATATCTTTATGCCCCAAATCCAAAATGGATTTATTAGCAACGAGCCAAGCCCACTGAGTCAATCGTTCTAATTCTCGGCGATAAGCGTTAAAAGTATCTTGGCTACCTTGATATTGAATAAGAAACTCTCTCATCACATCAAAATCTTTTTTAGTATAAAGGCGATCAGCAATATCTAATGGTAATTTTTGCTCGCCTATATACTTTGCAGTATCAAATATTGGTATTGGTGTGGAGCATTTACTCATCCAGGTATAATAACAAACCATATCATTTTAGGCATCAGTATAATTTGCATCATAGTATTGGGTGTTATCTTGGTTTTTTTTTGATATATTACCGCCACTTTATTAATTTTTTGTCTATTAGTTGAGAGGGATATTTTATGTTGTTTTCTAAGTTTAAAAAACTGGCTGCTATATTATTGTTTTTTATATGTGGAAATGTATTTGCGGTAACTAGCTCTGGCTATTTATACGTGCCTGTAACTTATCCACATGATGTAAACAATCCTATTAGTGCAAAAATGTTTGTTTTTAATTTATCAACAAATACCCCACTAAGTAAGCCAACTTTAGTCTCAATTAATGATCCTGTTGATACTTTATCTGTAGATAGCAGTACAGTGGCTGATGAAAATGGTAATGTTTATTTTTACTTTGAAGGCGGTTATGGCGGTGAAAATTTATTGCATGGATATAGCCATATTAAAGGCGCGACATCAATGACAGTCTTTAAACCAAGCTTTATTGTAAATAAGAAAGTTGCTCATTTTGGTGGTGATTTCCCCATGGAGCCAGCTATAGGTAACGGTAAAGTATATATTTATGGTTATACTGATAGTCAAACAATAGATCCTCATGTTTGGGTGTATAAGCAATCTGATTTGCAACTAAACGGTAAAGTACAGTCGCCAACGGCAGTAAGCGAAATTAAATTAACTGCGCCAGCTGGCACACGCCAACTTTTTAACCGTACTATTCAAGTTGATAATAGTGGTCATATTTATGCTGCATTCGATGATGGTGCCTATGCGTGGAGCTATACAGTCGCTCGTTATAAACTTGGTCAAAGTAATGCTGATACTACTTATCAGTTGCCTGCATATATGTATATATCTCATATTATTGTTAATGGAGATCAAGTATATGCCGCCGCTTTTGGTTGGGGTTCACCTGATCCAGACGCACCAGTTATCTATCGCTTATACAGACTTATTCCAGGTTCTATAGCACAGCAGGTGGTATGTGATAACGATCCGAGTCAAGATGTTGTCGACATAGCATTTGATAAAAATCATAACGCTTTTATCCTACATGAGTCAGCAAGTGGTCTAATAGTTGATATGTACAATGGCATGCCAACTAGTTCATCAAAACCAATTGCCAGTTATAATTTTGGTGAGGGCAGTGCTGCGACTATAGCTTGGTCTGCCAAATAATTACAAAAAAATAAAGCGGAGATTTCAATAGGGTGGGGCAGTAAGATTGCGTGATTTATTAATCTCTGTGAAATTTCTCAAATTTCCGCAAGTGAAAAACAACATACCATTAAGGTTAAGCTGGATAGAGAAGATTCTTTAAAATCTCTAGCAAGCTTACTATTTATGAATGACTGCTTGGATAAAGATGAGCTAATAAAAGCAACATCCTTAGAAACTCAAAGCGTAGCAAATCCTATAAATATACCCTAGTATTGAAGAGGGGCTTATTTATTAAACCCAGGACTCCGAAACACCCAAATATTCCAGTAATTGTTATTACTGGAATATTTGAAAGAGCGAAAGCTTTACCCTGAAATACTCTCAAATATAAGAAAAGGAAGATAAGCGAGCTGAGCTGTAAATAAAAATAAGTCAACTGTAAATTTAGCTTTCTTAATTATCTTTTATTTAATAATACATTAAGTAATGCGTGATAGGATGTGCTTAATTCATTAAATTAAGGGTAACTAATAAAATGGCTATATCCAGAAAATTGATGGCTAGACAGCTAAGACAGGGAAACGGCCCGGAAACGAGGAGCTCTAGAATGTTTGGTAGCAGACGCCATCGTGGCCTACCCCCTTCTGAGGAAGTTACAGTACCAGAAGAACTCAGCGACACCATAGCAAGACTATGTAACGACGATAATTACGAGGAAGCATTAAAAATATTGGGATCATGGGAGCAAAAGGATCCAGAAAACCTGGATGTTATATTAAGCATAATTTCGATACGTGGTCGATTGGGGCGTTACGATAAGGAGCTCATAGATACTTTGAGCAAGGTGATTGATATTGCTTTTACTCGACAATCAGATGCAGAACCAAACCCAATTGTGGGCACAGATTTTGCAAGAAGAGAAAATATTTATTTGTTTGATTTGCTAGTGCAACGCGGAACAATTTTGCAAGAGTTGTATATAGAGCTCGAATTAGCAAATAAAGATCTACGTATTGCGACAGAACTAGACCTTGAGAGAATGGAACGACTACGCACTGCGATGAACCCTATGCAGGAGCTTGAACTTTGTTTTGCTCAGCTGGAAATAGATGGTGAAATATCGATAACAGAAGAAAATGTTAGCTATTTAGAAAAAGCTATTGAGATTTTGCGTGGTGCTTTGGACTACAGAAATGACCTCAAAATGAGGCAGCTATTGCTTGGTATGCTTAAGCAATTGATCGCATACTATAAAGCAACCAATCGTATTAACGATGCTGTTGAAAAACAGCTTATTTTCTTAGAATACGACCCTACAAGACTAAATGTTATTCTTGAAATTGACACACTTACACGCGATATTCCTGAATTATTAACCACGCTACAAATAAATGTGCAAGATCTATACTTAAATGCCATGACCTCTTCTGCTCATGCTCGTGTAGCAATGCTTGCCGGGTTACTTAATATTTCAGAAGATATTTTTATAGGGGTAACAGAATTTTTTAATGCCAACCCATCTAGAGAACAAGTTTTTGAAAAAATTGGCGAGTTAAGCGCTTTATTGCAGACACTGGCCGATGAAGAGAACTGGCTGGAAAGCATTAATATTTATAAACAAATTATGTTATATCATCCAACATTTGGGATTGACTTATACAGTAGCGGTTCTGCATTATCAGCATCCATAGATAACTTACGTAAGCAGTATGATGATGACGCCTCTTGGCAAACAGCTTTTGCATTAGCCGTGCAATCTGAAGAAGCTCAAGACTATGAATCTGCAAATCTATATTATGAGACGATCGCAGGAACCTTAAATTTATTGGAGGATTCCAGCGTTGACAGCTCCGGTTTCACTATGATCTAAATTATATTTATTTATCAGCGATTATTAACATTAAGCATAATAGCCAATTGTTTCATTTCATATTCATATTATAAACAAATAACCGATCCTGCGCCTATATTAATTTGTCTTAATAAGGCCTTTTTAGCTTTTCCTGTGCAGTGACAAGCGTGTGTATTTTGAACTCCAGCTTTATCCATGTATTCAACAATTTTCTTCAGTATATTTTTTTTGGTACTTCTTAAGTGGAGCCCGCCCACAATATCGAAAATCCTATTATCACCACAAATTTTTTTGGCTTGTTCAATTATGTTACATATTCCGGAGTGAGAGCAGCCAGCAATTATAACCAACCCCTCTTTCGCTTTATAAACTAAGGCAGAATCATCCATTATTTTGTCATCTATGATTTCGTTGTTTTTTTCTATTTTTCCAAAATAATTTTCACCAAAACCCAAGTTTCTTGGAATTTCACCAAGAAAAGCCAAGTTATCATTTATCCATTTGGCTTTTGTAGTATATTCGATAGGAAAAAATTCTAAGATTTGCTTTTCTGTTAATGGTGAGCTTAAATCTTTTAGCAAAGTATGTCTTCTGCAAAAAGTATCTGGATGGCAAATAATTGTTGGGAAATTTTCTTTGTTATGTTTTTTGTATAAAGATATCAAAGACGAAAGCCCTCCAGTATGATCATAGTGTCCATGCGATAAAATTAGGTAGTCTAGATCTAATAAATTTGCCCCTAAAATATTGGCATTTTTTAGCAGCACCCCATTGACTCCAGTATCAAATAGTATTCTTACACCATCATCACACTATATAAGCAAAGACAAGCCCTTTTCAGTATCAAGATCGCAAGAAACAGAGTCATTATCTACAAGTACTGTTATTTTCATAATTTACCCATCACATTATGTTAAAATGTCCATATTAGGTAATGCTAATAGTTTGAGCTAGTATAATTTTACTGCTGTGTTTTAATAGCTGCATTTAATATTACCTTAATGATACTTGCTTGTGATTGTTGTAGTATCCAGCGTATTAATTTCTTAACGACTAAGCGAAGGCAAATTTTTATGAGTACATCTTCAAGCGAACTTAAAGATTCAAACGTAACAGATGCATTAGTTTGGAGTGATGATGAATTTAGCTTTTTCGCTAGAAAATCTATTAAAAATTGGTTTAAAACCGCTTGGGGTTATTTGACTGACTTCAATTTGATGATTGTCTTTTTAGGTCTTGCTGCCACAAAAGTAATCGCAGCAGGAGCTTCTTTAGCTAGATGGGTACAGCCCGTAGCTAGTGCTTTAGCAGAATTTATAGCGCCCTTATTTGCGGGTTTGGCTATTTTTGAATTTGTGAATACTGGATTTCAAATTAAGAAAGCAAGACAAGCATGGAGGAAGAAAAAGTATATTGCTGGGAAATATAAAGAATTTCTAGATGCTGTTGTTGGTGCTATTTCTGCACTTTTAGCAGGTGTTGGTTCTTTGACCTTAACGCTTGGTGGCTTTTTAGCCCACTCTGCTGCAGCGAGTTGGCCAGTACTTTCTCATTTGATTGCTCTAGGCCCACATGCTCCTTTGATGTTTTTTGCTGCCTTTACAGTAAAAGCAGTTTTAGAAATTGGCACTGCTATACATCATTTCTATAAGAGTGAATGGAAAGAAAGCTTTCCCCATTTGCTAAATGGGGTTAATTGTCCAAACGCACGAAATTTCCGCCAATACCTCTCCAACCCTTGCTGCGCCTAGCTTTCACCGCTTAAATTGATTTCC
>JAFGXA010000027.1 GCA_016936855.1 Gammaproteobacteria bacterium | reverse complement strand
ATGTAGGAACTCATGATAATTTTGTCAAATTCAATGAGCGCTTGAAGCGTTGGATTAGCACGCTTATACGAGGATAATTTTCTTACTGAGGTTAATTGTCCAAACGCACGAAATTTCCGTTAATACCGCTCTATCCCTTGCTACACCTAGCTTTCACCACTCAAATTGATTTTTTTGTTCAATATTCTCACTTTATCAACATGGGTGTCACTGCCCAAATTCAATTTGCCCATGCGCTTGTTTCATATTCTCGTTATTGAAGGTAACATCGCCTGATACAGTAGACGTATACGTTAATGTTGCTGTTATAGTATCGCTATATGTGCCTGGAGAGGCTGTAGTTTGCAATGAAAATAATCTCCCATATGTGGTGGGATTGAATTGCCAGGGCGCATTGCCCCAAATATGCCAATACCACCCACCAGGAGAGCAAAAAATTGAGCTATGCGTGCTTTCTATAAAAATATTATAATTTAGCGTATCAGGTGGTTTTTGCATCGTCCTAGTAGCACAACTACCGCTTGATCCTGGATTTAACCTTAGTTGAGCATCGACATAACCAGATCCTGTACATCTTACTTGTATTCTACCATTAACGTCCAGGTGTGTTGGGTCAAATGGATCATAAGTCCCAAAATTTATATTTCCTGTTCTAACAGAACAAGAAGCTGCCAATGAATTACTCGGGAACAATGTGACGTAGCATAACAAACCCAAGATAATCATGGCATTTGACCGTATACTCATTTCAATCCTCCTTCAGGTTCAACTGCTTTAGTTTTAAACGCCTGGTTTTTGCATATAATAACACCAAGATTTGGGATGATGTCTTTACCGGGGTGATATTTTATAGTGGCGTGACACGAACTGTTTTCCCACTGAACTAATAAATGATTTGTTTTAGATAAATTCACTAAATATGCTTTCCCACTATAGCCAACATATGATGTCTGATTTCGCCCCTGTACTTTAATTATCGCTCCTGCTGGAACGTTCTTGCCATTTTGTTGTTTCAGTGTTAACAACACTCCGCGGGAGTCCCTGATTGGCAATTTTAATAATATTCCGCTGCGATAGTATGGGACAACATCGAATTTCGATTTAGGAATGCTGGCGGATAATGGTAATTCATTTGGATTGATACTGATATGATTTATTATATACGCGTTAAGATCAGGTACGAGTAATTTGCCCTGCCGATTGGTTACTCCAATCTTATGGTTTTCTAAATATACCGGGATATTCGCATAATCATCAACATCAACCACAGCAAAACTATCATCGATTCTGCGGGATAAATAAAGATTATTTTGTAGCGCAGCTATCCCTCCAGTAGCTTCAACCTGATAGTTAGTACCATGATCATAAGCAACCTGGGCAGAGTATCTGCCATATTTATTCTGATAGAATAATCCTCCTAACGCGTTCTTATTCCTGCCTCCTTGTGCGCGAACTTTATAACCAAAGCCAGTTCCTGCTGGTAGATTACGTTGAATTTGCATGGCAGCATAGCTATCGTTTTGTTTTCCAGCAGCATTAAAGCTGGCTGTTGTTCTTGTTCCTAAATTCATAGTTAAGGATAAAAATATTGCTTTGTTACTTACACCGCCAATATTTGTAATCCCACTTAAGGAGAGATAAATATTGTGTAGTAGGGTCAGATTGTAATTTGCAGATATAAAATGTTCTGCGGCGGAATTGCGATTATCTCTTCCTATATAACTAATATTAAAAGATGAGCTGTGGGAAATAGGAAAACCCATAAAAGCCTCGGTTTGTAATTTTGGAGGCGGATTATCCTTGCTATACCCTAATTGTCTAAAATTTTCAGTAGTTGCTTCTATACCGAAACCATAACTAAATCTTTTGCTTTGTCTTCTAAATCTTAAAAGTGCTAATCCTCCACATATATCGCGATCACTGTGGCTTGCAGCGATAGCTGTTGTCAAAATTCCATAGTTATTAATTAACATGTTGGTTCCCATACCAATAGCCTGTTCTTTCGCAGAAAATTCACCGTGATATTGGGCGGTTAAACCATTTGTGATTCCTATTGTATCGGTGCCTGTTGCAACAAATTCTCTATAATCGTTACTTTTTATCCCGAAATTATGTCTTACGAATCCAGCCGAAAAAGAAAAGTCGTGTAGCCCAGGACGAAGAATTTCTTGGCTTGCATAGTAAGGTACGCTAACTAATTGCTGGCGTCCCATTACATCAGTAACTACCAGCTGAACGTTTCCAGCTCCAGTTATTACTGGGATGTTATTTATTTCAAAGGGTCCTGTGTTAACGTCTCTTTTTCCTATTAACGCATTGTTGAGATATACATCGGCTGTGCTTGGCATACTAGCAATGCCATTTGCAGAAGGGAGTGGGAATGTTATGAATCCAGGCTGAGTCCCAAAATTCCTACCCCATTGAACGCCAGCAAACGCCACAGATCTGCCCCATAGTCCTGGGACGCTATAGGTATCGCCAAAACGTAAGGTTTGCATAGTATTGGGGCGATCTATTCGCCACGTTGTATTGAGTCGTATAGATTGTGTTTTTGCTCCAATATCTTTCTCCAGTAAGTCGTTAGTAACTATACCGAAATGATTAAAAATCCCCATATTAAATACAGCATTAGTTATTGTCTTTGTTTGATACATTTTTTGAGCAAAAAAGTCATAGTTCAGAAATCCTCCTAGCGGAGAAGGTTGAGGTTTTACTAATTTGCTTTGCTCTAGGTTAAAGCCAGAATGTTTAAAATTGGTCGCCGGTAATGCTAAGAATATGCGTGATTGATGCTGATCTATCGAGTATTCAACGTGCAAATCTCTAAGCGAGACATAGGATTCTCCATGATAATTTGTTTGCAGTGTGTTTGGTGGTATTTTGTAGTTACCTAGTATTCTGCTCGGAACCCAGGCCGCGCCAGCATTATCATAAAGAATATATATTATGTGATTAGTGTCACGCCTGTTAATTGTTACTGCTAATAACTCTTTGTGATATGCTTTTGAGTTAATAGGAGAAGCAAAAACAACACCGCTCATTATGAACAATGCAATAAGTAGCATCGCTTGTAATTGTTTTTTGATCTCCATACATATTCATACTTTATCGTTCGTTCGCACGGTTCTTACTTGTTTTCTCGTTAGCATATAAACAAGTAGCCGTTAGAGTGCCCAAGTTAGTATATGCTACCGCAGATAACTTATGTGATCCTTTGATACTTTTTGGTTCTTGCAACATCCAATGTCTAGTATTGCCAGCTAGGATATACATGAGTTTAGTATTCTGTATCATAACGGGCTTTGCCATCTTATCTGATTTTAAACCTATCTTGTAAAAATATAGGTGTTTATTTCCGAGATTATGCACAACCAACGCCAGTTTATGATCCCTAAGCAATTTAAGTTGCCACTTCACATCAGGCTTTAACGCGGCTGGTGTTTTTACAAAAACAGGGATGTTTATTTTATAAATGATGTGCAAGACAAATTTTCCTTTAGGATGCGGTTTGTTTTTCCACGTGTTAACCTGATAGAAATATAATCTATATGCCTGCTCCTTTGTTGTTTTGTTTGGCTTTAATAAGCCAAGACGAATAATTTGTTGCTGGTTTGGAGCTAAATGATAGATTGGTGGCGTAAAAAACAAGTCCTGAGTTGCTGTATATACATCTTTGCCCCGCTTATTTTGTGTCCATTTTTTTGTGTATAGCTGAAAAAGAACAGGGTAAGGAGATAGATTCTTCATGGCTACAGAAGTGATTGGATGAGCATTGGATAGCTCCAAGGTAACTGGCTGTATTTCTATTGCTCCTGCAAAAACGCTGCTGTTAACTAGTAACAACAGCGTTAATGTAAATGTCTTATACAAACATACTCTCATCAATAAGTAACTGTGGCCGTAATAGTATCAGTATAGCTATCAGGCGTTTTGTATTGCCCGCTAGGTAATTGCCCATAAACTGTATTAGATTGAGCAGCACCAGTACCTGTTCCCGTCACCGTGGTTGTTCCTCCGGTACCATCACCCCAAATTGTAGTGAAAGTAGCATCTGTATACAAATTATAGTTCAACGTATCGGCTGAAACACCACCTGTCATTTGGCGAGGAGAATATGAACCACTACCACCTGTGCTTAGGCTAATTGCCCATGGTGTGGTATTAGTACATGTTACATCTACTGTACTATTTTGAGTTGAAGTTGTTGTTGGATTGTATGTGCCGAAAGCTAAATCATTTGCTGTAATTACACATGCCGCTGGAATCGTCGCCGTTACTTGGAAAGTATCAGTAGCTGTTGCACCATAGGCGCTCATCCCTAATAGCAATGTAGCAACAGAAATTCCAAATTGAGCTAAAGTTTTGATATTCATTATATCTCCATGTCTTTGTCTATAAATACCTTCCTAATTGTACGCAAATAGAGCATAACCATCAACTCTTTTCTGCCTTTCATGCCATATCTCCAGATTTTAGCAATTTGCTGCCTGCTTCCTTTAAAGAACCGTCACCATTAACATACATATACAGTGTGGTAGTAGTGATTCCAAGGCGTTTTGCCACTTCTGCCGCTACAGATTTCGGATCAGACATGGCAGCCATAGCCATTTTCAAGGTGTGCTTATCCATCTTTCTAGGTCGACCGCCATTTCGGCCTCTAGCTCTTGCAGCAACAAGCCCAGCTCTAGTACGCTCGATAATAAGCTCTCTTTCAAACTCCGCTAAAGCTGCAAAGATACCAAATACCAAGCGGCCATTTGCTGTAGTAGTGTTGATTTGAGCGCCATGCCCTGTTAGTACTTTAAAACCTATATCCCGCTTCCTTAAGTCATCAACTAAATTGATCAAATGCTTTAAGTCACGGCCAAGACGGTCTAGCTTCCAAACCACTAAAGTATTTCCTGGCTGTAATGCTTTCAGACAAGCATCAAGCCCTGGACGAGCATCTTTTCGACCTGACGCCAAATCTTTATAGATGTATTCTGGTTCAACACCAGCCTTAATCAAGGCATCTTGCTGTAGATCTAATGTTTGAGAGCCATCGCTTTTCGAAACTCTGGCATAGCCAATTAACATCTCCCTATGCTCCTGTGGGTTGGTGTAAGAAAACTTGTCAAACAGTATATATTCTTGTTTTGAATTTTTCAATGGGTTTTCTGGTTAGTTTCTGTTATCTTATTACGCTATTTTTGGGCCACAAGAAAAACGAACGCTTTCCTTGTGGGGTGTTCTGTAAACTTTAAAAATAAAAGTGACTAAAAATGTCATCTGGATCAAGAATAAAAATTTTGTCTGATGGTGATCTTGAAGATCTGTACGGTCTTCCTGTATTGAATGACGAAGAACGCAAAGTGCTTTTTGAAATTGAAGAGGCAGATCACACCATTCTTGATAAGATTTCAACTATTCCAGCTAAGATTAATTACTTGCTGCAAAAAGGTTACTTCTATGCCAAGCAGTATTTTTTCAACTTTACTTTTCAGCAAATACGGAACGATACCTGGTTTATTATTAACAACTACTTTCCTGATGAACCTTTTCCTAAAAAGCAATTATCCAAGCATTTTCACTATGCAAATCAAAAAAGAATATTACAGCAATATAATTTTCGCCAAATTACGGCTAAAACGCAGGTAAAACTACAGTGTTACGCCAAAGACTTAACCAAGCGCCATATTTATCCCAAGTTTATTTTTGATGAATTGCTTGCATTTTGCCAGCGCAATAATTTAGTTAGACCAGGTTACTCAACAATGCAAACTATTGTGTCTATGGCGCTTGCTGATGAAAGGAATAGACTTCTCAACAAAGTTTCAACGTTATTTGATAAGGGCGCCAGAACTGCCTTAGATAATCTTCTGGAAAGCGAGAATAATTTTTACCGTCTAACCTTACTTAAAAAATCTGCCAAAGACTTCAGCACAACCGAAATGCGCAAAGAGATCACGAAGCAGCGATACCTGCTGGAAATATATGAGCATGCAAAAACAATCCTGCCGAAACTAAACATATCGACTAAAAATATCGAGTATTACGCGAGTATGGCAACCTTCTATCCAATTTCAAAGTTGAAGCGAGTGAAGAAGAATTTGGCAAGATTGTATCTACTTTGTTATGTGCGCCACAGATTATTAGAAGTCAATGACAATTTAATTACATTCTTTCTCTACCGAACAAACAAGTACTATCAAGAGGCAGAGGAATATGCCAGGGAGAAAACAGATATAAATAACGACCAGGCAGAACAAAGACTGATTAATGCCGGGAAGTTGGCACAACTTTATGCCGACAAAAATATTGCAGACCACGAGTTAAGACCTGAGGCTTTTAAGATAATCCCAGAAGATGAGATCGAACAATTTGCCAAAGAACTAACCAAGCGTGAAGCAAAAAAGACTAGATTAACTTGGCAGCACCTAGGCAAACAAAGCAGAGGTATTACGCTGAATTTACGCCCAGTTTTTCAGGCTATACATTTTTCTTACAACGATAATACTCCAATCAAAGAGGCCCTGGACTTTTTTAACCAACATCTAAAAAGCAACAAGACTTTCAGCAACTATCCGCAGGATCAAGTACCTCTTAAATTTATACCAGAAACACTGCAAGCCCACGTCACTACTAAAACCATTGATCCTACAGATAACAGGCGGCGCATCAAAACGATTAATGCTGAGCGGTACGAATATATGCTTTATTTCCAACTACAAAAAATGCTTGTCTCTGGGGCTGCTTTTATAAAAGATAGTATAAACTACCGCCATTTAGAAGACGAATTAATCCCCTACGATTATTGGGTCGCCAATAGAGACAAAATCCTAGAGAAACTAAATCTGCCACTGCTGTGTATGCCAATCCAAGAAATTCTCAAATTATTGAATGAGGAACTAACAGAGCGCTATCACGAAACGAATAATAATATCCAGAATGGTGATAATACGCATATAAAACTGCATGAAAACAAGCAAAATATAGTAACATGGAAACTCCCTTACAAAAAACAAGCTGATGACGTTAATAACCCATTCTATGAAAACTTACCAAGCATCAATATTGCCGATTTAGTCCGTTATGTTGCCGAGGAAACTAATCTTGGCGCGAAATTCACCAAAATTCAGCAGCGCTATACAAAAAAATCTTTTGACCTTAATCAATTTGTAGCAGCCATTGTTGCTGGTGGAACTGGTATTGGAATTGGGAAGATGGCTGAGATTTCTGATATTAATTTTCATGAATTAAATAACATGTTTCAAACCTGTTTTAGAATCGATACTTTAAGAGATGCTAGCGATGAGGTGGTTAACAAAATAGCGAAGTTACCAATCTTCAAGTTTTATACTTTGGCTGAGTATGGTATCCACGCCAGCGTTGATGGTCAAAAAGTTGAAACCAGAAGTCACACCATAAAAGCTAGATACTCAAAAAAATGGTTTGCCCTTGGAAAAGGACTATCCAGCTACAAACTTGTAGCGAATCACGTTCCAATCAACGATAAAATTATTGGAACAAATGAACATGAGAGCTACTACGTGTTAGACATTGCCAATAGCAATACCAGTGATGTGGAGATTGCTGCTATTTCCGGTGATATGCATAGCATAAACCGTGTCAATTTTGCGTTAATGTATTTATTTGGATATCGCTTTATGCCAAGATTTACCTGTCTGCCTGACAAAGCACAAAAACCGCTAGTTAGCTTTCAAGATCCTGAAGAGTTCGACGATTATCTTGTCAAGCCAGTAGATAAAGTTAAGGAATCACTTATAGTCCGCGAATGGGATAATGTGTTAAGAATCCTGGTATCACTTGCCCTAAAGGAAACATCGCAAGCAATAATAGTAAGAAAATTATCCTCGTATAAGCGTGCTAATCCAACGCTTCAAGCGCTCATTGAATTTGACAAAATTATCATGAGTTCCTACAT
>JAFGXA010000004.1 GCA_016936855.1 Gammaproteobacteria bacterium | reverse complement strand
TATTCGTCCCATATATCATTTCCTCCTCTAGTTCTTTAGTTTACTAAATTTGGAACCGAATTAATGAACTTTTACAGGGATGACGTGGTTGGGTGAATAGTTACATTTTTGATTCATCGATTATTTTATCAACTTGTTCTTGTTCAATACGCTGCATAAGCGGCTTGAATTTATTAATTTTATGCGCCAACAATGGTTTTGTTAAATCTTCCCAATCTAATGGTTCAATGTTTAGGAAGTTTTCTACTTTGGAGCTCATTGCTGGTAAAATTGGCTTTAGATAAATAATTAAGACTCTAAACAAGTTTAAAGCCATTGTTGCAACATCCTGAACTTCTTGCTCCTTACCTTCTTCTTTTGCTAAAACCCAAGGTTTCTTGTTATCTACATACTGGTTAGCCTTATCTGCCAATAACATTATGTTGCGCACTGCATGTGAAAATTCGCGTTTTTCATAGAGATCCAGAATAACATCTGCCTGCTCAATAAACTCTTTATAAAGATTATTGTCATCAAGCTTGTCCGCTAAAATGCCATCGAATTTTTTATTTATAAAGCCCGCTGAACGACTAGCAATATTTACCACTTTGCCAATTAGGTCGCTATTTACGCGTTGTACAAAATCAGCAAAATTAAGATCAATATCATCAACTCTAGAATTTAATTTGGCTGCGAAATAATAGCGTAAATATTCAGGATCAAGATGATTTAAGTAAGTGCGGGCTTTTATAAAAGTGCCGCGTGATTTCGACATTTTTTGCCCATCAACTGTTAAAAAGCCATGAGTGAAAATTGCTGATGGTTTGCGAAAACCGGCGCTAGTTAACATTGCTGGCCAAAAAAGTGCATGGAAATAGATGATATCTTTTCCAACGAAATGATAGAGTTCGGTCGTTGAGTTCCCCCAAAAATCATCAAAATTCAGATTATCTTTTTCAGTACACAACTTTTCAAACGCTGCCATATAACCAATCGGGGCATCTAACCAAACATAAAAATATTTACCCCTATGTCCTGGAATCTCAAAACCAAAATATGGTTCATCACGTGATATATCCCATTTTTTCAAACCTTGCTCAAACCATTCATTTAATTTATGCGCAACTTCAGACTGGACATGACCGCTATTTAGCCATTTTTGCAAAACTTTAGCGTATTTATCCAAGCGGAAAAATAAATGTTCAGATTCTTTGGTGATAGGTTTGCTTCCTGAAACAGTAGATATGGGGTTTTTAAGATCCATTGGCGAATAGGTGCTTGAGCAAACTTCGCAACTATCACCGTACTGATCTTTAGCTCCGCAATTAGGGCATTCACCTCGCACATAACGGTCTGGTAAAAACATTTGTTGTTTTTCATCATAAGCTTGCAGTATGGTATGTGCTTCAATATCACCGTTTTCTTCTAAACGTTTGAAGATAAGGTTGGCTAATTTGCGATTTTCTTCAGAATGCGTTGTATGATAGTTATCAAAATAAATATTAAAACCTAGTAAATCAGCTTTATGTTCATTGTAAACTTTATTTATAAGTTCTTCTGGAGTGATTTTTTGGTTTTCCGCGCTCAACATGATTGGCGTACCATGGGCATCGTCGCCACATACATAATAGCATTCATTGCCAGTTAATCTTTGTACGCGCGCCCAAATATCTGTTTGGATATATTCAACCAAATGCCCTAAATGAATCGAACCATTGGCATATGGCAAACCGCTTGTTACTAAAATTCTACGCATATTTATTACCTGGTTTATCTGTTTTTGTTATACTGCTTTGATGTTAATAGGCAACTATCCTACCATGAAGCGAGGAAAATAACATGTCGATAAAATCTGATAAATGGATTAAAAAGATGGCTGAGCAATGTGGCATGATCGAGCCATTTGCGCCGAATCAAATTCGTTGTGATGCTGAACAAAACTGCATATCTTACGGTGTATCAAGCTATGGTTATGACGTGCGCTGTGCCGACGAATTTAAGATATTTACTAACATCAACTCAGCTATCGTTGATCCTAAGAACTTTTCAACCGATAGTTTTATCGATGTAAAAAGCGATGTTTGCATTATTCCTCCGAATTCTTTTGTGCTAGCTAGAACCATTGAGTATTTTCGAATCCCACGTAATGTATTAACTATTTGCCTGGGTAAATCAACTTATGCGCGTTGCGGCATTATTGTGAATGTCACCCCTCTGGAACCAGAATGGGAAGGGCACGTGACTCTCGAATTTTCTAATACCACCAATTTGCCGGCAAAAATTTATGCCAATGAAGGCGTGGCTCAAATGTTATTTTTAGAGTCTGATGAAGCATGTGATATTTCATATAAAGATCGTAATGGTAAGTATCAAGGACAAACTGGTGTTACACTTCCTAAATCTTAATATTTAAAAGGCAAAACAATGATTAGTATCTTCGATCTGTTTTCTATAGGGCTTGGTCCATCTAGTTCACATACGGTAGGACCTATGCGTGCTGCTTATGAATGCTTAACTGGGCTAAGAGAACGTGGTTTTTTGCAGAAAATCGAACGTATACAAATTGATCTTTATGGTTCCTTGGCTTTAACAGGTAAGGGGCATGGTAGCGATAAGGCGATTATTATGGGGTTATCAGGAGAGATGCCAGAAACCATAGATCCGGATAAAGTAGAGGGTGCGCTCCAGCAACTAACTGATACAAAAAAATTAAAGTTGTTGAATGAACACCAAATCACCTTTGATCCAGTGCATGATATTATTTTTAATAGTTATATAACTATGGAAAAGCATAGTAATGCTATGAAAATAACGGCGTTTAATAAAGAGAATCAGACGTTAGAAGAAGATATATACTATTCAATTGGTGGTGGTTTTATAATCAAAGAAGGTGAGGAGGTAAAGGTAAATAGCAAGCCACCATACCCATTTAGTAGTACTAAAGAGTTAAGAGCACTATGCGATAAAAACCAAATGTCTATTGCTGAGCTGGTTATGGCAAATGAAAAAACTTGGCGTTCTGAAGGTGAGATAAAACAGCAATTGCTGAATATTGCAAATATTATGGAGCAAAGCATTGTGCGTGGCTGTACAACCGAAAAAACGATTTTACCTGGTGTCTTGCAGCTAAGGCGTCGGGCTCCAATACTTTATCAAAAGCTTGATGCTCAAGATTATCCGTTGCAGAAACCTACCGATATTATGCAATGGCTTAATTTGTTTGCTATAGCTGTTGCCGAAGAAAATGCTGCTGCTGGCAGGGTAGTCACCGCACCAACAAATGGGGCCTCTGGTATCATTCCAGCCATTTTACAATATAGTAAGAAGTTCACTAAATATTCCAAAGAAAAAGATATACTAACTTTTCTCTTAACAGCTGGTGCTATTGGTATTCTTTATAAAAGCCAAGCATCTATTTCAGGTGCTGAAGTTGGTTGTCAGGGAGAGGTTGGCGTTGCTTGCTCGATGGCAGCTGGGGCTTTAGCAGCTATTCATACTAGAGATTTTGATACCATAGAGAAAGCTGCTGAAATTGGTATGGAGCATAATTTGGGACTGACATGTGATCCTGTTGCAGGTCTTGTGCAAATTCCTTGTATAGAACGTAATGCTATGGGTGCGGTTAAAGCAGTAAATGCGGCAATTATGGCTGTTGCAGAAGGTGGATCACATCGCGTTTCACTTGATGAGGTGATAGCGACCATGATGGAAATTGGTAAAAATATGTCGAGCAAATATAGAGAAACAGCGCTTGGAGGATTGGCTTCACACGTTCCGATTTGTTAAGCAGGAACTAAGAATCCCATCACGTCATTCCCGCAAAGGCGGGAATCCAACCAATTAAGCAGGAACTAAAAAGCCTTTATGGAGTTTATATGTCTTTCTATTAGCATGAATAAACTTCACGATGTTTTCTTGCTTGATAGAATGCTCTTTTAATGAAAACAATTCGTAACCAGTTCTATCGGCAGATGGATTGTCAAAGTTGAGAATATCATCTTGTTTTACCATGACTACAGCGTAAGCGTGCTTTTCAATTTCAGGTTTAGCGCGAATACTAGCCTGAACATCTTCCTCTTGTTTGTATATGGGGCGAGTAACAGCGTATCTATCAAGAGATTTTAACATTTCTTGCCAAAGCGTCATATTGCCACCCTGGCTTTGATAAAGAGAAACGTAAACTTTCAGCCAACCTTTAGGGGTTTCTCCGTGATCACGAACAGTATCTGGATCGCCTTCTATTTTTTGCCTTAACCGTCTTGCAAGATCTTCAGCCTCTTCTTTCAAGGCAACAATTTTTTTCTTACTAGTTCTGAGTAATAATGTTGAATCCCAGTCGGCATCGTTAAGAAGATTTTCAAAAATTTTGATAAGTTTCTCAGTAGCCTCAAGATCTCGTTTGTCAAAATCTATAGTCATCTTGACGCTCTCTATAAATACTTAACAGACAATACTAAGAGCCAGGCTGGTTTTCTAAATCTTTAGCTCCTGGGTCGAAGCTGATAGGAGTATTATGTTGCATTTCATTGGCAACCTTAGTTAAAGCTCCTTCGGCGTTGGCTGTAGCCTCTAATTGCGAATCATACTTGCCATCGGGTGCAAAGAATTGCGGATTATTTTTTTTAGACAAGTCATTTGCAATAGTAAGAACTCCTCTCGTGTTTTTACAGCACGCCATGCTATTTCCCAATGACTCTTTTAACGCGCCAGCTTCATGCTCGTTAGTCGTAGTCCTTGATTTTTTTTGCAAATCAGACATCAAATTTCTCTCTCAAACAGGAACAATGAAGAATATTGTACTCAGAGATTAAGCATTAAGCAACTACTTGTATGGGTTCAATTGAAATGGGTTTTTAATTGGCAGAGGCGTTAGATCATAATTGCAAAATTACTACGGAGAAAAATGCCAATGGTATAACTATCAACGCAAAATGGTAATCTGCTAATGAATAAAAGTGTTTAAGTTTTTCATGAATCATTGTGTGATGTAAATCCATCAATGCGCCAACGATTAGGTGGAAGAATACCGGAATTATCATAATAATCATGTTGGTTAAGGCAATAGCGATACCAGTATTATCTGTTTCAGTGGATGCCGCCAATCTGTCCCAGACGATAACCTGGAAGCTTGATAATAAGCCCAATGTAAATAATATAAAATAAACCATATCAGCTATTTGGTGTGTATATAGCAAACATATACTTAACAACATTGCCAAAGTTGCGGCGCCAATTAGGACTATTCTTTTAAATTTAAAATGACCACAAAAAAAACCTATAATGGGGGAGCCTATAGCCCAACCCAAAAATAGTAAAGTTATAGCGAGCGAGGCTTGAGTGGCAGGTAAAGAATCCTGCATACGTAAAAATGATACGCCCCATAAAACAGCAAAAATAGATGTCGGCAAATAAAAGAGCCCGCCGATTATGGCGTTAATTAAAAAGCTACGTTTGTGCAAAAGATTTAAACAACAATGTTTATAATCTTTCCAATTAATATTTTTCCTTTTAAGAGATGATCCTCGCATTTCAGGTAGTCAGGACTTACGCGAAAAACATTTTTCTGAAGTTATTTTCAGATAATTTTCATTTTTCCGCATAAAGTTCTTGACAGGGTTTTTTGT
>JAFGXA010000026.1 GCA_016936855.1 Gammaproteobacteria bacterium | reverse complement strand
TTGAATTTAATGACTCCCATGGCATACTGGTTAAACTATCAAAATGGAGGCATCTAAAAGTCTCATTTCAATTGAACTTATACATTTCTATGACTTCCGGTAATTTTTGTGCTAAAATTGCCATTGTTTATTGAGTAGTAATTTTTTATCCTTTGGGGGGTAATCTTATGAGCAGCGAAGTTATGCATGAAAGACCTACAACTGGTTCCGATATTTTAAATGGATTATCTTCTTGGGTATCAGGTAGCGATCACCGGGAGCCACAGAGCCCTTTTACTTTGGTTGAACAAGATAATCCCTTTTTGGGCAAAGATATTTCTATTACGGCAGAAGATGCTCATGACATCGAATTGGCTAAGTATGCTGATCTCGTTAAGATGTTTGTTGGTCAAGATCGAGGTTCTTCGTCCATACGGGTAGCTAATAGGGTGGATATAAGCCTATCCGTCTTAGTGAATTATGTCAGAGCTCGGCAACTTGAATCTGGAAATAATTACGTTAGACCATATGTTAGTGCTTTATTGAATAAAATGTTTGCTTCTGGTGTCGGTATGTTGAAAGTAACATATGATTATAATGCTTTAAGTAGTGATGACAGGTTGTCTGCTATAGAGGTTGTTGGGGAAGTAATAGGAGCTTCCGCGCAAATAAATGGAAATATTACATCATCTGAACTTGCTGAGGATGGTGGTAGTAGATTCACCATAAATGTATTTGATACATTGTTGCATGGTTTGAAAGTGACTCGCAGAGAAGTCGAGTCTCATATTAATTTAGCCGCTGTAAATGGAAGGATATTTGCACATGATTATAGTGATGTGCATGAGAAGAAAACTTTTTGGGATTATATTTTTGGATGGTTGAAAAGTAGCAAGAATAAAAGAGCAAAGAAGGCAGATATTGAAGGTATTATTACCGTGGAGCATGCACCAAGTAGTGATGATAAATCTGTTGATACACTTATGCTAGATCCAACTGATGCTGTAGCGTTATTTACTTTGGGTAATCAATATTTTGATGCTGGAAATTACCAAGCTGCGGTTGGGGCGTTCAAAGCTTACTATAATAATTACAAGTCAGTTGGTAGTGTTGCTGAGGTACCAATACCGCCACAATTTTTACAAGCCATGTATGAGCTGGTTCCAGATGTGGTTGGTAGTGGTGACGTTGAGGCTGCAAGTAATGCAAGAGAATTAGTGAAATTATGTGATGAGCATATCGCTGATCCGCGTGTGGCTGAAATGGGTGAGATATGTTCCGCAAATTTCATTGCTTACTCGATTAAGGCATCTGTGTTATCTAGACTCGGAGATGCTGATTGTTTTGATGTGTACAAAACAATCATGGAGTATTGCCGAAATATTACAGATAGGGATCTTAATGATGAAGAGCGTAGTGCCGTAACAAGTTTTGCTGATTTTTGTCTTGATAAAGAAAAAGTTGATTGTTATTTAGATGTTGTTGATTTGTTAAACGATGACGGTGAAGATCTTGGCCGAAAGTTAAAGATATATGCGGGATTGGTTAGTAATACTGATGCAGTGGATAATTGGGGTCATTTTAAAAGTTACATAGATGATTTTTTTGAATGTCTAGGTGATGAGCCAGATGAAACCGCGCAGCAACAATTGGATATAGTAGAAAATAAAATAAGAGATTCTGCAATTCCTGCCCTAATTGAAGCAGAAAAATTTGATGATGTTTTAGATTTGGTAGATACGCTTGGTGAAGAAGATGCGATTGAGTATAAAGTCGCTATATTAGAAAATTTTAATGCAAAACTTTTTGCATCTGATGTTGTTGATGATACAGGGGCTGGCGTTATTATAGCGCGATTTTGTAATGGGCTTTTTTCTAATAAAGTGGATGATATTGCAATGGATACTACTGGTGGCGATGCTGCACCACGCTATGATAGATGAATGATGGTAGAATTATATCCCTTATAACAAGACTGAGTTCTGTTAATATTGCACGATGTTTGTTTTTATCTGCTCAGATAAGCGATGACGAGCCAAGCGTTAAATTCGAAATATTTGCTAGCCTAGTAGCGGTTGCTGATCCGGTTAAAGATTTTAATTCTTTTCAACGTTGTGTTACTGAATATTTTGCAAGGTTTACAGCGATTGAAGACCCTGATGTTCACCTGAGAAAACGCCACGCTGATATATGTGCGCGCCTTGCTAATTTAACTGAAAACTGTGCTGAAGATTCGGAATCTCCTGTTCATGTTTTTATGAGTGAATGGCGTCAAGGTGATGATGGATATGTAGCAAGTTTGCGTGGAGAATCTAAGTCGGTTTATTTGGATCTTGCTCGTTCTTTGGATTGGAGTAACAAAGAAAAATTTGAACTTTATTATTTAGCTATTGAGCAAATAGATGGTTCTATACCTGTAAAAATTAATCTAGATGAAATATTTGCTGATGGACCAACATTATCTGCTGTTATACAGTTTTATTCGCGAACATTGGGATTTGTTGATGTTGAAATAAATAGAATATTTTGTTTGGAATTGGCTGAAATTTTTTGTGCGGAGTTGGAAAAATCGGAATTCTCTGGGACCATTGAATATGATAGTGGTGCTTTTAGCGGTGATGATGCATTAGAAATTTGCGAATTATTTGCTAGTGGTGATAGCGCAAAAGATTTTTTGGATAAAGCAGCTCAAATAGAACTTTGGCTCTCCAGTCGTGATGCCAGCAACACTGATTTACAAAATAATGCATTTGCAGCATCACTACGGGCCGCTGAATTTTACGAAAGTATCGAAGATTTAGAAAAAGCATATAAGCATTATGCTATTTGTTACGATGAATTTGGTAGTGTTTTATCGAAGGATGTTGAAAAGGAAAAAAAAGTTTTAACTTTTTTATACAAGGATTGTTATAGGCGTGATGATTTACCATTGGCAATACGCTATAGACGCGCCTTGGCTGAATTAGAAGAGAGTGAAGATCTAAAGCGTAGCCATTATGATTTGCTGCATGGTTGGATTTTACTTGATGATAAAGATGGCAGATCAGATGTTTTTAGAAGTCATGATGCAGCAGTTATTATTGCAAATGCTAATGTTAGTCAGCTCAGATTGAATTTTTCTAAAGATGTTGGTGATCCTGATGTTACAAGCTCAGCCTTATTAAGGAGGCCAGGTAGTTCTTTAGCATCTAAGAGAAAAAGCAGAGATGCCACATTATCTAAATCCAGTCGTAATTTGCCTATGGATAATGGTATGGCAAATGAAGCAAAATTAGCCAGTCTTAATTTGGTTCGTGATTTGGTTAAAGCGGCAAAAACATTTGAGAATTTTGAAAAAAAAGATGATGCGTTGCGTTGCTACAAAAAATCGCTCAGATATATGAAAAGGATTATGTTAGCTGGGAGAGATATAGGTTTTTCTGAGATATGTACGCAAGAAGGTCACTTGATGTCAGAATTTGATAATATAAGGTTAATTGTTAGGATATATCTAGGGGTATTAAGGCTATCGCAGTACAACGTTATTTCCAAAGTGATAGTTGATAGTAGTGAAAATAGTAGAAAATTCGTCTTTAAGAAGCATTTTGATGAACTCAGAGAATTAACGAAAAAAGTTAATGTGTCTATATATGTAATAGTAAAGGCTATAGATGATGGGGACTATGTTTTAGAGAGAGAGATTGAGGATTATTATACTAATGTAATGCAGGAGATGTGTGAGTATTTATTAAGAAGCACCACTGACCGTCTTCAGTATATGCAAAATGAGGGGCTTTTTGATTTTGCACACAAATTTCTATATGACGATGTGTCGTGGCGTGTTCTTGATAATTACTATTGTGCTAATGCTAATTTCAATGAAGCTCAACTTTTTCTTCTAGAGTCGAGATGGCAAATTGAAGAAAGCAAAGCGCGTTATATGTTAGAGCGCGCGACATCTTCATTCGCAAGTGTAATATATTGTTATCGTGATAGACCGGAAGATGCTAGAGATTTGCCACCGTTATTGCATCCTGTGAGATTGTTTGAATCTGCTTTGCGATATGCCACAAGTGGGTTGGATACTGAGCATGTTACTTTGCGTAAAGGTGGCGAGCTCGTTAAGTCATTTAAACCGACTAAGGTTGGAGTGTTGTTTTTTACTAAAATAGAAAAATTGCCATTAACTAGAGAAATTTTATCGGTCGATTTACCACAACAATTGGATGGTTTTGATTTTGTTGAATTCATTCAGCTCCCTGCTTTTATTAGATTTGTTTTTTTAAAAAGAGAGCATATCAGTGAATTATGGGACGAGGCTTTACAAGAGCGGATAGTCGATGCTTATGCGCAATTGGATGCTCCGGTAATTAATGATTATACTGATGTGAATGAGGTTTTGCGTTTTGCTTGGTTCTGTTTGGGTAAAGCATCTTGTCTAGATATAATGGGTAATGGAAATTATAAGGATAAATTGTCAATATTATATGGTCAGGCTAGTTTGATGTTTAACAAACTTCTTGGGATGATGATACAAGAAAGTTGTGATGGTGTTGAATATTTAAGAAATATAGTTTTGGTTGAATTATATGAAATGATAGAAAAAACATTTATAAGGACTATTGAGGTATATGATGATGCTGGAAGGCAGAATACAGTGATTGAGATGTTATCTAATCTTTATGCTGTATCACCTTCATTAAGAGCAGGAATTGGTGCGTTGGCTACACATAAAGAATGTGTTAATGATTTGTGGCGATCTTTTGAAAAACACGCGAGCACACTCGAAAAATTCGAGGTCTCAAGAAAAGATATCAGCGATGATGCTCTTAATACAGTAGAAAAAACATTTCGTAAGTATCTATTTTTAACCTGGCGGTTAAGAGATATGGGTAACGAAATTGTTGTTTTTGGTGTCTCCTTAATAAAACATCACATGCTTTGGTTTAGTCATGGGGGAAAATTTACAGTTGATGAAAACTACGCATTAATGGTTAATAAATTTTGTAGACATTTAAGGTTTTTTTTGGAAATGCATGTTATAGAAAAATTTTCGTTGATTGATGAAGCGTATGACTTCGCTGATCATTACAATGTTAAATACTTTAATGATCGATATGCTCCGAGGGTTATGCTAGCGGTTTGTAAGGTTATATACGCTTCACTTCATTCCTTTAAAAATGATATTAGTATTGATCAGTTCTATAGTTATATTGATGATATATTGAAATTTTCTCCTTATTTGATTGTTCCAACAGCAGTTTACCGTGTTCGCCATTTGTTGCTGGATATTCCCCGCTGTCTTGATGTTGTTGTTGTGAGATTGGATTATTTATATAGACGCAGTAAAAAATTTCAGGAAAACAAAGAATTTGTTTCACGTAGAGCGGAGTTAATCACGACTCGCTCGTTAATAGAGCTTTCTAATACGATTCTTTATGGGGATTATGAATCTGTAGAAAAGAGGTTGTTACGGGTTGATGATGCGTTAGAAAAATTAAAAGAGCTTGAGAAAATCAATAGCGATGCTTTTTTTAGAGCGAAAATTTTGGCGCATAATATCCTTGATTGTTTAGATCTTTTAATCAAAAAACAGCAGAATGATAATGATTTTTACTCTGATGAAGAAGTGTTATCCAATGAGATTAACTTGAAAAATTTAAACGCTTTAAAAAAAGCATGGGGTGATGGTGTGCGAGTTATTTATCCGCCCTCAAGGGTTGTGTCATCTTCATATACAAAAACATATACAAAAAAACGGGGAATTAGTAGGCATGAGCAGCTTAAATCAGAGCGCAAGGAAAAACGATTATGTTTTGTTGAAGAAGTAACACAAGGATTGATTGCCGATAAAGTTGATGGACGCCGCTTTGATTTTGCAAGGTCTCGTATGTTAAATATTGGTAACTATCTTTAACAATGAACTTTATGATCTAAATAAATTCTCGCCCCCATAGTTTTTCTAAAAATATCTTCCATGGCAGAATTTGTATGCCACCAACCATCCTGGTGGTTTTTTCGAATGATACTACGATATAATGCTTATGTTTTTTTTCTTCCTGCAAGGCTTTGATGCCTTTTATATCTTGCAAAGATACATTGTCTTTTGCTTTAACTTCTATTGCAATTTCATTTGATATTATGAAGTCCACCTCAAACCCAGATTTTGATCGCCAATAGTTAAGTCCTTTTAGGTGAGTGTAATCAATAAAGGTTTTTAGTTCATGGCAAATATATGATTCAAAAGCTTCACCATATTCGGGAGACCCTTTGTTTAATAGGGCGCGATTCTGAATTAATCTGGTGACGCCCATATCAAAGAAATAAAATTTTGAAGTACTAATTGGTTTGCGTTTTAGCGATTGTTTCCAGGCTGGAATTTCAAAAGCTAGCAGAGTGTCTTTTAAAATTTGAAAGTATTCTTGAATAGTGGTGCGAGCCACTTGAGCATCATTTGCAATGTTGCTGTAGTTTATTATCTTGCCATTGCAAAGGGCTGCCACTTGCAAAAATCGGCTGAAGGCTGGTATGTTTCTTGTTGCGCTTTCTGCAACAATTTCCTCCTGTAAATATAGTCCTATGTAAGAGTTTAGATCTGCTTCAGGATTGCTTGACAAATAAATAGATGGTAATAGTCCATAATTTATTGCTTTATTCAAATCAAATGCATCACCTAGTTCACTGAAGCTAAATGGGTGTAGATGTCTCATTCTAGCTCTGCCGCCAAGTAAATTCACACCAACGCGTCGTAATTTTCTGGCGCTAGAACCTGTTAATAAAAAGCGCACGTCATGCTCTTCAATCATTAAATGTACTTCATTTAATAGGGTTGGGAATCGCTGAATTTCATCGATAACAATAATCTTATCGCTATCCGTTAATTCTTCTCTAATGCGTTGTGGGGCTTGATTTAACTTAAGAAATGTATCAGATTCTAGCAAATTGTATACCCGAGCCTCTGATAGTTTGTTGCGAATAAAACTAGATTTCCCGGTTTGTCTGGGTCCTAACAGAAAAACCGATTTTTCTTGTAGTTCATCTAAGATTGTTATTTTTCGGTTAATATACATGATTGCCCTAATAATTGACGACTAATACGGCAATTATCATGCCAAATGCCGGCGGAGATGTCAATTGTTTGTATAAGTTCAATTGAAATGAGACTTTTAGATGCCTCCATTTTGATAGTTTAACCAGTATGCCATGGGAGTCATTAAATTCAAG
>JAFGXA010000025.1 GCA_016936855.1 Gammaproteobacteria bacterium | reverse complement strand
CTTGAATTTAATGACTCCCATGGCATACTGGTTAAACTATCAAAATGGAGGCATCTAAAAGTCTCATTTCAATTGAACTTATACACTTGTTACTGATAGTGAAGATGAGCTATCATGGGATGATATTGCTAAAGAAGAACAAGGTGATGTTGCTGGATTTCAGGCTGGAGTAGAAAATCGTTTTGGAAATGGTGGCAGCATAGCAAAAAGTGATGGTGAGGATGAAGGCGCAACAAAGAAAAGGCGTCGTAGGCGTAGGAAAATAAGAGATTCTTATGCAGATAGCAAAAAAACACATCAACCTGATGTTAGTCGTGGTGTTATGTCAGAGGGAGAAATACCGGACGGAACAAAACCAGGAGCTGGCGTTACCGGACGAGCTTCTGCAGGCGGAATGTTTGGCACTGAAGCATCATCTACAAAAATACCTAACGGAACTGGCCCAACCCAAGACACAACAACTCCTGCTGGACCGTTGAGCGGATCACCCGCGCTCTGATTAAATCTAGCAGTAAAATATTCAAAACTAAGTCTTAGGGGTAAGCACTCAAAGCTTATTCCTCGACTTGGTTATGAGTCAAATCTTCGGTATTAAACAATACCGAAGATTTGACGTATTCGAGAATCAAGTGGCAAGTCAGTTACGACCTCACCCAACCAAAAGGAGTGACAAGAAACGCCCTATATGCCGGTTGGCTAGCTTTACCGAGATTTTGGTATTTCAAAACTAATATTTAACTTGGCATGAGCAGCTGTTGCTACTTTAGATAATAAAGACAAAGATGGAATCCTAGAATCTTTCCCGCTTTCTAATCTAGCTATTACAGGTTGTGTGGCAAATAGGTCCATGTTAATAATTTTTTTATCATATAATGCTTCCTAACCAACAGGAAAGCTATGGTAGCAGAAAAGAAAAATTTTAGAAAGGACATGTGTGGGTTCAATTGAAATGAGACTTAAAATCCTATGTTTTTAACTTCTCCGCTTATAAGCAAAGGTTATAGACCATTTTTAAAGATTACTCAAATAGAGTTGTAGATTCTCAGCGGTTCCCGGTGAAATAATTTGATAAATTATTTAAAAGCTAGGATTGTATTGCCTAAGAATAGCTAATCCAGCTTTAGCATTACGACTCTCTGGCATTCTTGCATCTTCATTCACTTCCAATTCCCACACACAATGGACCCCATAGACATCTTCCGCTTTAAAATCAGCATGATATTCACCAAATAATGAAAATGTTGTAGAGCCGCCTACCATTACAAATCCCCAGGACGCTTCAACATCCTTATCCCCTTTATAAATGTATTTAAATAACCACACTTTTCGTTCATCATCGGTTGGTGGCCAGTAAAGTGCGCGCGTATCATACAGGGAGATCTCATCGGGTACTTTGCCATACTCCTGCGGATGATCTAACCAATCTGAAGCTTCGACCATAGCTTTAAAATCATCGTCAAAAACTATTGTAGGAATTTTATTACCACAACCCAATCCCTTTAAATATTGGCAAGCGAGATTACTGTATCTTGCATCAACAGCCATTTTTTTTAACAATTCAACACCTGAATAATCTCCAATTGTTGCCATAGCCCATGCGCTTTCCATATGAACATAAGGATCAATATGTTGTTTGGCGAGTTGTATTAACCCCTCTCGATGGAAGCTGGTAAGAAATGGTAGAGATGCAGCTGCACTATGAGCATAACTAAAGTTGGTTTTAGATAAAAACAACTCCCTTAAATATTCTATTCCTGATTCTGTATCAAAGGGATGCTTTTTAATGAAGCCATTACGTACGAGATCATTAACGACATCCAAATAAACAATTCCTAAAAAATCTTTAGGTAAAGGTACTGCCAAAGTGTTAATCACAATATCACAATATGGATGTTCTACAGTAAAAGCATGTAAAATATTTTCCCACATATGGTTGTTAGATTGAAAACCACTTCTGGCTATTTTAGCAATTAACCTAGCATCTTCTTCTTGCCTATATTCTGCAAGTAACCGCAAGATAAACATAAGCAAATTAATTTCATTTTTGCTATCCGGCTGATTTACCAAATAGGTGAAAATCCGTCTAAGTTGCGATAGTCCTTGGTTGACAAATATGTTAAAAACTTCCTGAGAATCTGCTTGCTGAAAAAAAGTCACTAAGATTCGACATGCGTCACTAACCTGATAAATTTCTTCCGTGTCATTACTTTTATCCTCAAATGAAAGTGAATTTAAAGCGTTTACAATAGCAACAGCATCGTCACTGTTAGTAATTGGAATATTTTGAAATTTTTCCAACATATCCCACAAATTACCTCCGCGTTCTTTCCACTGATTAATGGTAGAATGTATCTGTGATTGTTTAGACATTTAATTTCCTCTTATCAGCAATTATTAGCATTTCAAAATCATGAGCTGTTAACGCATCATTTCTTGAATAAGCTCCGAGTTTTGCTCCATAAATATCTACCTTACTAAAACCTACCGTTTTTAACAGCCAGGTTATTTCTGGTGGAATGTAATATCTTTGATTGGCTTCCAATGTTTTCGTATTGCCAAGATCATCTTCTACAGTAACAATGTTGTGGTCGCGAAAAGTCATAAAATCAAAACCGTTTTTTTCGCAAGTTGTATTTCCTGATTCCTTTGATGAATCATAAAATTTTTCTATCGAATTATGTATGGGAAATAAGCCATTTAGGGTCGTAAAAATAAACTTGCCATTTGGCTTTAAAGCGGCAGCAATATTTTTTAGTATCTCATAATTCATTTCATCGGTTTCCATTAATGGAAACGAACCTTCACAAAGCATAATAGCTAAATCAAACTGATTATTGAAAGGCAGATTTCTCGCATCATGTTTTGCAAAATCTATTTGCAAATTTTTTGCTTTGGCTTTTTCTTTAGCGTGTTTCAATTGCGACTCTGATAGATCAATGCCTATAACATTGTAGCCTCTTGTAGTGAGCTCAATGGTATGTCGCCCTGTCCCGCAGCCTACATCAATAATACTCAATGATTTATCATGCTTTATTTCATTTTCGATAAAATCACATTCGCCAATAGTACCTTGCGCATAAGGTTCTTGGTCATACGATTTAGCATAGTTTTCATATAGTAATTCATACCACTGTTTCATAACGCTTTCCCCTTTTCACACTAAACACCATAATCAAACGAATTTTTCAGCAATCTCTGCACTATTAAAGCATTCAAACTAATTCCGGCCATAGCCGCTTCCATTGCTAATTGCTTGTGCAATCTTTTATCAACACGAACATTAAAATGACCACTATATTTTTTCTGTGAAGGAGCCACTGGAATTTTTTCTCCATGTTTTTTATAACTTTCTTTTGCTGCTTCCCAAGCTACTTTCAACTCTGCAAGTGCTTCTTCTGCTGTATCACCACACGCAGAAATAGATGGAAGCTCTATAAAATGCGCCATCCAGTCGTTGTCATCATCTAAAAAAATATTAACTGAAAATCCATCGAATTCTTTTTTAATCATTGTTATTTTTAACGCGCTGTGTGCATGGTTTTGGTTTCGTGTTTAATTGCTTCAACAATTAATGAATTTAAGCTAATTCCAGCTTGCTTGGCTGCAATATACGCTTCTCTGTGTAGCTCGGGCTCAATGCGTACATTAAACCTGCCTGAAAACGGACGCTCTGGAGATTCTCCCCTTTCCTCACAAAAAGCCAAGTAGTCTTCAACAGAATCAACAAGTGCCTTTTTAATGGTTTTAATGCTATCACCTTGGAATGTAATAACATCACGAGTATTTATGACTTCACCGTGAAAAATCTCGGCTTCCTCATCAAACTCAACATGACCAATATAACCTTTATGACTTAACATCGTTTTACTCCAGCTGCAATCAAAAAACGTCTCATAGATGCTACAGCTCCCTTATCAGTTTCTTTACGTGGATGCGGTCTATGAAAAACTGCTTTGCTTCCATTCAGTGCTATGCGTATTAGCGAACCACTCCCCTCGGATAATTCAGCACCAAGGGATTTTAATAATGCCTCAATATCAACCCATGTTATGTTTGATCGCACTGGCGATTCAAAAATAGCGTTGAGTGTTGCTTGGTGTTTTTTCGTTAGCACAATACTATGGTACTACAAAGGAGTACCACGTCAATTTTTTTGTAAAACCCGTATCAAGTTGGAGTATGCCTCAACTTGATATAAGATAGTTGCGCAAAATGTGTCAGAATAGCATTTGAATTGTAATTTATTGGCATGTGCCGTCCATTGTCTTGGACTCTAACTTGACACTTTCACTATCAGGAGTAGGTGTTGTCAATGCTTCATTGGCTTGACTCATCCGAAAAAATGTGAGCAGACCAACGAAACTTTTGACCCTTCGCAACTACGTTGCTTTATTTACAATTAAAAGTGTAATCCCAGAGCAAATCGAATGCCCAAATTAAGCAATGGATTTGCAATAATAATTACTGATGCTTTCAAGAGCAACAAAACAACCAAGGCAGAAAGATCTATACCACCAAGCGGAGGAATTTTTTGCCTAGCAACTAACAATATAGGTTCCGTAACCTGGATTAATAGCACTGTATATGAATTATGGGTACTGATTGCAATCCAGCTCAAAAGAATTCTGATTATGACTAAATAGAAAAATATATCTAAAACAAACCTTGCAAGCTCTCCGAAAGCCCAAAAAAATGCACCAAAAATATTAGCAAAGGAACCGGCGCTCAATAACAACAAAAGATAAATCTTAATAATCTCGATTAAAAACAAGGGAATAATAACGGCAAGATGCATATTATCCTTTTCAGGCAAAACCTTTTGAGCAAGCGCTATTAAGGGCTGTGTTAGTTTATAAATAAACTTACAAGCCGGATTAAAATAGTCCGCGTGTACAATATTAATAATTAAACGTGCGATTAATATAAAAATATATAAGTTGAACAATACAGAAATTGTGACAACCATGCCGCTCTCTCCCAGTAAATTGTTATTGATTTCACCCCAAAATTGCATGTATTGTAACATATGAATATCGAATTAAGGAACAATGGAAGAATGTTGGATGGATATAAAAGCTCGAAACAATATATACCTTGGATTTGATTTTGGCCTACGCAAAATTGGCGTTGCTGTTGGTCAACTGATTACAAAGTCGGCCTCTCCAATGCCAATACTACCAGCCAAAGATGGCGCTCCTAACTGGCAACAGCTGGACAAGCTTATTCAGGATTGGCAACCATGCGCTTTAGTAACAGGTCTGCCGCTTAACATGGATGGCAGCGAACATGAAATTACCAAGGCTGCCAAAAAATTTGTTACCCAACTCGAAGAAAGATACAAACTTCCTGTACACTTCGTAGATGAAAGACTAACCACCAAAGCAGCTCGCGAGTTTATCTATGAGCAAGGTGGTTATAAAGCACTACAGGATAGTGCCATAGATAGCATTGCTGCTAAATTAATACTGGAAGATTGGCTGAAAGCACATTAATATATACCGCTCAGTTGCGTTTATAATTACTTTACTACACAGGACAATTTCTTGGAACCTCTCTGGAAACAATGCTTAGACTACTTACGCGATGAAAGTTCTACGGAACAATTCAATATGTACATATTGCCACTACAGGCACAACTTCTTGATAATAAATTATTTTTATACGTACCCAACAGATTTGTACTAGACAAAGTTAAAGACAATTTCTTACCCCGTATTCAGAAATTAACAAATGATTTCTCAACAACAGATGTCACAGTAGAATTATTAGTTGGCAGCAGAGATAACACAGAACAGCAAGAACAACCCAAAATTACAAATCAAAAAGTCACAAAAACTAAACAACCCGCATCAAACCATATAAGCAACAATTTTACCTTCGATAACTTTGTAGAAGGAAAATCGAATCAACTGGCAAAAGCTGCAGCACTACAAGTCGCCACAAACCCAGGCAAGGGCTATAATCCACTATTTTTATATGGCGGGGTTGGGCTTGGTAAAACACACCTTATGCATGCAATCGGCAATCAAATTTTAGCCAAAAACCCTCATGCAAATATAGTTTATCTGCATTCCGAACGATTTGTTGCTAATATGGTAAAAGCCTTACAACGCAATACCATCAATGAATTTAAAACATTTTATCGTTCACTAGATGCCCTGCTCATAGATGATATACAATTTTTTGCCGGGAAAGATCGCTCGCAAGAGGAATTTTTTCATACTTTCAATGCGTTACTTGAGGGCGGTCAACAAATCATTTTAAGCTGTGATCGCTATCCAAAGGAAATTGGCGGCCTAGAAGAGAGGCTAAAATCTAGATTCGGCTGGGGACTAACTGTCGCCATAGAACCTCCAGAATTAGAAACACGCGTAGCTATTTTACATAGCAAAGCAGAACAAAGCGGCATTAACCTAAAAAGCGAGGTTGCTTTTTTTATTGCTAGACACATTCAATCAAATGTACGTGAACTGGAAGGCGCGCTAAAACGCATCATAGCCACAGCACACTTCACCGGAAAAGAAATCAACTTAGAATTCACCAAAGAAGCTTTAAAAGATCTATTAGCATTACACGCGCGATTAGTCACTATAGAAAACATCCAAAAAGTCGTTGCTGAATACCATAAAATTAAAGTTGTCGATTTATTGTCAAAAAAACGTAATCGATCCATAGCCCGCCCCAGGCAAATGGCTATGGCATTAGCTAAGGAATTAACTAATCACAGTTTGCCAGAGATTGCATTAACGTTTGGCGGGAGAGATCATACGACAGTAATACATGCCTGCCGCAAAGTTAAAGAACTCGTTGATAGCAATCTAGATTTTGCCGAAGATTACCGCAATTTAAAAAGAATCTTATCAACATAAAAAATCATCGAGGAAAAAATGAAATTCGTTATTAATCGATCAAAACTTTTAGATGCTATGCAAATCATCATAGGCGCAAGTGAACGCATTCATCCAATGGCTATTCTTTTAAATGTCATGCTAAAAACAGAACAAAACACTTTATACATGTGCTGCAGCAATACAGAATTAGAAATTTCGTGTGCTATACCTCTAGTAAATACTAATAATATAGATGGTGAAATAACAATTCCTGCAAAAAATCTATTAGATATATGTCGCTCACTTCCAGAAAACAGTGACATAGCTTTTTCTCAGAGCAAAAACGATTGTATCGTCCAATCTGGTGCATGTCGCTTTGTTCTTGCTACATTACCAGCAGAGGAATTCCCACGCATTAAATGGCAAGAATCAGAAGCTCAAACTACCATTAATATTGCTGCTGCCACGCTCAAAAAAATCATAGATTCTACTGCCTTTGCCATAGCACAAGATGATGCACGATACTATTTAAATGGACTATTATTAGAAATTAAAAATAACACGCTGTGGAGTGTGGCAACCGATGGACACAGATTAGCGCTTGATGGTGACAACACACCAGTTACCAACGAGAACCTTCCTCCACGTATTTTGATCCCGCGTAAATCAGTATTTGAGCTTTCTAAGTTGTTAAGTCGCAGTCAAACCGTGCAGTTGCAAATGACAGAACGATACCTCCGTGTTATTGGAGAAAATTATATATTCATCACAAAATTAATAGAAAGCAAGTATCCGTCATATGAAAAAGCAATTCCTAATGATTGTGACAAAAAAATAATACTGCAGCGCGAAGCAATTAAAAGCGCTTTTCAGAGGGTAACTCTACTAGCAAATAGCAATGCTTTTAAAACGCTGCAAATGCAGCTTTCACAGAATCAGCTAAAAATCGTATCAACAAATAGACAGGCTCCAGCTGAAGAAACGCTGGAAATTGTATATGACGGCCCAAATCTTAACATAAACTTTAATGCCACATATCTGATAGAAGCGCTAGAGCACCTAACTACAGAATCAGTTGTATTCAGCCTTAAAGATAGCATTAGCAGCCTCTTAATCGAAGAAAAAACAACAGAAAAGAAGCCAGACAATAAGCTGCAGGTTATAATGCCCTTGAAAAACTGAAGATGATTCTCAACACAATACAAATCTTCAATTTTCGCAATATTGAATCAATGAAAATAGCTCTGCACCCAGAGCAAAACATTATCTATGGAGATAATGGTGCTGGTAAAACCAGCATATTAGAGGCTATAAGCTGCATATTTCTTGGTAAATCCTTTCGAACATCCCAAACTAAAAATCTTGTAAGCAGTGCTCACGATAGATTCACCATCTCAGCCACAATAATGCAAAATGAGCGGCACCCCAACCCCATGCGCATTGGCATGGAAAAACAAACTGATAATACTGAACAATTAAAGCTTAATGGCGATAAAACATACAGATCCAAAGCAGCATCTCTATTGCCAATATTAACCATAACCCCTCAAAGCCATGCAATTTTAGAAGCAGGTCCTGCAGAACGACGCCAATTTATTAACTGGGGATTGTTTCACGTGAAACAGGATTTTCTATCCGTCTGGCAAGAAAACAAAAAAATACTACAACATCGAAACGCCCTACTACGCAGCGGACAAACATCGCTACTGCCTTATTGGGATCAAAAATTTGAAGAAGCCGCAACAAAACTATATCAACTACACGCTCAGTACGTAGAAGAAATCAATCCTGCTTTACAAAAAATTTTAGAACAATTAGCACCAAACCTCTCAATTGAGCTACAATACCATGCTGGCTGGCCACAACATAAAACGCTAGCAGAGTCACTAAAGGATAACATCGTAAGAGACCTGAAGTATGGCTACACATCGAGCGGACCACATCGCGCAGACTTAATAATAAAACATCAAAACAACAATGCCGCAGCAGTTTTGTCCAGAGGACAACAAAAAGCCCTGGTGACAGCCTTACGTATCGCGCAAGGACAGCTCCTAAAACAGGCAACTGAAAAGAATGCGCTATATTTGCTAGATGATTTACCCTCTGAGCTAGACATCAATTACCGCGAAAACGTTCTCAACTTTTTATGCGAACTCAAGGTGCAAACTATAATCACGACCATCAACCCTGATGACCTAGCGTTTAATCATTCAAACAAAAACCAAAACCTATTTCACATCCAGAATGGCGCAATAATCGACTAAACTTACTCCAAAAGTCTTCTTTGTAATCACCAATCTGAGCGAGAAAAAATCAACTGAGAAAGAAATTAACCTAAAATAGACGCTTTATATACGTTTTATAGATTATCTATCAAAACTTTGCTCAACTACAAATCCCGAAGCTTCCTCGCTTGCTTCACTGCAAAATTTGCAGTATTTTAAACAAACTTACCACCTCAAACAAGCGATAAAACGAGTAATGCTCCTGGCGCTAAAATGGAAAAAAGCGTATAATCACCGCAATTATTTGGCGAACAAAACCGATCAAACTAACGAGGAGAATTGGATGACAAACGAGGCATATAATGCCGGTAATATTAAGGTATTAAGGGGTTTAGAAGCAGTACGCAAACGTCCTGGGATGTATATCGGAGACACTGATGACGGCACAGGCTTGCACCACATGGTATTCGAGGTTGTTGATAACTCCATCGACGAAGCTTTAGCGGGTTTTTGCAAAAACGTAATAATAACTATTCACATTGATGGCTCTTTAAGCGTACAGGACGATGGTCGCGGTATTCCCGTTGACATTTTGCCAGAAGAAGGCCGCTCTGCAGCAGAAGTTATCATGACAGTACTACACGCTGGTGGTAAGTTTGATAACTCAGCTTACAAAGTATCTGGCGGTTTACATGGTGTCGGTGTCTCGGTAGTTAACGCCTTATCCGAATTTCTCCAACTTACCATCCGCAAGGACGGCAAAGTATACCAACAATCTTATAGTCTGGGCGAACCAGACGCCCCACTTAAAGAAATTGGCACCACCGACAAACATGGCACGGAAGTTAGATTCAAACCAAGCCCCAAAATATTCAAAGGCATTTTAGACTTTCACTATGACATCTTAGCCAAAAGGCTGCGTGAACTATCGTTTCTGAACTCCGGAATTAACATTGAACTGCATGACGAAAGAAGCGGTGAAAACGATGTGTTTTGTTATGAGGGCGGGATCGCTTCCTTTGTAGCGCACCTTAATAAAAACAAAAAAGCCATTCACCCCGATATTATTTATTTTGTTGGCACAAAAGAAGATATTGTGGTGGAGCTAGCCTTACAGTGGAACGAAGCCTACCAAGAAAGCATTTTCTGCTTTACAAACAACATTCCACAACGCGATGGCGGCACACACTTGGCAGGATTGCGCGCCGCCTTAACAAGAACTCTTAACAATTACATTGAGGAATCAGGTCTTGCTAAAAAAAATAAAGTTAACACCACAGGCGATGATGCGCGTGAAGGCTTAACAGCAATTTTATCGGTAAAAGTACCTGACCCAAAATTCTCATCCCAAACTAAGGACAAACTTGTATCCTCGGAAGTGCGACCAATTGTTGAATCATTAGTCGCTGATAAATTAAAAGATTTCTTGCTTGAGCAGCCGCAACAAGCAAAAATTATTGCCGGCAAAATCTTAGATGCTGCCAGGGCTCGTGAAGCCGCACGCAAAGCCAGAGATATGACGCGACGCAAAGGTGTATTAGATATCGCTGGCTTACCTGGAAAACTAGCCGACTGCCAAGAAAAAGACCCAGCCCTATGTGAATTATTCATCGTAGAGGGAGACTCAGCTGGTGGTTCGGCAAAACAAGGTAGAGATCGCAAAAACCAGGCAATTTTGCCGCTACGAGGTAAAATATTAAACGTAGAAAAAGCGCGATTTGACAAAATGCTATCCTCTGATCAGGTAGGAACCTTGATAACCGCTTTGGGATGCGGCATTGGTCGTGACGAATACAATCCTGACAAATTGCGTTATCACAGAATAATCATAATGACAGATGCTGACGTTGACGGCGCACACATTCGCACCCTACTCCTAACCTTCTTTTATAGACAAATGCCAGAATTGATCGAACGTGGATACATCTACATCGCTCAACCACCTCTCTACAAAGTAAAAAAAGGCAAACAAGAAACATACATTAAAAATGATAGTGAACTAGATAATTACACGATTCAACTAGCCGTTGAAAATTGTCAACTCTACACTGGCAATCATGCCCCAGCAATATCAGGCGACAATTTAGAGCGCCTAGTATTCGAATACCATAAAGCAAAAGAAACTATGCGCCAATTTTCACGTAGATATCCGTGGCCAATTTTAGAGGCATTGCTTGAAACAACTCCAATTAATTCGGAGGCAATCTCAGATGAGAAACAAATATCTGACTGGATATTAACCTTTAGAAAAAATATCCTTATAAAACAAGACGATACTGACAACCTGTACCAGGCGGAGATCATCAAAGATACGGAACACAATGTGTTTTTGCCAAAAATTACAGTGCGCTCTCATAACATGCAACAAGAATACACCTTAACACCGCAGCTCTTTGCTTCGCAAAACTACCAAATCGCAACGGCACTAAGTTTGAAAATCGCAGACTTATTGCAAGAGGACGCCTACATTGTGCGCAACGAAAAACAACAACACGTTAAAAGCTTTGCTCAAATTTATAGCTGGAGCATGGAACAAGCACGTAAAGGCTTGGGCGTACAACGTTACAAAGGCCTTGGTGAGATGAATGCCGAACAGCTTTGGGAAACAACCATGGATCCAGACTCCAGGCGCATGACAAGAGTTACAGTTGAAGATGCTGTAGCTGCTGATGAATGCTTCGCCACCTTAATGGGCGATCAAGTAGAACCCCGCAGGGCCTTCATTGAGAAAAATGCCCTAAATGCAGAAAATATAGATACATAATAAAGGGAAAAAACATGTTGAATCTAAAAGACAAGGTTGTGTTAATAACCGGTGCATCAAGCGGAATAGGCAGAGCAACAGCCAAGCTATTTGCGAGACATCATGCAAAAGTTATAGCTTGTGCGCGCCGTGAAGACAAACTAATTACATTAGCCGAAGAAATTAAGCGAGAAAATCAACATAACATAGAATATTTCGTCCTTGATGTCCGTAAAAGAGAAAGCGTGCAGACCGCACTAGATGACCTGTTGAGAAAAGAACAACACATAGATATATTGGTAAATAATGCGGGGCTATCTCAAGGATTAGACGCCATACAAAACGGAGATATTGATGACTGGGAGCGCATGATCGATACCAACATAAAAGGCTTACTGTATGTAACACGCGCCATTATTCCAAGTATGGTAACAAGAGAACAGGGGCACATTATCAACATCGGTTCAATATCCGGACATGAAGTCTATCCAAATGGAGGCGTTTATTGCTCAACCAAATTTGCAGTGAATGCTTTAACAAAAGGGCTGCGTTATGATCTCTCCGGCACAGGAGTAAAAGTTAGCACTATAGATCCAGGCATGTTAGATACAGAATTCAGCATTGTCAGATTCCATGGTGATGAAAGGCGCGCAAATGAAGTTTACAAAGGCATGACACCACTTAAAGCTGAAGATGTTGCCGATGCAATACTTTACTGTGCAACGCGCCCTAAACATGTCAATATCGATGAAATGATTTTGACTCCACTTGATCAGGTATCAACTCAAATAATTAATCGCAAAAAATAACCATGCGAAAAATTGCAATTATCAAATTATCATCTTTAGGCGATATTATTCATGCGACAATTGTTTTGCAATTTATCAAAAAGCAAAACCCGGACATTAAAATAGACTGGTTTGTTGATAGTAGTTTTGCAGAAATCATCAAAGATCACCCATTAATAAATAACGTTATATCATTACCACTACGTAAAGCAAAAAAAGATAAAACGCTCTTTATAAAAAGTTATAAAATAATAAAACAATATAAAAATAAATATGATTTCATTATAGATATGCAAGGACTTTTAAAGTCTGCAATAGTCGCACGAATTTTAGGAAAAAACATCGGTGGATTTGCCAAAGATTCTATTCGAGAAAAAATAGCCTCCATATTCTATAAAAAAGTGTCGCATATTTCTTATACAGAAAACACTATTTGGCGTTATGCAAAATTAATTTCAGATTTATTAGAGATAAAAATAGATAAACATGACCTTATAAACAAACAACCAATAATCCCTTACCAAACAAAATCCTTAGAAAAAATCCGAGAATTTCTTAACAAAAAACCAGTTATAATTTTTATTATTGGCGCAAGCTGGCCAAACAAAATGTATCCGTCGGAAAAATTTATTGAGCTTGCCAACAAGTTAGAAACAAATATTTTAATTCCATATGGGAATAATGCAGAAAAAAATATCGCGGAAAAAATAGCTAAAAAATCACTTCATGCAACCGTTGTTCCAAAACTAAACCTGTCAGAATTAACTGCGTTTATCTCACAAGCTGATCTTGTAATTGGTGGCGACACCGGGCCGACTTATATTGCCTGGGCTAATAATATCCCAACTATTTTCTTATTTGGACCGACCCCAACAGAAAGACTTTTAGCATCAGAAAAACATATCGCCATAAAATCTCCATCAAAAATAAATCCATATAAATTAAGACGCGATGATTTTTCTATAAAAGAAATTACAGTTGATGAGGTTTTGTCAGCTGCAAAAAAAATATTGTGAGTTATGTTTTTCCTATGCTTTCATAGTCAGCTGAATGCGGTTGCGTGGTAGATCGACCTCAACTACTTTAACTTGTACGATATTACCAACTTTTACAATCTCGTGCGGATCGGCAACATAACGATTAGCCATTTGCGATATGTGCACCAGACCATCTTGATGTACCCCAACATCAACAAAAGCACCAAAATTGGTTACATTAGTAACAACTCCTTCCAATTGCATACCAACCTTTAAATCCTTAATAGTCTCTATACCATCTTTAAATTCTGCTGTTTTAAAAGTAGGACGTGGATCACGACCAGGCTTCTGTAACTCAGCTAAAATATCTTTTATAGTTGGTAAACCAAACTTTTTATCAATAAAATCTTGCGGCTTAAGTTCTTTAAGCAAAGATGCGTTACCCATAACATCACCAATTGGCTTCTTTAAAATCTGTAACATATTTTCAACAACAGAATAAGCTTCAGGATGAACTGCCGATGCATCCAAGGGATTATTCCCACCCATAATGCGCAAAAACCCTACTGCTTGCTCGAAAGATTTATCGCCCAATCTTGGAACCTTTTTAAGATCTCGACGCTCTAAAAACCTACCGTGCTCTTCTCTATAAGATACTATATTTTTAGCTATACCCTCATTCAAGCCAGCTATACTACTTAAAAGAGGTACTGACGCGGTATTAACATCTGCACCAACTGAATTAACGCAATCTTCAACTACGGCATCCAACCCTTGAGATAATTTCATCTGGTTAACATCATGTTGATACTGCCCTACCCCAATCGCTTTCGGATCAATTTTTACAAGCTCAGCCAAAGGGTCCTGCAAACGTCTGGCAATGGATACCGCACCACGATAAGAAACATCCAAATCAGGAAATTCATGCGCTGCGACTTCTGATGCCGAATAAACTGATGCGCCAGCTTCGGAAACGACCGCCTTGGTCAAACCACCATCTTCATTAGATCGCATAAGCTCATCTACTAAACGCTCTGTCTCTCTAGATGCTGTACCATTACCAATACTCATCAATTTAACCTGATACTTGGCAATCAATTCTCTTAAAACATGTAGAGACCTATCCCATTCATTTTTTGGTGCGTGAGGAAAAATAGTAATATATTCCAGCAACTTACCAGTATCATCAACAACCACAGCTTTTACACCAGTTCGCAACCCAGGATCCAAGCCCATTGTCACAAATCGACCAGCAGGCGCTGCCATAAGCAAATTTTTGAGATTCTCTCTGAAAACTTTGATGGCTTCAATCTCAGAACGCTCCCGTAAAGCGAGCAATAAATCTGTTTCAATTTTTAACTGTAGCTTTATTTTCCAAGTCCAGACCACGCATTCCCACAACCAATTATCAGCATTGCGATTACGCTTCTGTATGGAAAATCTATTGGCAATTTTTTGTAAACAAAAATCATTATCGCGCTCTCTCTCCAGCCCTAAAGATGCAGATAAAACCCCCTCTTTACGACCTCGGAAAATTGCTAGCGCTCGATGCGATGGAATTTTTTTAATAGGTTCATTAAAGGCAAAATAATCTTTAAATTTAGCACCAGATTCTTCTTTTCCTTTCAAAACTTTACTTTGCAACACCCCATGATCAAACAAATAATCACGCAAAAGTGTAACCAAATCAGCGTCTTCAGAAAATTTTTCCATCAGAATCTGATTAGCACCATCTAATGCGGTTGCAACATCTACTATATTGCACTCTTCGTTAAGGTATTTTTTTGCTTCAAATTCTGGATCTAAATTTGGATTCAATAACAAACTCAAGGCTAATGGTTCTAACCCTACCTCTTTAGCAATTTGCGCTTTAGTTCTGCGTTTGGGTTTATATGGTAAATATAAATCTTCGAGTCGAGATTTATTGTCTGTGTATATAATAGATTTTTTAAGCTCAGTAGTTAACTTACCTTGTTTCTCAATGCTTGCCAAAACTGTCTCTTTTCGCTCCTCAAGCTCGCGCAAATACACTAATCTTTCTTGCAAATTACGCAGCTCTGTATCGCTCAACCCACCGGTTGCTTCTTTACGATATCTAGCGACAAACGGTACAGTTGATCCTTCGTCCAACAATTTAACAGCCGCATCTATTTGTGAAAGTTTAACACTTAATTCATCAGCAATTATTTTGTTTATATTCATTAAATAAGCCTTATAAAATTATCTTTGTATCTATTAGGCAGGACGTCTCATCCATAAGGAATAGGCGACCTGCCCTGCTATCTTGGAACGCACACATTCCCAATTATCTGGTATATTTGGAGATAAAAGCTCGCTTTCTGCTTCTAAATAAATATAAGATCTATTCTGAAGTAAATTATTTTCTTCTAACCAAAAACAAGCATCTGTAATCATGTTTTTACGGAATGGTGGATCTAAAAAAACCAAATTAAATTTGTTTTCCGTCGGTAATTTTAAGTTTGATGAAAATGTGCGACAAAAAATTTCGGCATTATCAATCTTAAGAGACTCAGCATTACTTTTCAGCATTTCTACAACCTTGCGAGAACGATCCAACATTACAACTTTTTTAGCGCCCCGCGATAATGCCTCAAAACCGAGCGCACCACTACCAGCAAAAAGATCTAAACAAACAGCTCCATCAACAACTGGAGTTAACCAATTAAAAAGCGTCTCACGTACAAAATCAGTACTAGGTCGCAAGCCTCCTTGATTTGCAACTTTGATTCTACGCCCACGCCATTTGCCGCCTATAATTCTTAGTGTAGTCTGCCTCTGCATAACCGCTGCAACTTTACCACAAAAAAAACTTATAGTACCATGAATTCACTTTATGAAACTTTTTCGCAGAAAAAAAACAGATAAAAAAACGGATGAACTAATTCGGGGATTAACTCGCACTAGGAGCAGAGTAACTGATGGCTTATCTTCATTGGTACTTGGTAAAAAAACCATCGATGATAATCTGCTAGAAGAGATTGAAACTCGTCTTTTAAGCGCTGACCTTGGAATTAGCACAACCACTAAAATAATTGATTATTTGACTCAAACATTACGCCGCAAAGAATTAAGTGATCCACAAATTCTCATTCAAACGTTAAAACAAATATTAACCGATATTCTAACTCCATGCTCATTGCCGCTTACAATTGATGAGAAAAAACAACCATATGTGATACTCATGGTTGGGATAAACGGTGCCGGCAAAACTACAACCATTGGCAAACTTGCTAAGCAAATGCAGCATGAAGGAAAAACGGTAATGCTGGCTGCAGGAGATACTTATCGAGCTGCTGCCATTGATCAATTAAAAGTCTGGGGAGGGCGCAACGGTATTCCTGTAATATCTCAACCTCCCGGCGCTGATACCGCTTCTGTTATTTATGACGCCATGCAAGCAGCCAAAGCACGAAATGTTGATGTATTAATCGCAGATACCGCTGGTCGACTACATACGCAAGATCATTTAATGGCAGAACTAGCAAAAATCATCCGCGTAATAAAAAAGACTGATGAATCAGCACCACATGAAGTAATGCTAGTACTAGATGCTTCAATAGGACAAAACGCTCTGCAACAAGCCAAACACTTTAGCGCTACAGCTCAAGTTACAGGAATTACCATGACTAAACTTGACGGCAGCGCCAAAGGTGGCATCATATTCGCTGTAGCGGATGAATTTGCTCTACCAATTCGCTATATTGGTATAGGAGAAGGTATTGATGATTTGCAACCATTTGTCGCCAACGCATTCGTTGATGCGTTATTTGTAGAACAACAATGATTGAATTAAGCCAAGTAACAAAAAAATATAGCAATGGTTTTGAAGCTATAAAAAACCTATCTCTGTCTATTGAAAAAGGAGAAATGGTTTTTTTAACCGGTCACTCAGGCGCCGGTAAGAGTACTTTGCTAAAATTAATAACTCATCTAGAAAAACCAACTCGAGGACAAATTACTGTTGCTGGAGACAATCTCACAAAATTAAAACTTCGTCATATTCCAAGGTTGCGTCGTAAACTTGGCGTTGTATTTCAAAATCCACAGCTATTACCTAAAAAAACCTTGTTTGAAAATGTAGCATTGCCATTATTAGCAACAGGCTCTAGCTACAAAGAGTGCGCCAAAAGCGTTCGTGCCTCTCTCGACATGGTGGGCTTGCTTGGTAAAGAAAAACAATATCCGCCAACACTGTCAACTGGAGAACAACAACGAGCAGGAATCGCACGCGCTATTATAAATCGCCCACAAATTTTACTCGCTGATGAGCCAACTGGCAACTTGGATCCAGAATTATCGGCTGAAATCATGCATCTTTTTGAAAAACTACATCAAGTAGGCACTACGGCCCTTATAGCCAGCCACGATTTAGCATTAATAGCCAGCATGCATCATCGCATTTTGACCTTAGATAACGGTGTATTAATAAATGATCAAAAGATTAGTTAAATACATTATAAGTCACTTACGCGCTACCATTGTCAGTATAGGGGCAATATTGCGCACGCCTTTTTCCAGCTTTATGACCATAGCCGTAATAGGTATTGCCCTTGCGCTCCCTTCAACTCTAATGGTTTTGCTGCACAACGCCAAAAGCCTAACCAGCAATTGGCAACATGAAAGCATAGAGATAGCTGTTTATTTAAAACCGGGGTTATCTAAAATACAAAGCGAAGATTTGTTGCGTAGATTAAAAATAAATCCCGAAGTTAGTAATGCTCAATATATTTCTCCAGAAGAAGGTCTAGAGCAGTTTGGAGATGCAATTGGTGCTAAAAAAATAATTAAATTACTACACAACAACCCTCTGCCAGGATTAATTATCATTCAGCCCGTATTATCTATGAACAATAGCGTTGAGCTAAATCAATTGTTAAATAGCTTAAAATCCCTACCAGAAACTTCCTCCGTACAACTTGATACAGCTTGGCTGCAAAAGATACAAGCCATAATAAAATTATCTGATCAAATAACTTTAGTATTGGAGATTTTACTGGGATTTGGTGTGTTATTAATAGTTGGCAATACTATTCGGATGCTTTTGAAAAGCGATGAAGAAGAAATTGAGGTATTACAATTGGTTGGAGCCACCAATAAATTCATTAGAAGACCGTTTTTACACATGGGGTTTTGGTATGGACTTCTAGGCGGAATTTTGGCCTGCTTGATTACATTTTTAGCCATATCTCAACTACAAAAAGCAACAGATAATCTCGCTCTACTTTACAACAGCTCTTTTTATTTAGCCGGACTCAACCCAGCTCAAACCGTACATTTACTAATTTTAAGCTGTTTACTAGGGATCTTCGGCACTCGCATCGTACTGATCAGTAAATTACATTAATTATATAAATTTGTTAGGCTGCGCGAACAATAATAAAAAAGCTATTCAGGACTTACGCGAAAAACATTTTTCTGAAGTTATTTTCAGATAATTTTCATTTTTCCGCATAAAGTTCTTGACAGGGTTTTTT
>JAFGXA010000003.1 GCA_016936855.1 Gammaproteobacteria bacterium | reverse complement strand
CACAAAAAACCCTGTCAAGAACTTTATGCGGAAAAATGAAAATTATCTGAAAATAACTTCAGAAAAATGTTTTTCGCGTAAGTCCTGCTTAGCAAGCTTAATTCCTTTTAGCTGATTTTGTTTAATAATCCGCCATTCTACAGCTTTGCTCAATAAAGATTTTAGCAAAACAATATCTCTATTAAGAGAGTTACAGGTTTAATACCTGCTTGCAAGCGCTCTATTCGCCAGTTTTCCAGATCAAGCGGTAAAATCTTATCTAAATCGTAATCTGCAAAATCATTAAAGAATACGCTTTTAATTTTAGCAATATCTTGTTTGCCGGCTTTACGATTAGCAACACGCCACGCGCCATATTGTCCAAATACAAAATCTTGCAAAGTTGGAACATTGACACGCGTTTTACGTGAGCCAATCTCCTGGCCATCTTTTGCCGCTACAAGAATAGCCATGGCTTGCTCTCTTGCCTGAGCAGAACTAAGCAACTCTGTACTACCGAGAGACTTTATTTTTCCGACGATACAAACAACGATAAAACTTACGTCCGTTACGCTGTACACGCACGTGAAAACCGGGCAATTTAGTATCCCAAACATCGTACTGTTTTACATCTTTTGGCTGCAATTTAGCAACCAAGCTATTTGTAATTAATGCTTTCATTGTGGCCTACTCAAACGTTGAGGTTTCAGTGAGGTTGCAATAAAATTACACAACCGTGAGCTTTGAGATGCAACCAAAACACGTCAACAGCAAATAATCTATTATTTTATGAGGATATTACACTCACCGAGGTACACCGAAAAACATGCAAACACACTGAAAAACAACACTCATAATGCTGAGGTCGGTGGTTCAAGTCCACCCGTAGCTACCAATAAAATCAAGGTTCATATCTGAAATATTGAGATTGCGTGAAAAAACATAATTCAGCGAAAAGCCAAAAGTGCCTTCACTTTATTGTTAATGTTTTTTAGTTCATCGATATTAATAGTTTGGCGAGAATCACTCAAAGCTTTATCTGGATCAATATGCGCTTCAATTAAAAGGCCATCTGCGCCAGCGACGACCGCTGCTTTTGCCATTGGTGTAACCAATTCTCTCAGACCAGTTGCATGACTTGGATCGGCAAAAACCGGCAAATGCGCAAACGACTTTAAAGTCGGGATAGCTGCTACATCAAAAGTAAATCTGGTAAAATCATCAAAAGTTCTTATGCCACGCTCACATAAAATAATATTTTTATTGCCATTACTTAATATATATTCAGCAGCTAACAGAAATTCTTCTATCTTCGCAGCAAATCCTCGCTTCAATAAAACCGGCTTATTAATGCCACCTAATTTCTTCAATAAGGCAGTATTACCCATATTTTTAGCCCCAACTTGAACTATATCTGCAACATCACAAATTGCATCAAAGGCATCGTTATCTAAAACTTCTGTAACTATTTTTAGACCAGATACAGATTTAACCTTTGACAAGATATTTAAGGCCTTATCTCCATATCCCTGAAAACTATAAGGACTATTACGAGGCTTAAAAGCTCCTGCACGAAAAAACTTAATATCTAATACAGCTATTTCTTCGGCAATTTTTAATGTAGTAACCTCATCTTCAACGCTACAAGGACCTGCAATAATAGCAAAATCCTGCCCAATGACCGTCTCACCTATTTTAATTTTAGTTGCATCTTCACAGTTCTTTTTTTTAACTAATTTACAGTCAGTTGATAAATTCATCATATTTATACCTTATCACAAACTTTCACCATTCCAAATTCGTTGTTGCTCAACGGCTTGAGATCTAAAAACATCTTTTCCTGAAACAATTTTGCAATCCTTGGATCCTGCATATTGCAACAACTTATCTGCCTCAGGACTATTATAAACAACATTAACAACGATTTTTTTACTAAAAATCATATGCGAAATTAAAGAAACAGATGTAGCATTGACAAGAATATCATAATTACAATTCTTAACATCAAAGCCAAGCAGCGATTCAAAATAACAACCAAACTCATTGGCCAATTTTTTAGCTCTACTCAAAGTTCGATTAACAACCATAACCATCGCCCCACGCTTCATAGCTTCATAAGCTATAGCTCTCGCTGTACCACCAGCACCAACAAGTAATAATTTTTTCTCTTTTATTGTTGTTATTTTCTCAAGTGAATTAAGAACACCAATGCCATCTGTATTAAAAGCAACCAACTTTTCATCCACAATTTTTATCGTATTTATTGCTTGTATCTTATTAGCATCACCAGATAAACTAACAAAAGGCAACAAGCTTTCTTTTAAAGGCATAGTCACACTAAAGCCTTTAAATGGTAGCTGCATTGCCGCTCGCATAAAATCTTGTTCCTCGCCTTGTCGCAACGGTAACTTTACGTAAACAGCATTTTGTTTGATATCACGAAATTTTTTATTATGAAATATATGGCCAATACTTTGATCGACTGGATCTCCCAACAACGCATAAACATCAGTATAAGAGTTTAATTTGCGATAATTGTAAATATCAAATAGAGTTACTAAATCTAATTGCCCTAAAACATTCAAATTATCATCATTAACGACGGCATAATTAAGAGCATTATTCACAATGGGTGACAGAATCCTTGTTACTTGCCCAACCTTACCCATACATAAACCACAAACACCAATATAGACAGAAGATTCACGGACAAAACTCAGCATTCTTAACGCATCTATTGTCGAGTTAGCCTTTGTGGCAATTTTATAAATGCTAAAAGCATCATTTTTCATTGACTCTAAAATATCAATCAAGTCATGCGGCGTTGCATCAAAGTCATGATACGAACAAATAAGTTTAGTATTTGGATAATTGCCGTGAACTTTAGCAATAAAAGATTTCGCAACATCAAACTCTAAATCAAAATATTCTGGCTTGACTGCAAATAATTCCGCAATTATGTTCAATCTTTCTTTTTCAGAACCAGCAAACACCCCACCCTGCTTCTTACTACGCAAAGTAAAAATCATGGAGATATCAAAAGCATTTTTTAATTCTGCAACATCTGCAAGATTTAAATTCCTCCAAAAATCCAAACGCAGTTCTACAGCATCAATAGGAAATTTTAGGGCCTGTTCAATATCATGTTGCGCTGCCGTTTTATTTGCAGCATATATCGCCGCTACTAACATAGATCACAACCATACAAAATAACATCAAGAGCATCATCAATAATGTGATCTGGCACCTCAAAAACATAGTTATTATTATCGATAAATGCACAACCAATACTTTTAATCAAAACAAATCTTGGTTTTTGCTCGATGCTTTTTTTATCAAGCAATAACGCTTGCTTGATTGCGAATCTATCATAAAGTTTACTTAATTTAACAGGGATTTTGTAAGCGCGAAAAAGACCACGAATACTTTTAAAATCTTGCTTTGACAATATACCAATTGTAAAGGATATGAAGGATTCAGCAACAATACCCAACGCCACAGCCTCACCATGGCTTAACTCATAATTACCTACTGATTCAAGCGCATGACCAATTGTATGGCCAAAATTTAACAATTGCCTAATGCCGAAATCTCTTTCATCCTGCTCAACAATTTCTTTTTTTATCATGCAACTTTGATTAATCATGTTTTCTAAAAAATCGGATTGCAGCGATAATATTGCATTTTTATTATTTTGAATAAAATCAAACTCATTTTTGCTGGCGATTAAGGCGTGTTTAATTATTTCGACCATACCATTTTTAAGTTCGTTCATAGGTAAGGTTTGTAGCAATGATGGATCAATAAATACGGCTTGTGGTTGATAAAAAGCGCCAATTAAATTCTTCCCAAATGAAGTATTAACCGCAGTTTTTCCACCTATGCTGGCATCTACCATCGCCAATAACGTGGTTGGCACATAAACAGCTTTAATTCCTCGACAATAAGTTGCAGCAATAAACCCCGCTAAATCTGTAGTTACTCCACCACCTAAAGCAACAATTAAACTATCGCGCCCACAGCCCAATTCTAGTATTTTATCTTCTAAAAACTCTTTAGTTTTGCGATTTTTGTTTTGCTCACCAGATGGAAAGGTTAATAACGTTACGTCAGATATTAGTTTTTTAAAACTATTTAGTAAAACCTGATTATATAATTCAGCAACTATATTATCAGCAATAATGATTATTTTATTTGCTCGCTCTTTGCAAAATTCAGCAATAACATTATTGGATAGCAGACCATTTGCTATGGTGAGAGCGTATGGATTACCCAATTTAACGTTAATAATTTTCACTTAAGTTATCCTTTATATGGCTACTCGCGGCCTTCAATAATAAAAAATCTGCAATTACCATGGCACACATTGCTTCAACAACTGGCACTGCACGAATTGCTACGCATGGATCGTGTTTTGAACCTAATGGTAATTGCAAAACTGTTTTATTATTTGATAAATCAATAGTTTTCTGTGGCTTGGTAATGCTAGGCGTTGGCTTAAAGGCTACTTCGCCAATAATTGGCATACCATTTGAGATGCCAGCTAATATACCACCCGCATGATTAGATGAAGTCATTACTTGCTCACCTGATTTAACAAAAGGATCATTATGTTCTGAACCTTGTAGTTTCGCAGCATTAAATCCATCGCCAATTTCAAAACCCTTAACCGCCGGAATACTAAACATTGCACTCGCAAGCCTTGACTCCAACTTGTCATAAATCGGTTCACCCAAGCCAATTGGTACGTCTTTAATAACAAATCCGACGATTCCGCCAATTGAATCGCCTTCTGATTTAACCTTATTTATAGTGTTTATGATTTTCGTGGAAGCTTTTTCATCAGGACAATAAACTGGACTTGCATATGTTTTTTCTCGCAGCTCAGCGATATCTTCTGATTTAACCTTCGCACTTTCATTACCAACACTACTAACAAAGGCCACTAATTTAATGCCGTAATGCTCTAATAATTTTATAGCAACAGCGCCGGCTGCAACTCTGCATGCTGTCTCCCGAGCTGATGCTCTACCGCCACCACGAAAATCATAAATGCCATATTTCTGTAAATAGGTAAAGTTGGCGTGCCCTGGACGCAATAAATTTTTTATCGGCTCATAGTTATTGCTATCGAAATTTTTATTTTTGATGGTTATAGCTATTGGTGCACCAGTGGTTTTACCTTCGAATACACCAGAAATTATCTCGGCTTCGTCAGCTTCATCACGAGGTGAAACTGAATCGCCAAATCCTGGACGTCGCAAAGCTAAATATTGATTAATTTCCTCTATGGTAATTGATAAACCAGCAGGACAACCATCAATAACTACCCCAATGGCTTCGCCATGCGACTCACCAAATGTTGTTATAGAAAATATTTTACCGAATTTATTTGCCATAATTATTACCAATTTTTTCGTTCATGAACGGCACTTTATCAATAAATGGCACCATCGGCTCGCCCCTACGTGTGTCTCAATTATTTCATCTGCCACTGCCAAATATTGTTTTTCTCTTTCATTGTATATTTTTTCAAATGAAACATATGGGTTATCTGCATCAATAAACGCGGGGATTCCACCTTTAAATATTCTTTCTTTAATTGTCTCTTTGGGACAACGCAAAAAAATTAACCTGCCGAATTTTTTTAACATTTTAACGTTATCAGGATCCATTACCGTACCGCCTCCGGCTGCAATAACCGCATTATCTTTTTTTGCAACTATCCCAGCCACCTCTTTTTCTAGCCGCCTAAATTCATCATTGCCTATTTTAGCGTAAATTTCACGTATGGATAATTTCTCTTTAAATTGTTGTAAATATTGCTCGACTATAATGTCGTCAATATCGAAAAACTCCCTGCCTAACTCTTTGGCCAGTCGCTTACCATAAGTAGTTTTACCGCAATTTTTAAACCCACATAAAACAATATTCATTTTAACTTTATATTAGCTCCTAAATTCCGCATATCTTCACAAAATGATGGATAACTTTTTGCAATACTTTGTGTGCCTTTAATTATAGTTTCCCCATCTGCCACCATAGCCGCAATACTCAACGCCATTATTATACGATGATCTTGATAGCTTTGAACTTCGGCGCCAGTTAGGCGTGATTTTTTAACACGTAAACCATCGCTAAATTCATTTATATCAGCGCCCATTTTTTTTAGTTCATTGGTAATAGCCGAAATACGATCACACTCTTTTTGCCTTGCAACAGTAGCATTTTTAATAACGGTTTCCCCGTCAGCAAAACAACCCACAACAGCCAAAATTGGAACTGCATCAATGAAATCATTTACATCTATTACCCGCCCCATTAATTTGGTTGTTTTTTTGATGGCCAACTGTTTTTTATTTTTATGGTAGACAATATTAGCACCCATGGATTGCAAAATCTCTATAACCTTCTTATCTCCCTGAACATCATCCATATCTATGCCATTAACAATAATTTCCGACTGTGTTATTAATGCAGCGACAATGGGAAATAATGCTGAACTAAAATCCCCCGGAATAGTGTAGTTAAATTTGTCATATTGCGCGGGACCGCAAACCTTGAAATATTCATAACCACGACGGTAATAATTGGCTCCTATTAGATCAAGATAGTATAGCGTTAAATCAATAAAGGGTCTTTCTCCGGCATTAATCACTTCAATTTCGGTTATGCCTGACAAAAAACTTGCTGCAATAATTAAACCTGAAACTGGCTGGGAGTCTTTACCATCAATACGCACTTTACCTGGCGCGATCGGCCCATTAATAATACAAGGAGCAAAACCATCATTTTTAGTCGAAACACAAAAAGCTCCAAGCTGTTTTAATCCATCAATCAAAGGACCAAGCGGCCTATTATGTCGGATGGACTTATCGCCAGTAAGAACCACATAACCATCACATAACGCACTCAACGCCCCTACAAAGCGCAGAACCTGACCAGAATTACCGACATCTATTACGTCATCTGGCAAGCTCGGATGACCATCTACTCCATTAATTGCTAATTGATATTTATCTAAAACGGTAATTGATGCACCAAATTGCTCACATGCTTTGATCATTGCGTTCGTATCAGGCGAATGTAAATAGTTGCTGATCACACTTTTTCCTGACGCCATGCTAGCAAACAGTATGGATCGCATAGTATGCGACTTTGAAGGAGGAATAGTTATATTCCCCGTAAGCTGAGATTTTTGACAGATCATTTGCATAGTTTTACACTTTTAAAAATGAATAATAACATAGAGAATGCTCGCAAAAAAATTGATCTTATAGATCATGAAATAATGCTGCTTCTAAAACAGCGTTTTGATCTTTGCAGGGAAATCGGCAAACAAAAGCAGCAGCAAAAAATGGCTATAACGCAACAATCAAGAGAAGATGAGGTAATTACAAACTATATTGGCCATGCCAAAAAACTCAAATTAAACTTGGATTTCTGTAAAAAACTAATCCACCTAATCCTACAGGAATCCCGCGATATACAAAGCCAATAACACATCATGAAAACTAACAACCAATCTAAATTATTTGAAAAATTTACAATTAATAGGCTTACACTTAAAAATCGTTTCATCATGTCTGCCGCTGCGGATAACCTTAATAATAGCCACGATGCTCAATTAAAAAGATTTGCCGAATTGGCTAAAGGGCAAATAGGATTAATTATCTCGGGCGGAACCAGAACTAATAAAATAGCGATCTGGGAAGATGTTATCAACGTTGTGCATGAAAATGGCGGGAAATTCGCCGTGCAAATTACTGCCGAATCTGGACCGGGTATTTTCATGGGAAATACCACGGGCAATGAGGATGTCGTTGCTGTTTCAGAATTACCGGAAGATCATCTCTATTTTAAATCATTGGCGCCTTTTGTAACTTATGGAAAACATCACGCAGCAACTGAGAGAGAATTGGAAGAAATCATTGATAGATACGCAAAGGCTGCTTTACTAGCCAAAGAAATTGGAGCCGATGCAATACAGATTCATGCTGCCCATCAAAACTTTTTAAGCCAAATACTCTCCCCTCTTACCAACTTAAGAAAAGATAAATGGGGTGGCAGCATAGAAAACAGAACCCGCCTACATCGAGAAGTATGTCAAGCTATTCGCAAAAAAGTCGGCAATAATTATCCAGTATTAATAAAGTTTGGTGCAGAAGATAAAGTCGCAGGTGGATTGCGATTTGCGGAAGGAAGGAAAGCAGCGCAAATTATCGGCGCCTGCGGTTATGATGCTATGGAAATAAGCCAAGGATTGCAAAACTACTCAGACTGGAGCAAAACACCAATGCACCCCAACGTACAAAAATCCGAGGATGAAGCCTATTTTCGTTCATATTGTCATGAAATAAAAAAAGTTGTATCAATACCAACAATTCTGACCGGAGGCATACGCTCAATCCCAACCATGGAACAATTACTAAATAACAACACTACAGATTGTTTTGGCATGTGTCGTCCCTTTATAAGAGAACCTAATTTAATCAAACGCTGGCAAAGCGGTGATCATAGCAAAGCAACATGTATCTCTTGCAACAAGTGCCTAACTGAACTCTTTCTACAAGGTAAACCGTTAGAGTGTTATTTGGACGAAAAATAGCAAGAAAAATGCGGCACAAAAACAAATTTAAAAGTTGATCTGCATTGCCTGCCCCCAACAACTTGAAAGCCTGTACCGTTGCATCATAATCGACATTTATATAAATGCCGCCTTGATCAAGAGCAATGACCTTTAAACCTGTTTCTTTTAGACTGGGAATGTTTTTATTATTAATCATTGCTTATCTATTTAACACTATAGACATACTCAAGTCTATGGCTATACTGTGATGATTATTGAAGTAGTAAATAAACATGCAACAACTAAATAAATTAAAAGCGGCATTACAAGCTCAAGCCAACCCAGAAAAAGCTAGAATATTAGCTCGTTTTTTTAAAACTGGTGTTGGCGAATATGGCGAAGGCGACCAGTTTTTGGGCATTACCGTGCCAAAACAACGTGAAATTGCAAAACAATTTGTAGCATTAGCTCTAAATGATATTGGTCAATTATTGCAATCACCATTTCATGAAGAACGTTTAACCAGCCTTTTGATCTTAGTTGCTAAATATCCAAAAAAACCCGAAGAAATTTATAATTTTTATATACAACAGTTTGACAAAATTAATAACTGGGATTTGGTTGATTTAACAGCCTCAAAAATAGTTGGCGCCCATCTATTCAACAACGACCGATCTATTATAAAAAACTGGGCAAAAAGTGAACATCTTTGGACGCGCCGCATTGCTATAGTTGCAACACACTACTTTATTCGTCAAAATCAATTTTACGATACATTAAAAGTTTCTAAGATACTTATTAATGACTCGCATGACTTAATTCATAAAGCCGTTGGCTGGATGTTGCGCGAAGTTGGTAAACGTGATCAAAATGCGGAAGAAACATTCCTCAAAAAACATTATCAACACATGCCTCGCACTATGCTGCGATATGCGATTGAGCGCTTCCCAGAGGATTTACGCCAACAATATTTAAAAGGAACTATTTAACTTATAGACTGCAAATGCCAAAAAGAATTGAACATACAATTATGATAGACGAGCGGTTAGCCAACATGCGTCTAGATCAAGCGCTAGCACAAATTTTAACAGAATATTCCAGATCTAAAATTCAAGATTGGATCAAATATGGTTGCGTCAAGGTAGATGGCAAAGAAGCAAAACCTCGAGACAAAACCATAGTTGGTCAGGAAATCAAAATCAGCGCTAAGTTACAAGAGGTTATTGAAGATCAGCCGGAAGCCATTAAGCTGAATATAGTTTATGAAGACGAAGATATTTTAGTTGTTAATAAGCCAGCTGGATTAGTAGTGCACCCCGCAGCGGGAAATCGTACCGGTACTATGCTAAATGCTTTACTACATCACGCACCAACCATTTCCCAATTGCCTCGCGCTGGCATTATTCATAGACTCGATAAAGACACATCGGGCCTACTAGTAGTCACTAAAACATTAACGGCTCATACTAAATTGGTAAAAGAACTACAAGAAAGAAAATTCACGCGTGAATATATAGCAATTGTACATGGAACCATGGTCGCTGGCGGTACAATTGAAGCACCAATTGGTCGCCATCCCAAAGACCGCAAAAAAATGGCAGTGGTTTTAAATGGCAAACCAGCCATAACCCACTATCGCGTCATAGAGAAATTTCCAAATCATACACATATAAAAGTAAAGCTCGAAACAGGCCGCACTCACCAAATCAGGGTGCATATGGCTTATATCAAACACCCACTAATCGGCGACCCAACCTATGGCAATCCGCGTAAACAACCTCATTTCCATCGCCAAGCTTTACACGCTAGAAAATTAGGCTTTATTCATCCGACTAAAAATACTTATATGGAATGGAGCGCCCCAATCCCACCAGACATCAAAGAATTATTAACAACTTTAAAAACGCCATTAAATATCCCATAGAAAATTAATTGGCAGCGCATAACAATTATCACCTAATGATAATGCCTGTGATCCTGTATAAAAAATTATACCTTTTAGAAATTTTTCTCCCGCAATCTCCATTAATTTTTTCATGCCAAATAGATCTTCTTCTTTAATGCGTGTTGATGCTTTAACTTCTATACCAACAATAGATTTATTATCGCCCTCTAGAACCATATCAACTTCATATCCCGCCTTGGTTCGAAAATGATACAAACTTAAAAAAAGCTCACTCCAAGTCAACTGCTTTTTAAGCTCCATAACCACAAAATTCTCCAGCACTGCCCCAAGCAGCATCCTATCATGCACAAAACTATCTCGATTCAAATTTTTGAAATAACACACAAGAGCTGTATCGTTTAAATATATTTTTGGTGACTTTGCCAACCCCCGATTTTTATTAGCAAACCAGGCCGGAACTTCTACAACCAAGAAAACCATTCGCAGCAAAGTATAATAACGCTTCAACGTTACCTGATTTAAGCCAGTTATACGACTAACATCAGCAAGATTTAATAAATTACCAACACGCCTAGCTAAAACAGCTAATATGTGTGGTAAATCACGCAACCTATCAATATTGGCAAGCTCTCTAACATCTTTTTGTAAAATTGCCGTAATATAAGCGCCCAACCACTCTTTGCGATCCAAATCATCTTCTGCCAACACCGAACGAGGGTAACCGCCTCGTACTATAATATCTAATAACTCACCCTGCTCTACTCTCGATTTAACACTTGGTATTTTACTATCTCCAAATACCCAATTGAGAAAACCTTCTTGCCTCCCTCTAATTTCACCTTGAGACAATGGCCACAAAGTGTGAACTATCATACGACCAGCCAAGCTATCAGCAAGTTTAGGCATAGACAAAACATTAGCCGAACCCGTCAATAAAAACCTACCGCAAGACTTTTCAGAATCAACCACATGCTTTATCGCAAGCAGTATATCAGGGCTACGTTGTACTTCATCAATCGCAACAGCGCCATCATATTGACCAAGAAAAGCGCCAGGATCTCTCTCTGCAGCGAACAACACCGATTGGTCATCAAAAGAAACATAGCTTGCCTGATAAGCATCGGCAATCAATCCTTTCAGCAAAGTACTTTTGCCAACCTGCCTAGAACCATTAATCGCTACCACAGGATTCCTCTGCAAACTTCTAAGCAATCTACTAATAACATTACGTGAATACATGATGTTGGAAATTATAACATCTACTGTTAGATTTTCCAATACCTGCCGTTAGATTTTTCAGCGCTTATGCGCTCATCTCTTCTACTGAACCCATCAATCGTAAACGTGGAACGCGCATAATAAATGGCAGTGACAATATTCCGCAAATTCCTAGATACAAAGATACAGCATATTGGCTATGAAAATAATTAACGACATACTCAGCAATTAAAGGAGCTGTGCTACCAAACACAGCAAGAGCTATATTATACGCAATACCAATCCCGGTATAACGCACTACAGTTGGGAACATCTCTGCCATCGTTACCGTAACAACCCCATTTATGCATGCCATAAGTAAGGCGAAAAGCATCTCTGCAAACAAGACCAAACTTAACCAATAGCTAGAAAACAACCAAAAAATTGGTATAGACAGAACTATAAAACCAATGGTTCCAATTAAAAGAAATATTCTGCGCCCAAAGGCATCGGATAAACTTCCTACAATCGGCAATGAAATTAATACCAAAAACTGCCCAAACAAAGTAACTAAAAAAGCAAAATGATAAGAGAAACCCATTTGAACTATTAAGAAACTTGGTAAAAAACCAACTAACATATAGCCCGCAACAGCGGCAATAATCAAAATACCAAAAATATGCACCATCCCAAGTTTATAATGACGAAACGCTTCACTAACTGGTGCATTAGCCAAATGCGATGCACGCTGTTCCTTTTCAAAACTCGGCGTTTCAGTACTCCGCCAACGTAAAACAAATACGACAACCCCCAAAATAACCGCCAACAAGAAAGGTAAGCGCCAAGCCCAATTCACTAACATTGCCTTACTGATTAAGGACGTCAACGTAAACCCAACTATAGCCCCTAATAATTGACCAGCATAGACACTAGCCGTAATTAAACTTCCAGCAAACCCCCAGTGTCGACGATGAGCATGCTCTAACAAAAATGTAGAAGAGCCGCTAAGCTCACCGCTAACAGTTAATCCCTGAAAAAGCCTAACGAGCAAAAGCAGGATAGGAGCTAATACTCCGACTGATTGATAAGTTGGTAAAAGTCCAAGCGCAATTGTGGCCAAAGTCATGCAACAAGTAGTCAATAAAAGCGCCAAGCGCCTACCAAATTTGTCACCTATGTGACCAAACAAAACAGCCCCAATGGGACGCGCTAAAAACCCTAAGGCAAATACACCAAAAGTTAACAGCAGTGATTTTTCACTATTATGAGTCGGAAAAAAATTTTTCGCGATAATTGGCGCCAAAAATGCGTATAAGGAAAAATCATACCATTCAACAGCATTACCAAGAGTTGCCGCCGCCAGTTGGCTCGGCAACTTAACATGAGCTTTCATCTCTGCATCCTTCACTCTACATCCTCTTTTTCAGAACAACTCCATCACATGCGCCAATCAAACTCTAAGTTATTTTCCCGCAACAATGCTTATATTTCTTACCTGAATTACAAGGACACGGGGCATTTCGGCCAATTTTCGGTGCATCACGCATAATTGGTGATTGCGCTGCAAGTTCTTCATCTTCAGCACTATCACCATCAAATGAATTTGCAGCGTTGGCGTGTAGAAAATGCATTTTATTATGCGCCGAATGCGCATGTTCACGTTGTTCGTCTTCAAATCGAGCTAAATCATCTTCAGCCTGAACCTCTACGGAGAAAAGAGTACTCAAAACTTCATACTTCAATCGCTCCAACATTTCAGTAAACATAATAAATGCTTCTTTTTTATACGCTTGCTTAGGATCTTGTTGCGCATACCCACGCAAATGAATACCTTCGCGCAAATGATCCATAGCTGACAAGTGCTCTTTCCATTGTCCATCTAAAATCTGCAACATTATAGACTTTTCCACTTTACGCATTAGCTCAGAGCCAACAACACGCTCCTTTTCTTCATAATGAGATTTAAATTCCTGCTCAATTTTGGCCAAAAGCGATTCATCATAAAGGTTTGCATCCTCTTCCAGCCAGACAGCAATCGGCAATTTCAAACCAAAATCTTGCTGAATTTGTTGCTCTAACCCAGCAATATCCCACTGCTCTTCAACGCTACCAGGTGGCACAAACTGCTCAAATAGTGATCTCAAAACATCTTCGCGTATATTGCCGATGGTACCTGCAATATCTTCATCTTGCATAAGCTCGTTACGTTGCTCATAAATCACCATGCGCTGTTCATTTGCCACATCATCATATTCTAATAATTGCTTACGAATATCGAAGTTGTGACCCTCAACCTTACGCTGAGCACTTTCGATTGCTCTTGTGATAAAAGAATGCTCTATAGCTTCATTCTCTTTCATGCCAAGCCGTTTCATCATGCCGCCTACTCTTTCTGATGCAAAAATACGCATCAGAGGATCCTCTAAAGACAAATAAAACCTTGATGAACCGGGATCTCCTTGACGCCCAGAGCGGCCACGCAACTGATTATCAATACGACGTGATTCATGTCTTTCAGAACCGATAACATGCAAACCACCTGCCTCTAAAACTTGGCTGTGGCGCTCTTTCCAAGCTGCCTTATACTCATTGATTTTATTCTCACCAACATCCCCAAGCTCGGATAATTCAATTTCCAAATTACCGCCCAAAACAATATCGGTACCACGTCCCGCCATGTTAGTAGCTATAGTAACAGCTCCCGGACGCCCTGCTTGAGCCACAATATTAGCCTCTCTTTCATGCTGCTTAGCATTCAAAACTTCGTGTTTTATTTTTGCCTTCTGTAAAAGATTAGAGAGATATTCTGATGCCTCCACCGATGCAGTACCAACCAACACTGGCTGTTTTTTAACATGGCACTCTTTAACTTCTTCTATCACCATATTAAATTTTTCTTTCTGCGTAAGATATACCCTATCTCCATGATCTTTGCGAATCATTGGCTCATTAGTTGGAATAACTACAACCCCAAGATTATAGATATCTTTAAATTCATAAGCTTCAGTATCAGCGGTACCTGTCATACCAGACAATGTATTATACAATCTAAAATAATTCTGAAAGGTAATAGATGCCAAAGTTTGGTTCTCACTTTGGATCTTAACTCTTTCCTTTGCTTCTATGGCTTGATGCAAACCATCAGACCAACGTCGTCCCTCCATCGTGCGCCCAGTATGTTCATCAACAATAACCACCTCGCCATCTTTAACAATATAATCAATATCACGATGGAAAAGGCTGTGTGCTCTTAAACACGCATTAACATAGTGCATTAAGCTTATGTTTTTTGGCGCATATATACTCTCGCCTTCCTCAACCAAACCAGCATCAACCAGCAATCTCTCAACATGCAAATGGCCATTTTCTGACAAAAAGGCTTGCTTGATTTTTTCATCTGGATAATAGTCCCCCTCTCCATCCTTCTCTTGCTGCTTGGTTAATTTTGGAATCAATTTATCTATTTTTACGTAGAACTCAGACCCTCCATCACTAGGACCTGATATAATTAGCGGCGTTCTAGCTTCATCAATTAGAATAGAATCAACCTCATCAACAATGGCAAAGTTTAGCTCTCTTTGCACCTTATCCTGCGGTTCAAAAGCCATATTATCGCGCAAATAATCAAAACCAAATTCATTATTTGTGCCATATACAATATCGCACTTATAGGCTTCACGTTTATCATTTGGGTTTTGATTGCTTAAAATAACTCCAACTGTGAGCCCCAAAAACTCATAAACAGGACGCATCCAATTAGCATCACGACTAGCCAAATAATCATTTACAGTGACAATATGCACCCCTTTACCGGTCAAAGAATTTAAGTACGCCGGCAAAGTTGCAACCAAGGTTTTACCTTCACCGGTACGCATCTCAGCGATACTGCCACCATGCAAAACCATGCCGCCGATCAACTGCACATCAAAGTGTCGCATACCCAAAGTTCTAACTGCCGCCTCTCTGACTACAGCAAATGCTTCAGGCAATATTGCATCCAAAAATTCTCCATCCTGCGCTCTTTTACGCAAAACAGCGGTTTTACCCTGAAGCTCTTCATCTGTAAGTTTCTTAATTTCAGACTCTAAGCCATTAATCTCACCAACCACCCGTCCCAAGCGCTTTAATGTTCGCTCGTTACTGGTACCTATAAATTTTGTTACGATATTAGTTAGCATAAGGGCTGAATTGTGGCATATATTAATTAAGATAACAATCAAGGATTAGAGGCAAAATACAGTATTGCGCTGCAATAAAAATGGGCTAAACTCAACATTATGCAGAACAAAAAAATCATCGAAAACCCAAAGATATTTCAATTAAAACACGGTAAAAGCGAGATCACTCTCACAAAAGAAGGTTTTATCCGCATCCAAAACGCCAAAGCTAGCATTGAACTACATACAAACGGTCAAATAATCATACACGGCGCAAAAGATATAAACCTTGAGGCAAACCGACACATTCACCTTAACCGCAATCATTAATCAAAATGGATATCATTGAACATTCATAACATAGATGCTATTCACCCAACTCCAAGCGCAATGCCAATTAACTGCTCCGTTATCACACCCAAACTCAGCGCAATTGCACAAAATAATACCACCTTTGTTCTTACCAGAAACGCCACCAAGGTTTTTTCGGCAAACTACGCATACAGCCCATTAGCTGGCGATGGTAAATCCAAGCGCGACGACTTACTTTATGCGAAATTGCAATCAACCACTTCTTACGCAAGTAGGTTTTACGCGCATAACCGCCCAAACCCTCATGATAAGCTAAATATAATTTATAAGGATCACGCGGAGAAATACCAACTTTACGCTGCGCCTGATGAGCATACCAGCCAATAAAATTGGCAGCATCGGCAAAATCATCACGATCTGCGCCATGATCTCCTGTCGAACGACGATAACTTTTCCAGCTCTCGTCGGTTGCTTGTGAATAACCATAAGCACTAGTTGGCCTAAACCAGGGAATAACCCATAAAATATGCTCGCGTGGAGGTTTAGCTCCGGCATGAAAATGAGATTCTTGATGCATAATTGCTATTAATACACTAATCGGAATATGCCATTTTTTTTGCACATCCTGCGAATCCCAATACCACTCAGGATACTGCCTGAAAATGCTGCAAATATTATCCTGACTGTGCGGTGGTGCTTTAGCACATCCAGATACGAATAAGGCCAAAATAATGCACAAAAAAACTGATTGGATTCCTGTCTTCGCAGGAATGACGTTCTTGCAAATTTTTCTCATAACTTATTTTTTACGATTATAAATAACGGAATTGCCGCAAGTTGCGCTACAACTGAAAACAATACCAAACTCAAAAGTGACGTAGAGTATAACATACCCATAAGCGCACTACCTAAAAACCAAGCAACACCAAATGCACCATTAAAAAACCCATAAGCAGAACCACGCTTCTTAGTGCTAGTCATATTAGCTATCACAGCTCTCAACAGTGCGACTTGTACTCCTAAACCCAAACCCCACAAAAACATACCGAACAACACCTGATACAGATCACCAAAAAATACCAATGGCGCAAAACATGCCGATAAAATGGTAACTACAATCAAAACATAAAAACCACGATGATCGTACCAACGACCAAAAATCAAAGCAGTAATACCGCTAGCGCCAAGTGCTACAGAATAGAGGACGGGAATCCAAATTGGAGAAAAAATAGCTTCTTTCTGAAAATGGTAAGCCATTAATGGAAAATCAACATAACCTGCTGCAACTAAAGCTGCACCACAAGTATACAGCCAAAATAGCGCTCTAACATTTTTACCACTTTCGACTTCTTCCTCGTCAGAAGAAGACACACTTTCCATCTTACCAGGCTTAGGATAAAAATTATGCGCCATAAATAAAACTATCAACGCCAATGCTACTGGTATTATCAAAATGAAAAAACTATGTCTATAACTACCATGCAAAGCCAAGACTATCATTACTACCAGCGGACCTAACGTTGCACCAGCTTGATCTAAAGCTTTATGCAAACCAAATCCCCAGCCACGACCAACCTTCTGACTAGCATGCGCAATCATCACATCCCGCGCTGGAGAACGCATCGCCTTACCAAAGCGCTCCATCATCAGCAAAATTGCTGCCAATTCCCAATGATGTGCTAACGCAAACATGGGAACAGCAATCAAAGTTGCACCATATCCAATCAAGGCCAAAGCCCAATAGTTACCAGTCAATTCAACAATGATCCCAGAAAAAATCCTAAATCCATAACCGATCAATTCACTGAAACCAGCAACAAATCCAACTATTGTTGCGCTAGCTCCTAATATACCTAAATACGGCCCGATTACACTGCGCGCCCCATCACTTGTGATATCAGCAAAAAAACTCACCAATCCCAACAAAACGATAAAATGCAATGCCGCTTGTTTGGTAAAATAAGGTTTCTTTTGCAGGAAATCTATAACCATTTTTGTAAAATATCGATTACTTTATTAGCTTGATCAACACTAGAAATAGTAAATTTAGACTTTTGCTGGTATTCGCCATTACGCTTTTGGTAGCGTCTAATTGCGAACTTAACTGGCCCAAAATCCTGAGTTTTACGATCCAACTCTTGATATTTGTACATAACGGTCGCCCAAGCACCTTTCGTCAAAACTTCCTTATCCAATTCTTTTACCAACAACTGGTCTCCTTCTCTATATTCAATTGTTAAATCATTAACATTTTCCGCCATCTTTATCTCCATTTATTATCAAATTCACACGATATTATAACAAAGAGAGCGCTCTCGCTACACCAGCAAGTGAAAAACACGGTAATTGATTAAAACACGGGCACGAACACATAATTCGCAACGAACATAAATTGGCAATTATCAAATAACATATAACAGAGAATCCATCTCGCTGGAGCAACAATCAACATGCTAACAATCAATGATGAACATTTTGTTATAGATAAAATATCATGCAAAAATTACGGGATATCCCAAAGTTATGTTTTCAATATAGAGTTTTCTATACAAAAACCTATAAATATAGAAAAAATAATAAACCAGCAGGCGATTATAAAATTAGATGGGACCAATATTTATGGAATAGTGAACAAAATAACAAGCTTTGCAAAGAATTACAGTCTAAAACCATACTCTTATAAAACAACCATCAAATCTCCATTGACGCTACTAGACAAACAACCAAAAACTCGCAGCTGGCTAAACAAAAGCATAATTGACTTACTCAATGAAATTTTAAAAACATATCCCATAAAATATAAAATCATTTGCACGGAAAATTATCAACCATCGGTCATGCACATTCAAAACAATGAAACTGATAATGATTTTTTGCTCAAAAAAGTAGCTTATTACGGCCTGATCTTCGTTTTTGATAAAAACGAGTTAATAATCAGTGATGATATTAAAAATCTGTCATCAAAGCACAATATTGACTTGGCATATGATAAACTGCACATTCATAGCAAATTAATTACGAAAAACATAGAGCTACATACATATCAAAGCGAAAATGCCTCTGAAAAATTATTTAATAAAAAAGAGCAGTCACATAACACTGATGTAAGAGCATATGGAACCAAAAGGATATACGGCAAAAACTATCTTGATTTTAATGAAGGTGAAAAACTAGCAAAAATTATTCAAGAACAATATGATCATCAACGTTATTTTGCAACACTTAAAACAAGCAAGACATCAATAAAACCATCTTCTATTATTAACATAACAAATCACCCAATTGGTAAATACAATAAAGAATATTTAGTAATAAATGCAAATATTCACAGCAAAACTAATACAACATTAACCATGATTCCAAGCAGCATTCCGTTTCGCGCAATATTTAATAAAAAGGGCAATATACCAACCATACAAACGGCAAGCATTGAAAGGATAAACAAAAATGGATTATATGAAACCACAATGGAATTAAATTACACAAAGGTAAAGACTAAACCTTTGCGCGGCATGCAAACCTACAGCGGAGACGATTATGGCTTTCATTGCCACCTAAATCCTGGCGATAAGGTTGCTATAGCTTTTACCAATAACGACATCGAGCAACCAATGATATTAGGAGCAATTCATACCAAACCCGCGACAACACATGGAATTCTAAATGAAAATAATCATATAATGATAGACCCAACAAAAGATAACGGTATAGAAATTAAAAATGCAGAGAATAAAATCAATATCAATAAAAACATCATAATTGATAGCGCTGGGAAATTTTCCCTCTCAGCCAAACAAAATATCTTACTTAAAACAAACAATGAATACATTCTAAAGTGCAAAAAAAACCTATGCAACTTAATAAACTACAAATTCACTATAAATGCTGGTGATATCAATATTAGCAGCAAACAAAACATAAAGTTTACAACCCAAAACAACATAGAGATAATGAGTAATATTTTAAAAACCATCAGCATCAATTGTAAAATATCAGCAAAAAACAAAACGATGATCAAAACAAAAAAAGACACTAATTTTATTGGCAATAGATATCTTCAAATGCATGCCAAAAAAAATATAAAACTCCGCGGGAACAAAAACATCAAAATCATTCACCCCAAAGCATCAATATCAATAAACACTTCTGGCGACATCACAATCAAAGCACAAAAAATCATCTTCAACTTCAAACACAGCAATCTACAGAGCATACCAACCAACTTCAGTTCATGCTAACATCCTAGATATGCAAAAAAATGAAACAAAAACCATCAGTAACATTCTCAAGCATAACGCACTTTTTCAAAATTTATCCTCGATACAATTGGAGCAGTTAGGCAATTCATGCAAGATACTAAACCTTGATAAACAGCAACTAATATTTAGCGAGGGAGAGGCAGCTAACAACATTTATATACTAATACACGGGAGCGTTAAAGCTTTCAAAATCAGTGATGAGGGCAAAGAACAAATAGTAAAAATCTTCAATAACGGAGATATATTTGGAGAAGCAGCTATGTTTGCAGGGGATACTTATCCTGTTAACAGCTCCACGCTTAGTGATAGCAGCATAATAAGCTTAGCAAAAAAAGATTTATTAAAACTAATCAAATTAGATCCAGATATAGCTATGCATATGCTGGCAATTCAGGCCAAAAAACTGCGTATTCTTACAAAAACTATCGAAAATCTAACCCTATATGATAGCGAAAAACGCTTGATGGATTATCTGAAACAATTGGCTGTTGATGCCGGAAAAGACACTATAACGCTCAATATTTCAAAAACTAATTTAGCTATGTTAATCGGAACTTCTAGGGAAAACTTATCACGAATTATGCAAAAATTAGCTAAAAAAAAGTTTATATCTTTTAATGAAAAAGAAATAACGATTATGTAAAAAACAGCTTTATTTTAATAATAAATCAACTTTATCTAGCTTTTCCCAAGGAAATTTTTCCGAATCTCGCCCAAAGTGCCCATAAGCAGCTGTTTGCTGATAAATGGGCCGCAATAAATTTAAACTCTTAATTATGCCATATGGCGTAAGATCAAAAATCTCTCTAATTCTTTCAACAATTTTATTGTCAGATAAACTACCAGTACCAAAAGTATTTACCGCAATGGATACTGGTTCCGCAACACCAATGGCATATGACAATTGAATCTCGCACTTCTTAGCCAAACCTGCTGCCACAATGTTTTTTGCTACATAACGCGCAGCATATGCAGCAGATCGATCCACCTTTGATGGATCCTTGCCCGAAAAACAACCGCCCCCATGATGACCAGCACCACCATAAGTATCAACAATAATCTTCCGACCTGTTAAACCACAATCTCCCATCGGTCCGCCAACAATAAACTTTCCAGTTGGATTAACCAAAAAACGACTATGTTTATCTAACCATTGTTCAGGAAAAATTGGCTTTATGATTTCTTCGATTACAGCTTCAACCAATTCATCTTGCTTAATATCCGGATCATGTTGAGTTGACAAAACTACTGTATCAAGCGATACCGGACGACCAGATTTATAACGCAGCGTAACTTGGCTTTTCGCATCAGGACGCAGCCAAGGCAAGATTTTATCCTTACGCAGTTTTGCCTGTCTCTCAACTAGCTTATGCGCATACATAATAGGTGCTGGCATTAACTCTTCAGTTTCATCAACAGCGAAACCAAACATAATACCCTGATCTCCAGCACCTTGTAACTCCGCCCTTTTGCGATCTACACCCTGAGCAATATCTGGCGATTGTTTGCCAATTGCATTTAACACTGCACAAGAATCCCCATCAAAACCAAACTCAATAGAATGATAACCAATCTCATTTACCGTCTTTCTAACCAATTCTTCAATATCGACCCAGGCATGAGTTGTAATCTCGCCTGCTACCAATACCATGCCGGTCTTAACCATACATTCACAAGCAACTCGACAATTTTTATCTTGAGCTAAAATTGCATCTAACACCGCATCAGAAATTTGATCCGCTATCTTGTCTGGATGCCCTTCTGCAACTGACTCAGCTGTAAGTAATTTATAATCGCGCATTTAAGTAATTTATCCTGTAGTGAGTAAAAATTCAGAAGCATTATACTAAAGCAATGTCACAATCACCAGGAAGACGCCAATGCCGCTAGCTACAATCTATAGTCGCGCCGGAGCAGGAATAAACGCTCCTCTCATCACTCAGGACTTACGCGAAAAACATTTTTCTGAAGTTATTTTCAGATAATTTTCATTTTTCCGCATAAAGTTCTTGACAGGGTTTTTTG
>JAFGXA010000002.1 GCA_016936855.1 Gammaproteobacteria bacterium | reverse complement strand
TGAATTTAATGACTCCCATGGCATACTGGTTAAACTATCAAAATGGAGGCATCTAAAAGTCTCATTTCAATTGAACTTATACAAGTTGTTAACTGGGTTTGTATATAGTGTTGCCAGTGGAATTCTTTGGCCAGATAATAGTAATGTGCCTGATGATGTTTTTGGATATGCAATAAAAGCGGATAATGGCAATATTGCTGAATATATTGTTTCTGCTTTAAGTGTTTTATTAAAGGATAATAAGTTTCCATTTAATGATGATAATGCTCAAAGATTTGTTTTTTATTTTATAAGATATTATCGACGACTTGGATTGCATCCTCAAAATCTCGCTAAAGTTTTGGAATTTGCAAAATTTGATCCTGATAGTGCGGTGAGACTAAATGAAATAATTGGATTTGTCAGTGAATGTATTGGATGTTCCATGGACCAAAAATTTGCTTTATATGTTCACGAAGTAGTATGCGCATTACTAAATGTTAATAAATTCCCGTTTAATGATGAGCTAAACAAGAATGCTTTAATTGGCTTAATAAGAACTTGTTGTAGCTCTGGAATGTCGTATAGCTATCTAATTCGAGCAATTAAGTCTGATTGGTTCGTGTTAGAAGCAAATTCAATAGATAATTTAAGACATTTTATAGTGGAGTCTTATCGGAAGGCATGGGATGATCGACGGTTTATAGGAGCTACAGGTGCGGTTGCTGCTTTATTAGCAAAGCAAAAATTACCTTTAAGTGATAGGAGAGATGTTAATGCTTTGAATGGGTTTTTGCGTACTCGATCCGATCTTGGGTTTCAAGATTCAGATAATTTAGAATTGTTGCTGCATGATGGGTTTCCTTCATCTGATAGGAATGCTATTGAAGAACTGACATCTTTAACTAAAGCTGGGCGTGAAGATGAGAGCTGTTTATTTGGCGTGACTAAAGATGCCCAAATTTTAATAAAATATCCCGAAAATTCTTATACAATTAATGATATTAATATCGCTGATTGGGGTCTTGTTGATGCTTTTGTTAATTTGATGACCTCTCGTGTTAAATTAAAAATTCCAGCTAATGTATTTGTGCCAGTGTTATATCATGAAAAATTCCCACGTAGTGGTGCAGAGTTGCTTGCTGCTTGGAATAAATTTATTAGAGATTATTATGGCCTTGAATGGATGGATGCCAAAAAGGATATTCCTTCTTATTATAAGGCTAAGATATCGCAAGAAAATTTTAGACTGTGTAATGAACGTTATCAGTCTGTTGCAAATATTTTGCTTGATTTAGACCAATCTTTGAGTATTGGGATAATTGATGGTTTTAGTCTTTTATTGTCGAGTATGGAAACGCTTATTAGTGTTGAGCATATTAAAGCTCCATTATTAGCGGCTTTAGAAAAGAATGCCAATCTCTTGTTAGATCGCAGTTTGGTTGAAAAATTTGGAGCACTTCTAGATGTGTTATATAACGAATGTAGATTATCTCCTGATGAAGTTGTTGCTCAAGTGCTGGGTTTAGAGAGCTTGCCGCTTGATGATGCTGATAAATTGCATAAAGTTACGGTTTTTATAGATGAGTCTTCTAAAGTTTTAAGTAGATGGCGTGCTGAGCCAGAATTATTTGACGCTGCTTTAAGAGGGCTGTCGAGTTGTTTGCGTAGAAATAAATTTCCATTCGACCAAAATGATAATGTTGTTGAGGCTTTTGCAAGATTGATAATCTCTTTTGTGGATGCTACCGGAAGCGATAGAGATAGAAGACGGCTTGATGTGTTCGTAAATTCTGAACCCACTTACATTGATGCAGTTACAAAGTTGATTAGGGATTTAAAGTTTGCAGGAATTGATGCGAATACAATTATTGGTGTGTTGGAGGCGCGCAGTATTTCTACAGTAGGGATTCCCGAAAAAACCAGGTTAGAATATGTAGAAGCTTTGTCTAGTTCAGTGCGAAGTTGTCGTTATGCTAAAGTAGATCTAATGGCTTCTTTATTGACGCCACTGGTATTGTATCGCACACGTCATAAAAATCATCTTGAAAATTTATTTTATTTGCTTGAAGAGTATCCTGCGCGTTTGAGAAGAGAAGGAGCGGGTGATTCTATTGGTGGGGGAAATATTTTTAAAACATTAGGATTGGATGAGGATGTTTTATTTAGCAAAGATACAATTCTGCGTGTGAGTTATTTAGCAAATATCATTAGGAGTATTAATGCTTTTCATTATTGGCAAAGAAAAAATGTTGCTACTGTATTATCTGCAGAAACGTTTTCTGCTACCGATGTTGACCAATTGGCAAGGATCAATAGCTTTTTAACAGCATTTGCAGAGCATAAAGCAAAGGGATATATTGTTGATGCTTTGGGGTTTTTATTAAAAGATAATCTTTTTCCAAGTGATCCAGAAGCGGTTGATGCCTTAATTGTTTTAATAAAGATCTATTGTAATATCGGTACATCTTGTTTATATAACATTAATGAATTGTTAAATATAAATCGTCTTACTTTAAAGGATATTAGCAATATTCGAGATGTTAGCCGTTTTCTTGGTAAATCATCATCTGGATTTGAGCGTGGTGTACTAAGAAGCCTGGAAATATTATTACCAAGTGGTAGGTTTCCTTTTGGGATTGGTGCTGCTATAGATTCACTAGCTGCGTTAACAGTATTGCCAAGCAGTAGCTCGATATCTTCCTATGATGTTAGTACAGTTCTCAAATTAAAAGATTTACCAACTTTTGATGCAAGTAAACTAGACGATATAGTTTATTTTTTGACGTTATACAATGTTGGTGAAGATGGTAAAAAGTTTGATACGCATTTAACTAAAGCGCTTGATGCTTTGCTACCAGATAGATTTCCTTTTGATAATAGGGGCGCGATTAATAACTTATATGATCTTGTAAAGCATTTTGCGCTTAAAGAAATGTTTTTTGGTGATCTTGAAAGTATTTTAGCTGTAGATAGTTGGCAATTTGCTGATAAAAATCAAGTTGAAAAAATGATTTGTCTTATAGATTTTTGTCGAACCATCGATATGCGTACGGATGATATTGTTGCAATTTTAAGGCGTATTTCGTTTGACAATGATGCTGAATATATAGCAGCAGTTTCTGGTTTAGCAAAAAATTGTAATGCAATTGGTATTGAGCCACACTCCGTTGCCAGAATATTATATTTAGCACCAGCTGTCGCTGGTGATGCTAAAAAAATGCGGCAACTAACGCTTTTTGTGAATGATACTTATGCGGAATTAGGCAATGCTGATCCCGGGTATGTAAGCGCTGCGATGATCACATTGTTAAGTTCAAATCCAATATGGTTTCCTTTTGATGATGAATCCAAAAATGCTGTAATTGCTTTGATCGAGAAATATAAGTCTTTAGGATTAAGCTCTATATCTCTTGTGGAAATTTTGGAAATAGACGAATTGCCTATTGTTGCAGGAGATATAAGAGAAATAATCGCATTTATAAAATCCGATGTTAAAGAGCCTTCGCTTAAAGCTGATTATGTCCATGAGATGGTTTGTGTGTTGCTACGTAACAATAAGTTTCCATATGGTAATAAGGATGCAAAGGAAGAATTAGTATGGTTTATGCTAATGACGAAAGATTTGTTAAGTAGCGTAGAATTATTTAAGATTGTCAAAACTGATGCTTTTGTTACTAATGATTCTGCCAAGCTTATTAAGATTAATGAATTTATAAGTGATGTTGTTGCAAAATTGGAAGCTTATCCTAAAGTGCAAAGGCGTGCTAAGAAATATCTTTTTATTATTTTGTATAGATTGTTATCAATAGATCAATTTAATTTTGATGATGTTGATACAAAATACCTTGACGCTATTGGCTCATTAACATTATTGCTTGTTGATGCAGAAATTTATTATCAAACTGAGCGTGATATGTTGTTGCTGGATGATTTTCCTATTGACGATACTCAGCAAGTTGAAAGCTTTAAAATATTTTTGAGGGCTTATGCTGTATATTGTTATGCTGCAGATCATAATAGTGGCATAATTTTCGAGCAAGATCCTGAAGCAGAAGCTATGGTTTTGTTGTATATATTAAGAAATCATCGTACTTTTTTTATGGATGAAAATGCTATTATTCGCTTGGCTGATTTGGTAATAACTCTAACTCGTTATATAAAAATTACGCCGAAAAGTGCACTGAATATAATCACATGGTGTGGTGAGCATGAAAATTACGGTGCTCTTAGTATGAATGCGTTGATTGATTTTCTCAGATCATCACCGCCAGATGTTGGAGGTCGTTATCTGAGAAGTTTCGTATATGAACAACTAGAGTTGTTGCTCTCATCAAAAGATGCTTTTGCTGATGTAATGCTCTTATTGGCTAGTGGAACACGGAATTATCATGCATTTACTGATTTTTTGTATTGTGTTGCTCCTCAGTCCGGGTATGAATATTGGTATGGTGCTGATTCTTCTAAGAATGCAAGTTGTTTGATTAATAAAATCTTAGCTCTTATGCTATCTGGTGGTAATGATAGTGCAAAAGCTATGTGTTGTATGGATATCGCAAGAGAGATTGCCAAGCCAGAGCATTACTCTACATCTAGCTCATTTTTTGCACATAAGATGTTATTAACCATTTTAGATAACGATCAAAGCTTCCTAGCTGTTAGAAATAGTGCTATTGCTTTTGCAAGATTTATCGCACTATGCGCAAAAGAGTATAGTAATTCTCACCCTCATCCATTTCGGGTGACTAGATCTCGTTCAGAAGATATTGGTACTCCTATTAGTAGGGAGGATCGTGTAGAGATAATATCTGACTTTATATCTGAGTGTGGTCGTTTAAATTTGCTAATTCCGTTTGGTGAATTTGATATCGTACCAGACAGGACTTACGCGAAAAACATTTTTCTGAAGTTATTTTCAGATAATTTTCATTTTTCCGCATAAAGTTCTTGACAGGGTTTTTTGT
>JAFGXA010000001.1 GCA_016936855.1 Gammaproteobacteria bacterium | reverse complement strand
AAGCTCGCTCGCCTAGCGCTTCTGATGGCGCGCTCACTCGCTTGCTATAACAACACCAAAAGTCTCATATGTTTCTGAACTTATACACTCAGATTCCATTCTATATGGCTTTGCGATATATAGTAACAATCAAGGTATGAATCTGTTATACTGAGCATTGCTGATAACAGGCTACTTACCAATGAATAATAAATTAGCTCTACCCTTTTTATTGCTAATCAGTTGCTGTTTATCCTCATGTGCAGCACATGCAGCAATTAAACCTTTAATAATAACACTTACACCAAAAAGCTGTATAAAGCATGGCAGAGTAATTGCAATTCACACAAAACCAACAGTGCAAGATATTGCGAAGGATGCTTACTGCACACTAAATTTTATGCAAAAATATGCACCACATGGCACCGTAACCGTATTTGGTAGCTCTCGCACCAAGCTAAGGCACAAAAATTATATACTAGCTAAAAAATTTGCATTCTTATGGACCAAGGCAGACAAGGATAATCATCCAATTTTAACAGGCGGCGGCCCAGGCATTATGCAAGCCGCCAATCATGGTGCTGCAGAAGCAAAGGGATATAGTCTATATTTAGCCAACCACTTTATACACGAAGCATCAATCAACCCTCACGCGACACATGGTTACATTGCATCAAGCCTTGCGCAAAAAACATCTGACATGGTCAATTATTCTGCTGCTATAGTCGTCCTTCCAGGTGGCTTTGGTACAGAATGGGAACTATTTGAAACATTAACCAAAATTCAAACCCACAAAATAAAACCAATACCAATTATTTTACTTGGTAGCAAAAAAACCTGGGCAAACCTAACGGATCATATTAAACACTTAAAAAACATCGGTACTATCTCAAAGAAAGATCTTATTTTATACGCGAATATATCTAACGCAAACAGCGCTGTTCAATATTTAGAAAAAATTTACCATCACATATAGCTAATAATTGATTTGGCAATACCAAGCATTACATTTGGAAAATTATTTAATATATTGTCAAACAAATATTTATCTATATAAAGCATAAGAACGTTACTACAGGTTGTTGCTGTAGCGGTGCGCGATGAACTATCTAAGAGAGCTAACTCACCAAAGTAATCATGCTCCTTGAGGTCTGCTAAAACACCCCCATCGCGAGTAATCTTGACTTTGCCATATACAAGCACATACATACCTGTTGGCAAATCCCCCTCTGCAAATATAACTTGCTTTGCTGGAAGCTCAACCACCTCAGCCTCCTCAGCTAAAGCTAATAAAAAGCTTGATGGCAATCCTTGAAAAAGAGTAACATTTTTTATTGCCAAAACCTTTTGCGCCTGATGCATAATTGAGCCTATCCTCTTTTCAAATTTTCACGTAAATAAAACAACACCGTCTGTACCGTAGCACGCAACAAATCTGGGATTTCACCAATAAGATGATCAAATGTTATCTTATCTAAATAAAGCAAAGTTGTATCCTTCGCGGCCCGCACCGTAGCAAAACGTTTAGCGCTACTCAGCAATGCCATCTCACCAAACTCCTGATTTTCAACTAATTCAACCAAAACATTGTTGCCTTTTACAACGGAAACACTTCCGCTCGATATAATAAAAACACCGCCAGCATCATCTCCCTCCTTAAACACAACATCCCCCTTACTTATCTTAACCTCTTTTAAATGTTCTGCGATATAGAGCAAATACTCTAACAATAAAGTTTTAAATAAAACCGTTTGCCTTAAGGTTACAACCCTATCAAATAACCTGTCTCGATTACACATAACCCTATCCAAACAAATATCGTAATACTTTGCATGTAATCTACCGGGTAAGCTTACATTGCTCTCAATAACTTTAACCGCATCCTGTAATTCAACATCAACCGCAAAATCAGTGAGCAACTCCAATGCCGAAGCTAACGCTTCATCATCGTGTAATAACTCTGTTTTTGTGATTATTGGTATTAATTGCAATACATCTCGTGCTTCGGTACATATTGCAAACCAATAAAGACAAATTTCTTTGGCCACACTAATTCTCGATTGAATTTCATTTTCAATGACCGCCTCAAAGCTGGTTTGCATGTTATATAATGCGCATAATTTAAAAACTTGTTGTTGTACATAATGCAACGCTATATCTTTAATATGAGAATTAAGGCTCTGTTTTACCGCTCTAATAGCCATTTCATTAGCAATAAAACGACACATCACGATATCACCCTCGTCATAAATCTCTAACAACAATTTTCTCGACTCATCACTATCCAAAAGAATCAAACAACGCGCGATATTTCTTTTCATAGAAAACGACTCTACCTGCGATTTTTCACGTAAAAAAGGCACAACACAATCGCCATAAACAATCAAATTACTAACAGCACAATAAGACCTTTCAGGGACAAGCAATTGCTCAACTGTAGCTATAACAACATCCTTCTGGACCGGTTTATTCAAGGCCGCCTCCATGGCCATAATACTTACTTTATCATCTTTATCTCTAATGAGTTTTACTATTTCACGCGTACAACCTGCAACATCCAATTTTGATATTGCTTTCGCAGCATAATAACGAGTATCGCTATCTCTAGAAGATGCCATATCAGCAAGCTTCGCAGCCCCTTTCGACATGTTTTGCAAACAACCTTGCATAACAGCAAAAACACAAGCACCAGCATTTACTGCCGGATTACGATGACGCAAATATTTTTTGATATCAACGACACCAATAGCTGGTGGATAGTGAGATAACGTAGCTAATACGCATCCCAACACTCTTTCGTCCACGTCATCTTTTAAAAGCTCCAAAACTCGCTTAAAACCGGCGCTTAGTTTTTCAGCAACAATCAGATCCATTAACAATAATTTAACGGAAACATCTTGGGATGATAAAAGATCAAACACTGCACTAGGGAATGATGTTATGTGATATTGCCGTAATAAAGAAAGCCCAAATTTTTTGTTCTCTATATCGTTGCTATTAATAGCATCCATTGCCGCTTTTTCCATTACCATCGCACTTCCTGCAGCGAATTCATCACCGTCAATAAGATGCTTAAATATAATCGTATCTTCAAGGGTTTTGTGATATTCTCGGCCAATCACCTTCACAAAATAATAAAAAATTGCAATACTAAAAATAACCACTATAGCAATTATGCGATCATTGGTAATGCCGGATGTTGCCCATAAAAACAGTGCACCAAGCGCCAAGCCAACTGGAAATGCGACAGCCTTGAGAAAAAACTTGCTCATTTGTTTAATTTCTGCCGGCAAAACATTTGAGCCAAGCTGTACACCCAAGTTAGTATAACTATAATTAAAAATCAACCAGCCGGCGCCAAAAATAGTTGCCATTACAAGACCAGGATAAGCAATCACTCCAAATGCGGACAGAACCCAAAATATTGGCATGACCATCAAAAGACTAGCTGGACCATATTTATTAATTAGAGTTTTAGTGCCGGTGAACTGAGATATCACAGTTAAAATCGTTGCAACCGTGAAAAATATACCCATAAATTCACCAATGCCTTTCTCGCCAAAGTGTTGCATTAAGTTAGCTTTGAAAGAGTAATCGATGATGGTATATATAAATGATGCAACAATCGTATAACATAGGATACCTCTAAACAAAGGGTATGAAAAAGCGGAATGTCGATGTTTAGCTATCCGATTAAGTTGGGGTACGCGCCTGTGTTTAATAATTAAGAACCCCATAAAAATGAGCATAATGGCTGACAGGAAAAGCAGGCTTGTCATTCCCAAAAAATCCACAAACCATGCACTTAACAAACCACCAACAATGCCACCAATATTCCCAAAAACATTTAACCACTTTCCTACTACTTTAAATTCTCTAATATCGTAGGCGGCGGTTACAACTATCCAAGCAATAGTACCAATTAAAGCTTCTGCTGATAAAAGCAAAGAACAAAACACAAAAGCCGACCAGCGCCAATCGTATCTTAGCAAAAAAACAAAAAAGACCATAACTGCCACTACAATAAAAACTTCCGATGCAAAAACAATATTACGTGAGCTCTTTTGTAATGAACCGGTCAATAGTAAAAATAATACTACAATGATCGACTGGGAAGCATAAAGATATGGCAAAAAACTTTTCGGATAATGCGACAAAAATAGGGCGTTTAAGTAGGTATAATTAATTATAATGCTTGCTACTGACAAAAACAGCAGCATTGAAGACATAAAAAACTGCTTATCAAGTTTCTGTAAAATATCATTCACTTCAAAAAAGCCCCGTTATTTTTTCGCTTTCACTATCCAAATCCACATCATAGAAAGCTGGCCTTGTTGGCAGACCTGGCATGGTCATAATCTCTCCCAGCACAGGAAACAGAAAACCGGCCCCAACACTGGAGCGAACCTCTCGCACTGGTAAAACAAAATTCTTTGGAGCTCCCTTTAGGCTTGGATCATGACTTATACTAAGCTGGGTCTTTGCCATGCAAACCGGCAGCTCATCAAAACCTTGATCAGTGTATATAGAAATTTGTCTTTCAGCAATCTCAGAATATGTAACCTCTTTGGCGCCGTAAATTTCTTTGGCAATTATTTCTATTTTATCTTTAATACCAAGCTTTAAATCATAAAGAAATTTGAAAGCGTTTTGGTCAAAACCAGCGCAAGCATCTATTACAGCCTGAGCTAAATCAGTCGCCCCTATACCGCCTTGCCCCCAGTGGTCAGACACAACAGCAGCAAAAGCGCCAGATGTGAGCGCAACTTTTTTAATCAAAACCACATCAGCATCACTGTCTTCACTAAACTTATTAACAGCAACCACCACGGGTACACCAAATTTTTGGCAATTCTCGATATGTTTAATTAAGTTTTCACAACCTTTTTCTAAATTCCCATCACCATGAAACTTTAGAGCCCTAACTGTCGCTACTAACACTACTGCATTTGGAGTCAAACCACTATAACGACACTTAATATCAAAAAACTTCTCCATACCAATGTCGGCGCCGAAACCGGATTCAGTAATAACATAACCATTTTTGCCGACTAATTTGAGTGCTATTTTGTCAGCAATAATAGAAGAATTACCGTGCGCAATATTAGCAAAGGGGCCTGTATGCACCAAGACAGGTGTTCCCTCCAGCGTTTGTAGCAAATTCGGTTTAATTGCATCCTTTAGTAATACCGTCATGGCGCCAGCAACACCAAGATCCTCAGCAGTAATCGGCTCTCCACCATAATTAACACCTACCACTATATTACCCAGTCTTGATCGAAGATCTGTGAGATCAGAGCTCAAGGCTAAAATTGCCATAACTTCGCTAGCTGGCGTTATATCAAAGGCAGTTTCTCGCGGCATATTCTCTTTTACACCCTGCCCAACTGTAATTTCGCGCAAAAATCTATCGCTGGTATCTATTACTCTACGCCAAGTTATACTATCTGGGTCCAAATCGAGTCGCACAAACCTCTTGATTTCATTTGCGGTAAGTTCGCCAGGGTCAGTTTTGTTAATCCCTAGCTTTTTTAACCTAATCAACATTGATTTAGAAAAATACCGTTTACCATTTTTATCGGGCGAGCATAAGTGATTAAATAACCTAAGATCATCCTGATTTTTTTCGTGCAGCATACGAACATCAATTGCTGCAGCTAACAAATTATTAGCAGCCGTTACAGCATGCATATCTCCCGTTAAATGCAAGTTAAAATCCTCCATGGGAACAACTTGACTATAGCCACCACCAGCGGCCCCACCCTTGATACCAAAGGTTGGTCCCTGACTCGGTTGGCGAATACAGGTCACAACTTTTTTATGAAGATGAGCTCCTAGAGCCTGAGATAAACCAACGGTGGTGGTGGTCTTTCCCTCTCCCAAAGGAGTTGGTGTAATCGCAGTAACATCCACATAGAAACCATCCGGCTTATCCTGCAATCTATCCATAATCTCGAGTTGCAATTTGGCCTTATACTTCCCGTATAATTCTAGCTCATCAGGCAAAACACCCAACTGTTTCGCTATTTCTTCAATTAAAATAGGCTTACAGCTTTGCGCTATTTCCAAATCAGATAACATAAATAACTCCATCTATTCACAATGGAAAAATACCACTAAAAACTATTAGCCTCACTCTCTAATCCTAACCTGGCGAGCACACCATCAAGCTCATCTAGATTGTTGTAATGGATTACCATCCTGCCACTCCCCTTGGGTGCATGCTTAATAACAACCTTAGCGCCAATATTGTCAGACACCAAACGCTGTAGCCTGGTAATATTAGGATCATCTTGCGGCTCTTCTGATACAATAGATGCAGATGATTGCTCTTGTAATTTTTTAACCAATCTTTCAGTTTCCCGAACCGACAACCCCTTAGCAACAACCAATTTAGCAGCATTTAATTGGTTTATATCAGATAAAACTAGAATAGCGCGCGCATGCCCCATTTCCAAATCTCCCCGCTCCACCATGGTTTTAACATCCTGCGACAAGGACAACAAACGTAAAATATTGGTTACTGCGGTTCGAGAACGCCCAACTGATTCGGCAACCTCTTGATGAGTCATATGAAATTCATCTATCAAGCGCTGCAAAGCTACAGCCTCCTCTATTACATTTAAATTTTCACGTTGAATATTTTCGATCAAAGACATAGCAATAGCTGCTTCATCTGGGATATCGCGAATAATAACAGGCACTTTATCTAAGGAAGCTAACTGCGCAGCACGCCAACGCCTTTCTCCTGCAATAATTTCATATTGACTATCTTCAACGGACCTTACAACAATTGGCTGAATAATCCCTTGCGCCTTAATAGAGCTAGCCAAATCCTCTAAAGCTTCTTGATCCATCTCGCGACGAGGTTGGTATTTACCAGGACGCAAAGCATCAACGGATAAATGCTTTAACTGATTGTCCTTTTTAGTCTGAATATCGCTCAAAAGGGCGCTCACACCCAAATCATTCAAGCCTCTTTGTAAGCCTCGTCTTGTCATTTACTATTTCTCCTAACTAACTCCGCAGCCAACGCTAAGTATGCAATCGCACCTTGGGACCTTTTATCATAATGAAGAGCAGGCAATCCATAACTTGGAGCCTCTGCCAAACGCACATTTCTAGGTATAACCGTATTATATAAATAATCAGCAAAATGTTGCTGTAATTCGTTAGATACATCTTGCGTCAGATTGTTGCGACCATCAAACATAGTGCGCAACACCCCTTCTATTGCCAGGTCCTCATTGACCGAACTGATCAGACTCTTGATTGTGTTAAGTAGGCCGGCCAGACCTTCTAATGCGTAGTATTCACACTGAATGGGTATTAATACTGAATCTGATGCTACTAAAGCATTTACCGTTAATATGTTTAAAGATGGAGGACAATCAATCAAAATAAAATCATAATTATTCCGAACATCCTTTAAAACGTTTTTCAATACAAACTCTCTGCCATGCTGCCCCAAAAGAGCCACTTCCGCATTAGTTAATCTATGATTTGATGGAATAATATCATAGCCAGATTTGGCAGCTAATAATGTTTTATCCATTTGACCGTTTTCCAGCAACAAATCATCTAGGGTAAAATCAATTTGATTCTTGTCAATACCACTACCCATAGTTGCGTTACCCTGCGGATCCATATCAATCAACAAGACCTTGCGTTTAATTGCCGTAAGCGATGCTGCCAAGTTAACACAAGTAGTAGTTTTACCAACCCCACCTTTTTGATTAGTTACTGATATGATCTTGCTCACTTTTATCCCTTTTTAAACAAACTAGATGTCGTGCTGCTTTTAAAAATGGTACCTGAATATTATACACAGATAGTTCATAATTTATATGCTTCATTTCCACCTCAGGATAAACCCCTTTCATCAGCAACAGCTCGCCATTTGGTTTGAGTAGCTTCTCAAAAGCCCATAAAAAATTGCTTATCTTACCAACAGCACGCACGGTAATTACATCAAATTTTTGGTTAGTTTGGTACTCTTCGGCTCTTGCATGTATAACATCGACATTATCAAGCCCTACCCACAATTTAACCTGTAATAGAAACCTGGTTTTTTTACCATTAGTGTCTAATAACACAAATTTTTTGTCAGGAAACAAAATAGCCAGAGGAATACCGGGTAAGCCGGCGCCAGTTCCCAAATCAAGAATCCTATTCCCTTTGATGTGTTTAGCGATAGATAAACTATCAAAAATATGTTTTATAAATATTTCGCGCTCATCACGAATTGCCGTAAGATTATAAGCCTTATTCCATTTTTGCAGCAGTTTTACGTACGATAATAACTGCTCTTGTTGTTTGTTATTGCAAGCCAAACCAAGCTCACTTAACGCTTTTTGTAAAAGTTGTTGCATTTTTTTATACTCCTTATGTTATTACTGGTACCCATAAGGACGACCCTATGTGGTCGCCCATCTTATTAAACGCAAGTACCATCATCGCCTATGCAAAAAAACAATCAATAGTGAAATAGCGGCTGGTGTAACGCCAGGAATACGAGCAGCCTGCCCAATTGTTGTTGGTTTGATTTGCTTAAGCTTGTGCCTTACCTCGTTAGATAAGCCATTTATTTTGTCGTAATTAAAATTATTCGGTATTTTTGTTTGGTTATTTTTACGCAGCTTTTCTATTTCTTTTTTTTGCCTATCTATATACCCTGAATATTTTATTTGTATTTCGAGCTGCTCAATAACGTCAGCCGATAATTTACCTTTATTAATAACACCAAGATCTTGTAGTTTTTGATAAGAGACCTCTGGTCTTTTCAATAAATCAAAAACCGTAACATTTTTCTCTGTTGCTATTTTTTTATTGCTAGGCGTAATTAATATTTTTTTTATTTTTTCTATTTCTAAATTTATTTGTTCTTTTTTGTATAGAGTTTTATCTAGCTGTTTTTTATTTATCAAACCAAAATTAAAACCAGTTTCAGTTAAACGCAAATCAGCATTATCTTCGCGTAATAAAAGCCTGAACTCAGACCTACTGGTAAACATGCGATATGGCTCTTTAGTGCCACACGTTGTAAGATCATCTATCATGACACCAATATAAGCGCCATCTCTACTGGGTGACCACATATCCTTTTGTTGATTAATACGGGAAGCATTTAATCCAGCAACCAAACCCTGAGCCGCAGCCTCTTCATAACCAGTAGTGCCATTAATTTGTCCGGCAAAAAACAGCTTTTTGATTTTTTTTGTTTCTAGGGTTTGATTTAATTCTCTAGGATCAAAAAAATCGTATTCTATGGCATAACCATATTGAGTAATAATTGCTTTTTCAAGACCAACTATTGATTTAACCATTTGCTCTTGAGCGTCTTTAGGAATACTGGTTGATATGCCGTTCGGATAATAAGTCTCTTGATCTAATGTTTCTGGTTCTAAAAAAATATGATGTGATTCCTTATCAGCAAACCTTACAATTTTATCTTCAATTGATGGGCAATAACGCGGACCAACCCCCTCAATTACACCAGTATACAAAGGAGAATTTGCCAGGCTTTGTCTTATTATTTCATGTGTTCTTTTATTGGTCTGAGTAATATAACAGCTTATTTGTTTCGGCAATTTTTCAGGTTTCCCCCAAAAAGAAAATAGTTGCGACAACGCATCTCCCTTTTGTTCTTTCAGCTTACCAAAATCTATACTTTTTCCTAATATTCTAGGTGGAGTTCCAGTTTTTAGTCTGGATGTTTTAAAGCCTAACTCAATTAAATTTTCCGCTAAAACTTGCGAAGGATTGTCTCCGATTCTGCCACCAACAGACGTCTCTTTCCCAACAAAAATCTTCCCGCGCAAAAAAGTTCCAACAGTTAAAACCACACTATTAGCGCTTATTTTTTTATTATTAACAACAACTCCGCAAACAGCACCATCTTTTACTAGAATATTTTCAACCTCACCTTCAACTATTGTTAAGTTTTTTTGTTTTTCTAAAAAACAAATTATTGCCTTTTTATAAAGATTCCTATCAACCTGGGCTCTAGTCGCTCTCACAGCAGGACCTTTACTGGAGTTCAGCCTTCTAAATTGAATTCCAGATAAATCAGCAGCCCTACCCATTATTCCGCCAAGCGCATCGATCTCTTTTACTAAATGGCTTTTACCAATACCACCAATTGATGGATTACAAGACAGTGCTCCTATGGTCAATATTTTTTGGCTAACAAGAAGGGTGTTTGATCCAGATCTAGCCGCAGCCATAGCTGCCTCGCAGCCAGCATGCCCACCACCTACAACAATGACGTCAAAATTATTACTCATTTACCAATACAAAATTCAGAAAAAATCACGTCCAATAAATCATCAGGATAAAACTCTCCTGTGATTTCCCCAAGATTATTTTGGATAACACGCATATCATCGGCTATCAGCTCAATATCTAACGACAAATCACTCTTGATCTTTTTCAAAATCATTAAAATATTATCAAGAATTCTTACATGTCTTGTTCTTACTGAAAAAACGCTTTCATTGGAAAAATCAAACAAAGACCTTTTCTTTAAAATGTTTTTCAATAGATCAAGGCCAAGTTTGTTTTTAACTGAAACAAAAACTTTATTGTCTTCCATTTTTGGGACTGTATTATTTAAGTCTATTTTGTTTCTTATGATAATAGTTTTGTCTAAAAAATGCTTAGGTAAATTAAGATAATCACTATCATTATCCGTCATAAATAAAATAAAATCAGCATCATCCATGGCTTTTTTAGCCCTTTTTACACCCTCCATCTCAACCAAATCATCAGTCTCTCTAATTCCAGCTGTATCAATAATATGTAAAGGCAAACCATCAAGATTAATAAATTCCGTTAAAATATCTCTCGTGGTACCCGGAATATCGGTAACAATAGCGCTCTCGTAACCAGATAAATAGTTTAATAAGCTTGATTTCCCAACATTTGGTTTACCTGCTATAACAACACTTAAACCATCACGCAAAATTCTTCCTTGTTCGGTTTTTAATATAAGATTATTAGTAATTTCAATCAAATAATCTATTTTTTTTTCTAACTTGTTTTTATCTAAAATAACAATGTCTTCTTCAGCAAAGTCAATTTGCGACTCAAGATCAACTCTAATTGATACTACATAATCTTTTATTTTTTCTATTTCTTTTGCAAAAACCCCTTGCATTGAGAATAATGATGCTTTTGCAGCTCGCTTAGATTGCGCATGAATAAAATCCATTATTGCCTCAGCTTGGGTAAGATCAATTTTGCCGTTCAAAAAGGCTCTTTCCGAAAACTCTCCTGGCCTAGCCGTACGCGCACCGGACTTTAAAATCTCTTCTATAATTAAATTAAGAACAACAGGACTACCATGCCCTTGCACTTCTAAAACATCTTCACCAGTAAACGAATGCGGAGCTTCAAAATATATAGCAACGCCTTCATCAATTATTTGTCTGCTTTCTGAATAGACCCTACAAAAGGTCGCATGTCTTGGCTCTAGAGTTTTGTTTAAAATATTCTTCGTTATTGTTCTTGTTAACGGGCCAGAGACCCTAATAACGCCAACGCCACCAAAACCTGGTGGCGTTGCTAATGCTACTATAGTATCTACTAAGCTCACTTAACCATTCATTCTTTTTAAAATAAGCCACTGCTGCAAAACGGACAACAAGTTATTCATAAACCAATAAAGAACTAGTCCGGCTGGAAACGATGCAAACAACACTGTAAACATAATCGGCATTCCATACAGCATCAATTTAGCTTGAATTGGATCTGGAGCTGGAGGGTTTAGCTTTTGGGTTAAAAACATACTAGCACCCATTAAAAGCGGTAAAATATAATATGGGTCTTTGGCTGATAAATCATGAATCCATAATATAAATGGTGCATGACGCAACTGAACCGCCTCTAATAAAACATAATAAAGACCAATAAAAACTGGGATTTGAATTAGCATTGGTAAACAACCACCTAAAGGATTTACCCCTTCCTTTTTATACAGCTCCATGGTTGCCTGCCCAACCTTCTGCTTATCATCTCCATATTTTTTCTTTAGTTCCTGTAATTTAGGTGCTAAAACTTTCATTTTTGCCATAGAAACATAGCTTTTCTCTGAAAGTTTATAAAAGGCTGCTTTTATAACTAATGTAACAATAATAATAGACCAGCCCCAGTTGCCAACTACAGAATATATTTTTTCCATAAACCAAAAAATAGCCATTGAAATTAGCCATAACCAACCATAATCAATAGTGCGATCAAGGTTCGGGGCAAGGTTAGATAAATTCTCTTTCACCTCAGGACCTACATATAGCCTATTGGTTAAGTTAATATTTTTTCCAACTGGAATATTAAAGTTAGAATTAGCCCCAATGCCATATATATCTTGTTTCTTTCTAGAAAAATACCTATTAGCCATGTTTTGACCAGGGACCCAAGCTGTTACAAAATAACGTTGCTGCATAGCAACCCACCCACCTTTTACAACCTTGTCCAATTCGGTTTTATCCATATCATCAAAAGTAACTTTTTGATATGGAATATCCTTTGATGATATAGCAGCTCCGTTATAAGAATGCATTCCAAACAAACCAGTTTTTTTACTTGGTTTAGCTCGCTCTATTTCTGCTGATAAAATTCCTGCAAGTGTTTTTCCTGATGCATTATTAATGTTATAGTCAACTCCAACAGCATACGATCCCTTATAAAAAGTAAAGCTTTTGGTTATTTTTACACCATGACTACGCCAATAAAGATTAACAACCAACTTGTTTTTATTACCACTTAAAAAATATTTATCATGATTTGATGAAAAAATTATTTTTTGTTTTTTTCCATTTATATTTAAGTAATTTTTAACAACGTAAAAATTACTTTTATTGCTGGATAGTATTTGAACATAATGATCATGATCGCCTAATTTTTTGGCATATTTAAGTAATTGTGCGCCAACTATAGAACCATTTAATTTATCAACTTCCAATGCCAAAACATCTGTTTTAATTTTAATCATCCTATTTTCAGGAACAGATGAAACGCTGATATCATTATTGTTTTTTATTGCTTTTTGAGTTACTTCTTGAGCTGGCGCTGTTTTATTAACCTGTGTTTGGGAGTGTTCACCGTGCCATGCATTCCACAGTGAAAAAACGATCAAACCTAATAGTGCATATAAAAAAAGTTTTTTGTTATCCATCAGAATCTCTCTTATTTTTATCTGGTACTAAATCAACACCACCTTTACATAAAGGGTGACATTTTAATAATCTTTTTAATAATAACCATCCACCTTTTACAACCCCAAACTTAATGATTGCTTCTTTACCATATTCAGAGCAAGTTGGAATAAATCGGCATCTTGGTTTTAAGATAGGGCTGATAAAATACCCGTAAGCTGTTATTAATACAACCACTATTTTTCGAGGCGCTTTTGAAGTTTTTTCAATAATATTTCTAAACATTCTCTAACCTCACAGTTATCGAGCTGGTCTGCCCCTTTATAAGCAACAACAATCAAATCAACATTGATCTCTTTTAAAACACTATTATGCCTAAATACTTCTCTTGCAATTCTTTTGATTCGGTTTCGAGCTACGGCACGTTTCACATTACGCTTAGCAATAACAATACCAATTCTGGAATAAGTTAACTCATTATAAACAAAGGCACAGGAAAATAGGGAGTGTCTAACCCTTATTCCACGCTGAAAAACGTGCTTAAAAGAAGCACTGGGTGTAAGACGTTGTTGACGTTTAAATAAAAAAGACATCTGCCTTAAAGTTAGACAGTAAGTCTTTTGCGCCCCTTAGCACGACGAGCCTTAAGAACCTTTCTACCGTTTTTGGTAGCCATTCTAGCTCTAAAGCCGTGGGTTCTCTTTCTCTTTAAATTGCTTGGTTGAAATGTTCTTTTCATAGGTCTATCTCATTCAAAGGTCGCACATAGTACATAATAACGTTATTAAAATCAATAAAATATTATTAATAAGATTATTATTATTATTAAGTAGCTGTTTTTTTGTGGAAAACTATATAAAAATATTGTAAATCAAATGATTATACGAAAATAAACAATGTAAAACTTGTTTATTTGTTGTGGATAAGCTGTATATAAACCATCAACTTATCCACAGAATCAATAAGGTGATATTTTATCCACAACTTATCCACAGTTATTGCACAATAACCTTAGTGCCACCCTTACCTTTGTTTAAAAAGTGTTTGTTGAGCCATTCAGCATCTTCGTAAAACATTCTTACGCAGCCATGGCTGGCGTGATATCCTGGTAAATCTCCAGCATGCATAGCAAAACCACCTTTGAAGTACATACAGTATGGCATTGGAGCGCCACCATCTGGTACAGGGAATTTTTTCGACTCACACATCTCTGTTCCTTTTCTGAAGACCCGATAGGAACCACGTGGTGTATTGCAACGTTTTTGAATGTCATGGCAAAAACCTTTACCGCCAGATATTGGTCCCCAGTGAACCAGGTAGCCATTACTATCATAGGCTCCGAAGGCTTGTTCGCTCATATTAACAACCACAACTCTTTGTCCATATGGGTGAACGCTATATGGCATGGGGGATATATCCATATGAGTTATATTATTTAAACTAACTGGAACCACAATGCGCATACCACGCACTAAGTTGGTATTCATGCGGTTTAAACGCATTACAATACGACGTACTCTTGGGTCTGGCCACAGTTTTTGCCAACTGTCCCCCTTTTTTACTTTTATACACTCATAATTTGGTGAAGTACAAAGTTTATGTGCTACACGCCGTGCTGCTACAGCAGGTAGGCTTATAGCGGTAATTGATAATAAAACTAAAAATATACGGCTAAACATTTATCTAATCCTCGATTATGTTGCTAGAGCAAAAGTTAATGATAATGGTTTTATATGAAATTTGTTAAGTTTTTTTATATCTCCAATATAGCGTCTTTACCATTATAGATGATTTAGCGTAAAATTCTAATCTATGAAAATTGTAGCAATTAATAGTAGTCCCAAGGGGCCTAAAAGTAATACTTGTATTATGGTGGAAGCCTTTTTAGATGGCGTTAAAAAAGCGGGAGCTGATGCCGAGCAAATTTTTCTCTCAAAACATGAAATAAAGCCTTGTCTTGGTTGTTTTAGTTGCTGGTTTGTAACTCCTGGTAAATGTGTGATTAAAGATGATATGAGTCAATTGCTAGATAAGATTGAAGGAGCTGATGTCATAGTATTTGCAACACCACTCTATTTTGACAATATATCAGGTATGATGAAAAACTTTATGGATCGTACTGTTTCGAGGGCTGATCCACGCTTGAGGCAGGATGAAAATGGAGAGAGCGTGCATGCGTCTCTTTCCAATAAAAAAAGCGCAGATATAGTGGTAATGTCAAATTGTGGTTTTCCAGAGCAAAGCCAGTTTCAGGTTTTGCACCTGTTATTTCAAAGGGTTGCTCGTAACTGCCAAAGTAAAGTACTTGCTGAAATATATCGCAGTCAGGGTCCTTTACTTAGTGTGGATAGTCCATTATTGCGACCACTTATTGCAAAGTATAAAAAACTATTGCAACATGCTGGAGAAGAAATAGTGAGAGATGGTAAATTATCCTCTAAAACAGAGGAAAAGCTGTCTCGTCCTATTGTGCCATGCGCCCAATATATTAAAACCGCCAATCAGCGTATTGAAGCAAAATTAGCTGAATTGAAACAGAATAGGGAATAAATATGAAAAAATTGATGTTAGTGTTTTTGTTGTTACCAGCTGTGGCTTTCGCTAATTTAAACCGAGGTGTTTTCTTTGGTGGCACATCTGCTTTTGTAAATCCTAAAAATCATTTTAGTCACAGTGGTTGGCGTGGCGTTCGTGGTTTTGCAGGTTATCAATTTAATAAAAACATAGCTCTAGAGGCTGGTTATGCCTCTTTAGGTCGTTCTAAAACATTTAAACAATATGAGTATGATGTTATGGGATCAATGACAACATATTTGCATAAACCATTTTTTGCTTTTATTAAGGCTGGTGTGGCTAATATGTGTCAGAAAATTAAAGTTGGTTCTTACTATAATCACTCGCACAAATTGATGCCGGTTGCCGCTATGGGACTAGGTTTTCAGTTTTTTAAATACTTTTCTACTTCAGCGTCTTGGACAAGATATATTAGAATCGGTGATATACGAAAGATTGATTTTATAGGCATTAATTTAACTATTCATATTCCGACATAAGTTTAAGTGAAGATATATTTAGTCGGTGGCGCCATAAGAGATAAGCTATTAGGGCTTAAGGTTAGAGAGCGTGATTTTGTGGTGGTTGGCGCTACGGTAGATGAAATGCTGCGTCTTGGTTTTAAAGCAGTAGGTAAAGATTTCCCCGTTTTTTTGCATCCTGAAACTTATGAAGAATATGCTTTGGCTCGTACAGAGCGCAAAGTGGCTGCCGGTTATCATGGTTTTGTCTTTCATGCAGAACCAAGCGTTACTTTAGAACAGGATTTAGCAAGACGGGATTTGACCATTAATGCTATGGCCCAAGATGAAGATGGTAATCTGATTGATCCATTTAATGGCAAAAATGATTTAGATCGCAAATGCTTAAAACATGTTTCAGCTGCTTTTCGTGAAGACCCCGTGCGTATTTTGCGGTTAGCCAGGTTTGCTGCCTTTTTACCAGAATTCACCATTGATGAATCAACCTTTATCCTCATGCAGGAAATGGTAAAGGCGGGAGAGGTTGATGCACTGGTGCCGGAAAGGGTTTGGCAAGAAACAAAAAGGGCTCTTGAATGTGCAAAGCCTAATAGATTTTTTGAGGTTTTAAAAGAGTGTGGAGCGTTGTCTATATTATTTCCATCTATTGAAAAACGATTTAATTTGGCAATTAAACTGTTAAATAATGCCGTCAAAAAAAGTAAAGATCCAAGGGTTCGTTTTGCTGCTTTGTTAAACAATTTATCCATATCGGAAATAAAAGGTTTTGCTAAAAAACTAAATATACCAAGAGAATATTTGGATTTAGCTCTTTTGAGCTCAACTTATTGTGGTTTTATTTTTGATGAAAATTCGCGCTCTGCTGAAGAAATTTTATGTTTTTTTGAGAAAATCGATGCTTTCAGAAGGCCCAAAAGATTAAATGATTTGTTATCAGTCTGTGTTGTTTTTAATAAATTGCCGAAAGAAAAAATTCAAAACTATAAACGCCTGTTTGAAGTGGTATCTAATATTAACGGCAAAGATGTATCCCGAACAAAATCCGGTGTAGAAATAAAAAATGAACTACATAGGTTAAGGCGTATAGCTATTGAGGCCAAGTTGTTCTAAGATTACGCCCCTATGATTAAGCAGCAAAATATTCGTAATTTTTCCATTATTGCCCACATCGATCACGGGAAGTCGACATTATCCGATCGCTTGATTCAGCTCTGTGGCGGTCTGAGCGACAGAGAAATGGCAGATCAAGTGCTAGATAGCATGGATATTGAGCGCGAACGCGGTATTACTATTAAAGCACAGAGCGTGACTTTACACTATAGGGCGAGAGACGGTGAGGTTTATGAGCTAAACTTTATTGATACGCCAGGACACGTGGATTTTTCTTATGAGGTTTCGCGTTCTCTTGCAGCTTGCGATGGTGCTTTATTATTGGTTGATGCAGCACAAGGTGTTGAGGCACAAACTGTAGCTGTTTGTTATATGGCGGTGGAGCAAGGCTTAGAGGTTATTCCGGTTCTCAATAAAATTGATTTGCCGCAAGCTGAGCCTAATAGAGTAAAGCAAGAGATTGAAGAAATTATTGGTATAGAGGCGCAAAATGCTGTAGAGGTAAGCGCCAAAAGCGGTGTTGGCGTTGATGAACTTTTAGAAACCTTAATTGAAAAAGTGCCACCACCAAAGGGTGATAATACTTCACCATTACAGGCCTTAATTATTGATTCTTGGTTTGATAGTTACTTGGGCGTTGTTTCTTTGGTTAGAATTAAAAACGGGACGCTAAAAAAGGGCGATAAAATTCGAGTAATGAGTAATGGTCGAGATCATTTTGTGGATGATGTTGGGGTTTTTACGCCAAAGCGCAAGGTAACTGAATCTTTAAAATCTGGAGAGGTTGGTTTTGTTATCGCGGGTATAAAGGATATTTTTGGTGCGCCGGTAGGGGATACTTTGACACACACCAAACAATTAGCGGCACACCCACTTCCTGGTTTCAAGAAGGTTCAAGCCCAAGTTTATGCCGGCATTTATCCCATTAGTGCAGACGATTTTGAGGCTTTTAGAGAAGCTTTAGCTAAATTGCGACTTAATGATGCGTCTTTGGTATATGAACCGGAAACATCTGATGCTTTGGGGTTTGGTTTTCGTTGTGGTTTTTTAGGTATGTTGCATATGGAAATTGTGCAAGAGAGGCTACAGCGAGAATACAATTTAGGGCTAATTACCACTGCACCAACTGTAATCTATGAAGTATTGCAAAAAAATGGTGAAATTATTAGCGTTGAGAACCCATCACATTTGCCAGATCCCGGGAGTATCAGCGAAATTAGGGAGCCTATAGCTAGAGCCAATATGCTTTTACCAAAGGATTACATTGGTGTTGTGATGCAGTTATGTTTAGAGAGGCGAGGAGTACAGATTGGCATGCACTACGTTGGGTCTCAGGTATCCTTGACCTATGATTTACCAATGAATGAGATTGTTTTGGATTTTTTTGATCGTTTGAAGTCAGTAAGTCGTGGGTATGCGTCGCTCGATTACAGTTTTATTCGTTTTGAAGAGGCTGATCTTTTAAAGCTTGATGTGCTAATTGGTGGCGATAAGGTGGACGCCTTAGCGTTGATTGTGCATCGTGATAAAGCTTTTTATCGTGGACGCGAACTTGTAGCGAAATTAAAAGAGTTAATTCCAAGACAGATGTTTGAGGTGCCAATTCAAGCTGCTATTGGTGGTAAGATTATTGCAAGAAGTACAGTGCGTGCTTATCGGAAAAATGTTACAGCTAAATGTTATGGGGGTGATGTTACCCGTAAGAGAAAATTGCTTGAAAAGCAGAAAGCTGGTAAAAAGAAGATGAAGCGTATTGGAAAGGTAGAGGTGCCACAAGAGGCATTTCTTGCTGTATTAAAAATTGGAGATTAGTAAATGAACTTAAGTGTAGATTTCCCATTAATTTTAACCTCCTTGGTTTTGCTAAGCGGTGTAATTTATTTGATAGATGTATTATTCTTTGTAAAGAAACGTAAAGCAAAACATATCGAAAAACCTGGTATGATTATTGAATATGCCAGATCCTTTTTTCCAATTTTATTGGCAGTATTATTCATCAGGTCTTTTTTGATACAACCATATCATGTTCCAACTGGGTCTTTGGAACCAACAATTTTACCGGGAGATTTTATTGCGGTTAATCAGTTTGCTTATGGTTTGCGCTTACCAGTTTTGCATTACAAAATATTATCAATTGGAGAACCTAAGAGGGGGGATATTGCTCTTTTTAGATATCCATTAGATCCATCACAAATTTATATTAAAAGAGTAATAGGCCTTCCTGGAGACCATATTGTTTATCGTAATAAGATTCTAAGAGTGAATGGTAAAATTATTTCAGTTAAAAAAATCGGCACTGCCTTAGATGTAGAACCGGGTGCGATGGCTATTCCTGTAAATAAAGAACAAGAAAATCTTTTGGGTGTTAAGCACGACATATTTCAGTGGAAAATTGGTGGATACACAGGTAGCGTTGATACAATTGTGCCTAAGGGGCATTACTTTATGATGGGAGATAACAGAGATGCTAGTGATGATAGTCGCTATTGGGGGTTTGTGCCTGAACAAAATTTAGTAGGAAAAGCTTTTGCTATTTGGTTTAGTTGGAATGATGTTCAGGATAAAGTGCGTTGGCATCGTATTGGCAAGTTGATTAAGTGATGAAGACTTTAGAAAAGAAAATTGGTTATATATTTAAGGATACTAAGTTATTGGAAGTAGCGCTTCGGCATCGTAGTGTTGGTAAAACCAGTAATGAACGTATGGAGTTTTTGGGGGATGCAATTTTAAACTTCGTTATTGCCGCCGCCTTGTTTCGTAAATATCCACATGAAAGAGAGGGAACTTTAAGCAGGCTACGTTCTAATTTAGTAAAAAGGGATGCCTTAGAAGAATTGGCTGGTTATTTCGATTTAGGTGAATATTTACAGCTTGGAATAGGGGAGCGAAAAAGCGGCGGTCACTCTAGGCCTTCGATTTTAGCTAATGCTGTTGAAGCTTTAATTGGCGCTATTTATTTGGATGATGGTATTTTTGCTTGTGAAAAAATTATTTTAAATTGGTATGAACAGAAGCTTGCGACATTGAGTTTAGACCGTATTAAGGATCCAAAATCCGAGTTGCAAGAGTATCTGCAAGCCATCAAAAAAGATTTACCGGTTTATGAAATAATAAATACCGAAGGGAAAATTCATGAACAGACATTTTATGTAAAGTGTTCTGTGTTTGGTATTGATTTTGCAACGGAAGGCGCGGGCCCTAGTAGGCGTAAGGCCGAGCAAATTGCGGCTGAAAATTTTTTACAAAAATTGAAAGATTTCGAAAATGAAAAATAAGTGTGGTTTGGTTGCAATAGTTGGTAGACCAAATGTTGGTAAATCAACCCTGTTGAATAAAATTCTTGATTTTAAACTGAGTATAACTTCGCGCAAAGCTCAAACTACGCGACATAAGATTTTAGGGATAAAAACCGAAAAAAATATTCAAGCTGTTTATGTTGATACACCTGGGTTGCATAGCGGTAGAAGAAAAAAGCTGCATCGTATAATTAATCGCGCGGCTTTAAGTGCGCTGGAAGATGTGGATATCGTGGTGTTTGTGGTGGATTTCTATCGTTGGAGCGAGGATGATGCTAGGGTTCTATCAGCAATTAGTAAGTTTTCTAGACCTGTTATTTTGGCACTTAATAAAACAGATCAACTAAAAGATAAAAAGAAATTATTGCCTACCATGCAAGATCTGTCTAGTAAGTATCAATTTGCAGCTTTAGTGCCGATTTCTGCTAAGAATGGACGAGGTGTGGATGACTTAGAGAAAGAGATATCAGAATTACTTCCTGAGAAAGATTTTTATTTTGACGAGGATCAACTGACTGATCGTAATGATAGATTTTTAGTGTCGGAAATTATTCGAGAAAAATTGATGCGCCTTTTGGGTAAAGAGGTTCCATATGAGGTTACGGTTGAGGTGGAATTATTTAAAGAAGATGAAAAAATAGTGCATATTGCTGCGGTTATTTATGTGGAGCGTTCAGGGCAAAAAGTGATTATTATTGGTAAGAAAGGCGAGAAGCTAAAGTTAATTGGTAGCAGCGCCAGGAAAGATATAGAAAAATTACTAGGAAAAAAGGTATATTTGCAACTATGGGTAAAAGTAAAAACTGGTTGGACAGATGATGAGCGCATGCTAAAAGATTTGGGGTATTCGGAATAGCCCTACCTAGTTGTAATTTTAATTTTGTGATTTAATGACTGTTTATATTTGTTAATAAGGAAAGGAGTGTTGATTATGTCTATGTTGTTTAAGGCTACTGTGAAGCTTACGGAAGATATGGTGGTAAAATGTAGCTCTCATGGTCATTCATTTGTGCTTGACGAAGTTAAACCAATTGATTTGGAAACGGAAGGGATGAATCCTATAGAAGCAACCTTGAGCGCTTTGGGAGGCTGCCAACTTATTGTGGCAAAATTACAGGCAAAATCGCGCAATATTAATTTGATTAGTATCCGTATTGAGTTAGAGGCAACGTTAGAGGAGGGGGCTTGTGAAGACCCCGGTAAGATTCCTCATATAGATGAAATTAGAACTAGGTTTTTTATTAAAGCAGCTAATCCAGAGCATGAAATTACAAATTTTGTTTCATATGTGGAAGATAATTGTTCTATAGGATATCTTATGAAGAATTCTGCGCAAATGGTTCCAGAGGTGATTATTGAGGACTAAGCTTATTGCTCCATGATACCGCCGCAAGTTCTTATTTGAACCGAATTTGGTTCAAGTGGGAGGCGCCGGTCTACATTAGGCTTTCTACTCAGAGGTAGACATAGCACACAATAAACTCTATTAGCATCCCGATACTAGTTGATATAGATTCAAAAATAATGAACCTGCAAGCAAATATCACAGAGACCGAGATATTATAGCATGATTCATATAAAAAGCGATACGCTATTTGTTGTTCAGAGCTTGTTCTATCTTGCTTTGCAAACATTGTAATTCGTCATTGATAGATTTATTGCTATTGTCGTGGAACTTTTTCTGATCTAATAACTCGCTGGCTATGTTGAGAGTTGTGACAGCCCAAAGAGAGTCTACATTTATGACTTTATCGCCGCTTACCATCTTGCGCATTATATTGTCCACGTATGATGCGCTATCGTGCAGCTGTTTTATTTCTTCTTTATGACACTTTATGGCAAAGTCGCGATCCATGATCGTGACAGTTACGTTTTGTTTGTTATCCATCATAATAATTATATCCTTATTATAAATGTTCTTTAATTTTTTCGATTACCGTGCGTACTTGTTTGCGCGTCACTTCAATTTTATCAAGGAGAACAGCGCGTTCTTGAGTAACTTTGCTTAATTTTGTTCTCAATAATTTATTTTCGGCGCAGATGTTATTATAGGAGCTAAGTAGATGTTCCACTTGCAATTTAAGGTTAGCCAACTTTACTTCATTCATGCCTGTAGAGCCCAATTTGCTGTTTGCTAAAAATCCAATTTAGTTTAGTATGATGTCATGCAAATAGCAATAAGCTTTTGTGAATTCAAATTAACAAGGTATTGTAATGTTATGAAAGTTCGAAAGGATATTTTAAATAGAAGAGAAATTTTATTAAATAGCGTTAGTAAAGATAGTGTAATCATTTTGTTTTCAGCGAGCCAATCAATGCGTAATGGGGACAACTATTATCCATTTAGACAGGACAGTAACTTTTATTATATGACGGGGTTTGATGAGGAAAATGCTATTGCGTTGCTTTTACCAGATACCGGTGAATATATATTATTTTGTCAGGAGCATGATCCTGAACATGCTGTTTGGTTAGGGGATTTTATAGGGACGAAGGCGGCTGTAAGTGATTATGGCGCAGATCAAGCATACTCAATTGAGGTGGCTGACGAATTGTTGCCAAGCTTCTTAAAAAACAAGAAAAGAATCTATTTCAATGCTCCGCATGGTTTTTTGCCGGCGGTTAGGTTTGATTTATGGCTAAATAGTATATCTGGAATGTCGAGAAAAGGCGTGAATGTGCCGCAAGAATTTGTAAATGTTGATGAATTACTTGCAGAAATGCGCCTTATTAAGAGTGAGTCAGAAATTGATATCATGCGTCGGGCCGCTGCAATTACAGCTGAAGCTCAGAAAAAAACCATGCAGAGCTGCGCTCCTGGTAAGTATGAATACGAATTAGAAGCGGAATTACGTTATCACTATATACGTAATGGTGGTGTGTCAGTTGCTTTTGACACTATTGTTGCATCTGGTGCAAATGCTTGTACTTTGCACTACAATAAAAACAACAAGAAGTTACATGATGGAGAATTGTTGTTGGTAGATACTGGTGTTGAATATCAAATGTATGCTGCTGATATTACCAGGACTTATCCTGTAAACGGGCGTTTTACGGATGTGCAAAAGGCCGTTTATCAGGCTGTATTGGCAACACAATTGCGGGTTATTGATGCAGTAAAACCCGGCGTTAGATATAGTGAATTACAAGAATTGGCAATTGAATCTACAACCGCAGAACTGTTGAAACTTGGAATTTTGCATGGAGATTTAAAAGACCTTATTGAAAGCAAAGCTTATGAGCAATTTTATATGCATAATATTGGCCACTGGTTGGGAATAGATTCACACGATGTTGGGTCTTACTTCTCTGAAGGTGATTGGAGAGAGTTGAAGCCTGGGATGGTGTTAACTGTAGAGCCTGGAATTTATATTAGAGAATCAATAGATGGCGTTGATCCTAAGTGGTGGAATATTGGAGTCAGAATTGAAGATGATGTATTGGTTACAGAATCTGGTTATGAGATATTGACTAGCGCTGTCCCAAAGGATGTTGATGAAATCGAGAGGCTGATGGTTAATGCTGAAGATTGCGAAACAACATAATTTACTCGAAGGAGAGCTTGCAAAAAGGGCGCTTTCTTTGTCGGAGCTCGTCGGGGTTTTGCCTTATAGTCTTGAAATGGTAGAAATATTGGCGGATTTAGATGTAGATAGGGAAACCATTTTGGCTGCTATTTTATATCCTGTTGTTAAAACCACTGACTTTGATCTTGTTGATTGCGCCGAACAATATGGTGAAGGGCCTGCAAAGTTGGTTGAGCATGCTGTACAAATGGATGGTGTTAGAGACTTGTACGCGGCTGTTGCTCATCATGGTCATCAGCATCACAAGGTTGATGTAATCCGAAAAATGTTGCTAGCTATGATAACAGATACGCGGGCAGTTTTGATTAAACTCGCCGAACAAGTTTATCTGATGCGTTCTGCTAAAAAGCTGAGTGATGATGTGCGCCTGGAGCTGGCTAAAGAAACCGCCGCCATTTACGCTCCATTGGCCAATCGATTGGGTATTGGCGCGATTAAGTGGGAACTAGAAGATTGGTCGTTTCGTTATTTAGATGGTGAAAAATATCGCGAGCTTTCTAGCGCAATTAACCAGCGTCGAGTTGATCGTGAATGCTATATAAAAGACATGGTAGCGCATTTAGAAGAATTGATTGCAGGGCTTAGAATCAATAAATGTAAAGTTTATGGACGACCTAAACACATTTATAGTATTTATCGAAAAATGCAGCGTAAAAATGTTAGTTTTGCCGAGATTTATGATAGTTTGGCCTTGCGTGTGTTGGTGCCGACGATCAATGATTGCTATAAGGTTTTGAGTGCGGTGCATTCTGCCTGGCAGTATATTCCACAGGAATTTGACGATTATATCGCAACCCCAAAAGCAAATGGTTATCGTTCTATTCATACGGCTATTTTTGGTCCTGATTCCAGGGCAGTTGAAATACAAATTCGCACCTTTCAGATGCATGATGAAGCAGAATTGGGTGCGGCGGCGCACTGGGTTTATAAAGAAGGCGGGCAGCAAGATAGCCTTTTGGAAAATAAGGTTGCTTGGCTGCGTCAGGTAGCCGCGTGGCAACAAGAAGTAGCTGGTAGTGATGAAGTTGTAGAGGATGTTGGTAAAGTATTTGATGAAAGAGTATATGTTTTTACTCCACAAAACGAAGTTATTGACCTGCCGTATGGCGCAACACCGCTAGATTTTGCTTATCATATTCATACCTCTATTGGGAATCGTTATAGAGGGGCCAAAGTAAATGGTGTTATTACAGCGCTAGGGCATGTTTTGAAAAATGGTGACAAAGTAGAGATCTTGACCAAGAAGGAAGAGCGTCCCAGCCGTGATTGGCTCAATGAAGAAAATGGTTTTGTTAGAACTTCGCGAGCTAGAGCTAAAATTCATCATTGGTTTCGACAGCAAGAGCAACAGCATGCTGAGGTTTTGGCAAAATCTGTCACAGATAAAGAATTTGGCATTAACAGGACTTACGCGAAAAACATTTTTCTGAAGTTATTTTCAGATAATTTTCATTTTTCCGCATAAAGTTCTTGACAGGGTTTTT